>NZ_SMKO01000270.1 GCF_004348685.1 Nonomuraea deserti | reverse complement strand
TCTCTGAGGTGGAGGGCGAGGCGGGTCCGGTCGGGGAGGGCGAACTTGCGGAGCAGGCTGGAGACGTGGTTCTTCACGGTCCCCTCCGTGACCAGGAGGCGGGCCGCGATCTCCCGGTTGGTGGCTCCTGCAGCGATCAGCCTGGCCACCTGCGTCTCCCTGGCCGAGAGGCGTTCCTCGCCGCGGAGCCCGTTCGGCGGCGTCGGTGTGCGGCGGATCTCGGCGACCAGCCGGGCGGCCACCGTCGACGAGAGCACCGTCTCGCCGCGGCCAGCCCGGCGAATGGCGTCGACCAGTTCTTCGGGCGTGCAGTCCTTGAGGAGGTAGCCGACGGCCCCGCCGCGCAGCGCACCGAAGATGTAGTCGTCCTCGTCGAACGTGCTGAGCACGATCGAGGCCACACCTCGGTGCCGGGCCGTCAGCCGGGTGATCAGCTCGACGCCGTCCATCCTGGGCATCCTGGCGTCGATCAGCGCCACGTCGGGGCGGCACGTCTCGGCCACCCGCAGGGCTTCCTCTCCGTCGGCGGCCTCCCCGGTGACCTCGATGCCGTCTTCGATCTCCAGCATCTTCCGCAGTCCCTGCCGGATCAGCTCCTGGTCGTCTGCCAGCAGCACCCTGATCACGTTCATGACATCGCCGCCGCGACCCGGACGGGCAGGTCCGCGCGTACCTCGAAGCCGCCGCCCGGCCGGTCGCCCGCGGTCAGTGCGCCGCCCAGGGCGCGGGCGCGTTCGGCGAGGGAGCGCAGGCCGAAGCCGTCGCGCGCGTACGGACCACGGCCCACGCCGTCGTCGGCCACCACCAGCACGACGCGGTCGCCGTCGCAGGCGAGCGTGCCGCGCACGTGGTGGGCGCCAGCGTGCCGGACGGCGTTGGTCAGCCCTTCCTGCAGCACGCGGTAGAGCACCAGTTCGACGTCGGGCTCGAGGGCCGGCTCAGCCCCCACGACCTCGAACGACACCGCGAGACCGGTGCCGTCGAACGACGCCGCCAGCCGTCCGAGGGCGGCGCCGCTGACGGGGCCGTCGAGCGAGAGCGGCCGCAGCGCGCGGACCCAGCGGCGGGCGTCCGTCAGCGCCGTCACGGTCAGCTCCTTCGCCTGGCGCACTTCGTGCCAGGCGTCGTCGGGGCGGCGGGAGCGGAAACGCTCGGCGTTCTCCAAGCCCATCTTGATCACTGTCAGGTGGTGGCCGATGGAGTCGTGCATCTCCGCGCCCATGCGCGCGCGTTCCTGGGCGACGGTCAGCTCCCTGACACGAGCCGCCAGCCGCTGCGTCTCCGCCCGCCTGCGCCGCGCCTCCAACACAGCCGACGCCATGCCGAGCACGAAGCAGGCGAACACGACGATGGTGACGGTCTGCACGGCGGCGTCGAGCACGCCACGCTCGAACACCACCACGATGGAGGCGAACCCGACCAGGCAGATGCAGCCGACGATGACATACGCGGCCCGCATGCCGAAGACGAACGCCACGTTGGCGAGGGCTATGAGGGTCAGCAACTGGTGGACCTCGGCCGAGCCGGCCGGGCCCAGCGTGAAGGTCGCCGGCAGGAACGCCACCGCCGCGACCCGCCGCCACCGGCTGTCGTGCCCCGGCTTCCCGCCGAACCGCCGTCTGCCGTCGCGCCGGGATGCCGTGCCGGAGCTTGATTCGCCGTGGGGCCGCCGTTCGTTGCTGCGTCGCCACCGGTTGAGGGGCCGCCGTTCGTTGCTGCGTCGCCACCGGTCCAGGGGCCGCCAATCGCTCGTGCGCCGCCACCGGTCGAGGCGCCGCCAATCGTTGCCACGCCGCCGCCGGTCGTTGCCGCGCCGCCAGGGGAGGAGCGGCCACAGCGCGGCGACGAGCGCCAGGTTGAGCACGAACGCCGGTGACCAGGACGGCGCCCCGTCACGGAACGCGTAGGCGCCACCGGTGGCCGAGAGCACCACCCAGAACACGACGCTGAACAGGATCGGCCGGTCCGGGTCTCGCAGCCAGGCCAAGGGAGGCAGCATGGCACCGACCTTAGATCGCTGCGGTGACGGTGCCATCCTCCCTGGGGACCATGACGATGGTCATGGCGGATTCACCTCGTCGTCCGATGCGCCGGCACCCACCGGCTACGTAGCGTGGCGGCCTATGAAAGCAACCCACCCCGTCTGGGCCGTGCTGATCACCTGTGTCGCCATGTTCGCGCAGGTGATCATCGGTACGGCTCCGGTGACCCTGCTGCTCGACCGCGGTGACGTCCTCTACCGGCCGCTCGGCATGATCGGGATCACGCTGGCCTCGCTCGGGCTCGTCTATGTGATCCGGCGCTTCCTCGGCCGCCAATCCTGGCGAGGCGTGGGGCTCACACGCTCGTGGCGTGCCGTGCCCCACCTGCTTGCGGGCGTGTCGACGGGCGCGGTCGCGGTGGCCGTGGCCGGCTCGCTGTCCGTGGTCACCGGCGTCGCGACCTGGGCGCCGTGGGACGCGGTTCGCGAAGGGCTGCCCTACCTGCCTCTCTCCGTCGCCTTCGCCCTGCTCAGCCAGGCGTTCCCCGAGGAACTGCTGTGGCGCGGCCACCTGTACGACACGCTGTCCGCCCGGATGTCCACGAGAGCCGTGCTGATCGTGGTGTCGGTGGGTTTCGGCCTGCTGCACATCGTCTCGCACAGCGCGGCCGACACGGTCGCCGAGCGCCTGCTCTACCTGCTCCAGGCAGCCGGTCTCGGTTTCGCCTGCGCGGCGGCGCGGTGGCGCACCGGAGCGGTGTGGATGGCGGTCGGCGTGCACACCGGATTCCACATCGGCAACATGCTGCTCCCCACCCAGGCCGAGCACTACGGCGTCCACCTCGTCATCCTGGCCTGCACGCTCACCCTCACGGGGCTGCTCGTGACGGCGAGACGACGGGCGGCGGGAAGCGCCGGCGACCACGAACGGAGTCCGCTGTCGACGGAATCCACGGGCGGCGGCGGCCAGGGCTCCGCACCGTTCGGATGAGTCCCTGTCGTCGGCCACGTGCCTGCTGGGGCGGCTACGGCAGAGGTGGGCCACCAGCCGCCAGATCCCTGACAACAGCCGGTGCCCGGCATGGGCAGACCTCGCCGTCGCCCCCCGACGGCGGTTGGGGCAGGATCGCAGGGTGAGCGAACTGCACTACCTGACCGCGACCGAGCTGGCCCGCCTGATCAGGACCAGGCAGGTGAGCGCCGTGGAGGTCCTCCAAGCCCACCTCGACCGCATCGAGCAGGTCAACCCGCGCGTCAACGCCATCGTCACCCTGGTCGCCGAGCGGGCGGTCGAGGCGGCCAAGGCGGCCGACGCGGCCGAGCCGGAAGGTCCGCTGCACGGGTTGCCCGTCGCGCACAAGGATCTCGTCGACACCGCGGGCATCCGCACCACCTACGGCTCGCCGTTGTTCGCCGACCACGTGCCGGCCGAGGACGACCTGGTCGTCGAGCGGCTGCGCGCCGCCGGCGCCATCACCGTCGGCAAGACCAACACCCCGGAGTTCGGCACCGGCTCTCACACTGTCAATGAGGTGTTCGGCGCCACCAGAAACCCCTATGACCTGTCCAAGTCCGCCGGAGGCAGCAGCGGTGGGGCCGCCGCCGCCCTGGCCACCGGCATGGTTCCGCTGGCCGACGGGTCCGACATGGGCGGCTCGCTGCGCAACCCCGCCTCGTTCTGCAACGTCGTCGGCCTGCGTCCCACGCCCGGCCGGGTGCCCGGCGTGTCCGACACCGCCGCCTGGTACACGCTGTCCGTCCAGGGGCCCATGGCCAGGACGGTCGACGACCTCACGCTGATGTTCTCGGCCATCGCCGGGTTCGACCGCCGTTCCCCCTACGCGATCAGGGAGGTCTTCACTCCGGAGCCGGAGGAGGGCGTGGCGGGCCTGCGGGTGGCGTGGAGCCCCGACCTGGGCGGGTTGCCGGTCGACCCGCGCACGGCGGCGGTGACCGCGACGGCCCCGGCCGTGTTCGAGCGGCTGGGGGCCAGGGTCGAGGAGGTGGAGCTCGACCTCTCCGGCGCGGAGGAGGCGTTCAGGACCTACCGGGCGTGGAACTACGCGCTGTCCTTCGGCGACCTCAGCGGCCTCGGGCCCAACACCGCCTGGAACGTCGAGCGGGGCCGTGAGGTCACCGCGGCCGCCCTGGCGGCGGCCGAGCGTGCCCGCAGCCGCCTCTACCAGCGCATGTCCGCGTTCTTCGACACCTACGACGTGCTGATCGCGCCGGTCAGCCAGGTGCCGCCGTTCCCCATCGAGCAGCCCCATGTCAGCGAGATCAACGGCGAGCGGCTTCCCGACTATCTCGCGTGGATGCGCTCCGCCTACTGGATCAGCGTCCTGCACGCGCCGGCGGCGTCCGTGCCGGCGGGCTTCACGACGGACGGCCTGCCGGTGGGGGTGCAGATCGTCGCGCGGCCGTTCGAGGACGCCCGGGTCCTGCGCGCCGCCCGCGCGTTCGAGCGGGCCACCGGCCACGGTCGGCGCCGCCCTCCGCTGTGAAGGGCGGGCTTCGCAACGGCCGGTGCTCTCCGCTGCAGTGAAGGGGCGGGCGGCCCCGCGGGCAGGCGGGGGGCCCTGCGGGTAGGCGGGCGGCCCCGCGGTAACCGATGCCCGCGATTTCAGGGCAGGTCGCCGTACGGGTGGCGCAGCGGCGACTCCTGGTACCCGTGCATGCCCTCCAGCAGCCCGAACAGCCCCACCGCGAGCAGCGGCCAGGACACGAGTACGCCGGGGGCGGTCAGCGCCAGCGCCCCCGGGACGACTTTGACGTCGGGCATCACGGCGGCCTCGACCATGACGGCTCCGATGGTGAACGTCGACCCGGTCCACAACGTCAGCAGCGCCCCCACCACCCCACCCGCGCCGAGCCCGAGCAGCACCGGCAGCATGAACCGGCGGGCCGCGAACCACGCCACCCCGCCGCAGAGCAGCCCCAGCCCTCCCGTGATCACCGCGAACCAGCCGTCCGCCGCGATCAGGGCCTGCGTGGACGGATCGGCCAGCACGGATTCGCCACCCTCCGTGACCGTGTACGGGGCCCGTGGAGAGATGCCTGACCAGAGCAGCCCTGCGGCCACCCCGAGAGCAGCGAGTGTGAGGACAGTTACCGCAAAAGCGCGTACTTCCCTCGTCACGCCACTCCCCTTCGCATGTGCGTCCGAATCAGCTCGATGGTATCCCCCGGTTAGGCTCACTTCGTGATTGCAGAAGAGGTCTGGTTGATAGAGCCCTCCGGTCCGCTCCGGGGAGACGTCGAGGTGCGCGGTTCCAAGAACGGCGTGTCCAAGCACATGGTCGCCGCCATGCTGGGCAGCGGCGAGAGCAGCATCCACAACGCGCCCGACGTGGGCGAGGTCGAGATCACGGCGGCCATGCTGCGGGCGCTCGGCATCGATGTGGAGATCTCTCGTACGGAGATCAGGATCGCGCAGGGCCCGCAGATCGAGCCGCGGGTGCCCGACGCGTTCACCGGCCTGAACCGCATCCCCATCCTCATGCTGGGCCCGCTGCTGCACCTGGCGGGGGAGGCGTTCGTGCCGCTGGTCGGCGGCGATCCGATCGGGCGGCGGCCGGTGAACTTCCACGTGGAGGCCCTGCGCGCGATGGGCGCCGAGGTCGAGGTGGGCGACACCGGCATCTTCGCCAAGGCCAAGCGGCTCAACGGCACCCGGATCGAGCTGCCCTACCCGAGCGTGGGCGCCACGGAGACGGTGCTGATGTCCGCGGTGCTGGCCGAGGGCAAGACGGTGCTGAAGAACGCCGCGATGGAGCCCGAGGTGGTGGAGCTGGCGCTGTTCCTGCAGCGGATGGGGGCGAGGATCGAGCTCTCGCCCGACCGCAGGATCGTCATCGAGGGCGTCGAACGGCTGCGCGGCGCGTCCACCTGGCTGAACGGCGACCGCATCGAGGCGTTCTCGTACCTGGCGGCGGGCCTGATCACGCAGGGCGAGGTACGGGTGCACGGCTGCCCCCAGGATCGCCTGGTCACCGCGATCACCACGCTGGCCAGGATGGGCGCGCAGTTCGACATCAACGACGAGTACCTGTGCGCGACCGCGCCGCCCGAGGGGCTGCGCGCGGCCGCCGTGCAGACCGACACCCATCCCGGCTTCATGACCGACTGGCAGACGCCGCTGATGGTGTTGTTCACGCAGAGCCAGGGCATGTCGGTGCTGCACGAGACGGTGTTCGAGAACCGCCTGGTGTACGTGCCCGCGCTGCAGCGGATGGGCTGCGAGATCGAGGTGTTCGACCAGTGCCTGGGCGGGCCCGCGTGCCGCTACCACGACACCAACGCCCGTCACTCGGCCGTCGTGCGCGGCGTGTCCCAGCTCAGGGGCGCCGACGTGACGCTGCCCGACATCAGGGCGGGTTTCTCGGCCGTGCTGGCGGCCGCGGTGGCCGACGGGACCTCGACGCTGCGCGGCGTGCACCACATCGAGCGGGGCTATCACCGGCCGTTCGAGCAGTTCGCGTCCCTGGGTCTGGACATCCGCAGGAAACGGTAAAGGATCACAAGCGGGCGTTTGCCGCCGATCCGGGCGCCGCAGATCGTCTAAGTGACCGTACTCAGATCCGTCGGTGCGCTCGGACTGGCGGGAGCGCTCGGTGGAGTGCTGACGGCGGCACTGGCCGTGCCCGCCGTCAGCGGCAGCGGCATGGCCGCCAAGAACGTCGCGAACACGTTCCTCGACCTGCCGCCCGCTCCGCGTGAGGAGCCGCTCGCGCAGGTGACCAGGCTGCTGGACAAGGACGGCCGCCAGTTCGCCCAGTTCTACGAGGCCAACAGGACGAACGTCCGGCTCGGCGCGGTCGCCCCGGTGATGCGCCAGGCGATCGTGGCCATCGAGGACGCCCGCTTCTACGAGCACGGCGGGCTCGACGTCAGGGGCACGTTCCGGGCGCTGCTCACCAACACCCAGGCGGGCGGCATCCGGCAGGGCGGCTCGTCCCTGACCCAGCAGCTGGTCAAGAACATCCTGGTCGAGGGCGCGCGGACGGAGGCGGAACGCGACAAGGCACGCGCCCCCAACCTGGCGCGCAAGATCACCGAGCTGCGGCTGGCGCTGGCGCTGGAGGAGAAGTACCGCAAGGACGAGATCCTCGAGCGCTACCTGAACATCGCCTACTTCGGCGCCGGCGCGCACGGCGTGGAGGCGGCGGCCAGGCGCTTCTTCTCGACCTCTGCCGCCAAGCTGACCCTGACCGAGGCGGCCACGCTGGCGGGCGCGGTGCGGATGCCGTACTCGACCGATCCTTCGCTCGGCCGGGAGCACCGGGCGCGGTTGAAGGCGCGGCGCGACCTCGTGCTCGACCGGATGGCCGGGCTGAAGCTGATCACGCAGCGGCAGGCGACCGCCGCCAGGAACGCGCCGCTGGGCCTGCGGCTCCGCCCGGAGCCCGGCGGCTGCGCGCAGAGCGCGTACCCGTTCTTCTGCCTGTACGTGCAGCGCGAGCTGCTGTCGAACCCCGTCTTCGGCAACACCGCGACCGAGCGGCGCAGGCGCATGGCCAGGGGAGGGCTGGTGATCAGGACGAGCCTCGACCCGATCGCGCAGCACGCCGCCGAGCAGGCCATCCGCCGGCACGTGTCACCGGAGGACACCGAGGTGGCCGCGGAGGCCATGGTGGAGCCGCGTACGGGGCGGATCAGGGCGATGGCCGCCAGCAAGCGGTTCGGGCGCAACCCCGCCAACCGCAAGAACGGCCCCAAGACCACCTTCAACCTGCCCGCCGACACGGCACACGGCGGCGGCCAGGGGTTCCAGGCCGGTTCCACGTTCAAGGCGTACACGCTGGCCACGGCGCTCAAGCAGGGGTGGCGGTTCGGCGACGGCTTCAAGACGCCGGGGGCGCTGGTGCCCGGGCAGGGTTACCGCAACTGCGCCGGCCGGCCGGTGAACGACCCGAACACGCGCATTCTCAACGCCAGCGGCGAGGGGGAGGGCGGCCCGCACAGCATCGAGACCGGCACCTGGAAGTCGGTGAACATCTTCTTCATGATGCTGGAGCGCAAGGTCGGCCTCTGCAACGTGGTGAAGACGGCCAGGGCGCTCGGCGTCGTCAGGGCCGACGGGGAGCCGCTGAAGGAGGTGCCGACGTTCACCCTGGGCGTCAACGAGATGGACCCGGTGACGGTGGCGGCGTCGTTCGCGACGTTCGCCGCGAGGGGCCGCTACTGCCGGCCGCTGGCAATCGTGGAGATCGTCGGCAGGGACGGCCGGCGCACCCACGTGCCGCCCTCGTGCGAGCAGGTCATCGAACGGCCGGTAGCCGACGCCGTCAACTACGTGCTGCAGGGGGTGTTCACCGAAGGCACGATGAAGGGCCAGGGCATCGGCCGCCCGGCGGCGGGCAAGACGGGCACCAACAACGGCTACACCTCGGCGTGGTTCGCCGGGTACACGCCGGCGCTGGCCGCGGCTGTCAGCGTCGGGGACATCCGCGGCTCCTACCGGTTCCCGCTGACGGGGGTGCGGATCGGGGACCGCTATTACGGCTCGGTGCAGGGGGCGTCGTTGCCGGGGCCGATCTGGGTGGAGTCGATGCGGCCCGCGCTGAGCGGGGTCGAGCCGCGCGGATTCCCGGGGCCGGACATGTCCCGCTTCGGCGGCGGCCACACGCCCGGTCTGAAGGAGGCGCTGGCCGAGGAGGAGCGGCGTGAGGGCCGGCGCGGCGACCACCACGCCCGCAGGCGGCCCCGCCATCTCTTCGAGTGGCTGCTCGGGCGCCGGCCGCGGCGGGTGGAGATCACGCTGCCGCGCCGGGACCGCCACGATGGCGGCCGCCGGGACCGGCCCCGGCGGCGGCACTAGCGCTCGGCCGGGACCGCCCCTGGCGGCGGCATCAGCGCTCGGCCGGGACCGCCCCTGGCGGCGGCATCAGCGTTCGGCCGGGACCGGCCCCGGCACCAGCGCTCAGCCGGTCTTGCCGATCGGGGCGGTGACGGCCCGGGCGAGCGTGACGAGGTTGTCGGGCGCGGTCTCGATCTGCAGGCCGCGCCTGCCCGCCGAGAAGAAGATCGTCTCGAAGTCGAGGGCCGAGGAGTCGACCACCGTCGGGAGTTGCTTGCGCTGGCCCAGGGGGCTGATGCCGCCCACGACGTAGCCGGTCACCCGCTCCACCTTGGCGGCGTCGGCCATCGCCGCACGCTTGCTGTTGAGTGCACTGGCCAGCGCCTTGAGATCGAGCTTGCCCGACACCGGCACGACCGCCACGGCGAGCCCGCTCTCGACCTCCGCCACCAGGGTCTTGAAGATGCGTTCGTACGGCACGCCGAGCGCGTCGGCGGCCTCCTCCCCGTAGGCCTGCGCGGAGGCGTCGTGCGCGTAGGGATGGAGGGTGAACTCGGCCTTGGCCTTGGTCAGCGCCACGGTGGCCGGGGTGCCGCCCTTGCCTTTCGAACTACTCACGACACCCGATTGTAGCGAATCTACAATGTAAAGGCGCGGCCGGGGGTGTGCCCGAACGCCCGCCGGAACACGTCGATGAAGGCGCTCGCCGAGGCCCATCCGCACCGGTGGGCGACGGCGGTCACGGAGACGCCGTCGGCGAGCAGCAGCAGCGCGTGGTGCAGCCGGAGCTGGGTGCGCCATTGGGGGAAGCTCATGCCGAGCTCGCGGCGGCACAGCCGGGCCAGCGTGCGCTCGCTGGTGCCGGCCTGGACGGCGAGCCGGGCCAGGGGCCGGCCGTCGGCGGGGTCGCGGTGCAGGGCCGCGCAGACGGTGGCCAGCCGGGGATCACGGGCGGCGGGCAGGTGCATCGGCTGCTCGGGCGCGCGCCTGAGCTGGTCGAGCAGCACGGCACGGAGCCGCTCCCGCTCGCCGCCGGCCGGGCCGTCGTCGCCGGTGCAGGCGATGATCAGCTCGCGGAGCAGGGGGCCGACCGCGAGCACCGCGGGGCGGTCGAGGCCGAGCGGGTTGTCGGAGAGCCCCACCAGGCGCAGGTCCGTGTCGCCGCGGGCGCGGTGCTCGTGGACGGTGCCGGCCGGGATCCAGATGGCCCGGCTGGCGGGCGCCACCCAGATGCCCGAGCCGGTGGTGACGGAGAGCACGCCTCGGCAGGCGTACACGATCTGGTGGGTGTCGTGCCGGTGCGCGTCGATGCCCGCGCCCGGGGCCAGGGGCCGCCGGCCGGTGGGTGCCTGGGGCGTGTGGCGGATATCCGACATGGATTGGCAATTTATCGGAAGCGCGCCAGTCTCGCCATGTGCAGGATCGGAGCGTGAACAGGATCCCCATGCTCGCCGCCGGCCACGCGACCGTGGACTTCTATCAAGGCGCGGTGCCCGCCCTCGTGCCCTTCCTGGTGGCCGGGCGCGGGTACGGCTACGTCGCCGTCTCCGGCATCGTGCTGGCCGCGACGTTGTCGTCGTCGATCGTGCAGCCGCTCTTCGGCGTCCTGACCGACCGGCGGCGGATGCCGTGGCTGATCCCGGTGAGCATGGTGGTCGCCGGCGCCGGGGTGGCGTTCGGCGGCGTGACGGACTCCTACGTGCTGACCTGGCTGGCGGTGGCGCTGTCCGGGCTGGGCGTGGCGGCCTACCATCCGGAGTCGGCGCGGCTGGCCAGGGTCGCCAGCGAGGGCAGCCACGTCCGGATGAGCTGGTTCTCGCTGGGCGGGACGCTGGGCTTCGCCTGTGCTCCCGTGCTGGTGACGCCGCTGCTGGGCGTGTGGGGGCTCGGCGCGTCGCCGTTCCTCGCGGCGCCGGCGGTGCTGGGGGCGATGGTGACGCTTCCGGCGATCCGGGCGCTGTCAGGGGCGGGTTCCGTGGCGCGGGCCGCCGCGCCGGTGTCCCGCCGGGACGACTGGCCGTCGTTCGCCCGGCTGACGCTGGTGATCGTGTTCCGCTCGGTCGGTCTCTTATACACATCTGACGCTGGCGACGACTAGTC
>NZ_SMKO01000026.1 GCF_004348685.1 Nonomuraea deserti | reverse complement strand
GGTGACGGGCGTGTGCCTGGACAGCGGCGAGGTGCTGGCGGCCGACGTGGTCGTGGTGGCGATCGGCGCCGACCCGGCGACCGGCTGGCTCGCGGGCAGCGTCCTGCGGCTGGAGGACGGCGTGGTGTGCGACTCCCGCTGCCGGGCGGCCGAGGGCGTCTACGCGGCCGGCGACGTGGCCCGCTGGCACCACGACGGGCTCGGCACGTCGCTCCGGCTGGAGAACCGGACCAACGCCACCGAGCAGGCCGGGATCGTCGCGGCCGGCATTCTCGGCGAGGATCGCGCCTACCGCCCGGTGCCGTACTTCTGGACCGACCAGTTCGACGCCAGGATGCAGGTGCACGGAACGCCGTCCGGCGAGGCGACCGTCGTGGAGGGGGACGCGGCAAAGCGCCGTTTCGTGGCGCTCTACCGCGAGGGCGGCAAGGTCACCGGGGTGCTCGGCTGGAACATGCCCAAGCAGGCCCGCCTGCGCCGCCAGGAGATCGACGCGCTTGCGGGGCTCACCGCGGCCCGGTGACCAACCACTGTGGAAGGACAGATCACACGATGACGGCTATTTCCGATGAGACAGGGATTCCTGAGTTCCCGATGGACCGGGCGGCCGGATGCCCGTTCGACCCGCCGCCGCAGCTGCGCTCCAGGCAGGAGGAGGGCCCGCTCACGCGGGTCCGGCTCCGGGACGGCAGCACGCCATGGCTGGTGACCCGGTACGCCGAGCAGCGGGCGCTGCTGGGCGACCGGAGGGTCAGCGCCGACGTCACCCGTCCCGGCTATCCGAGCCCGGCCAGGATCAGCGGCGGCTCGTCCATCGGCTTCATCCTGATGGACGACCCCGAGCACGCCCGGCTGCGGCGCATGGTGACCGCGCCGTTCACGGTCCGGCGGGTCGAGGCCATGCGGCCGGACGTGCAGAAGATCGTGGACGACCTGATCGACGAGCTGCTGGCCGGTCCGAAGCCGGTGGACCTGGTCGAGGCGTTCGCGCTGCCGGTGCCCTCGCTGGTGATCTGCCGGCTGCTCGGGGTGCCGTACGACGACCACGAGTTCTTCCAGGACAACAGCAAGGTCGTCATCAAGCGGGACGCCACCCCCGAGCAGCGCGCCGGCGCCGTGGGACGGCTGGCCGCGTACCTGGACGGCCTCGTGGGCGACAAGCTCGCCGCGCCCGGCGACGACCTGCTGTCCCGGCTGGCCGAGCGGGTCCAGGCCGGGGAGCTGTCGCGGCAGGAGGCGGGACAGATGGGGGTGCTGCTGCTGATCGCCGGGCACGAGACCACCGCCAACATGATCGCGCTCGGCACGCTCGCCCTGCTGGAGCACCCCGACCAGTTCGACCTGCTGCGCGGGGCCGGCGACCCCAAGCTGGTCGCGGGGGCCGTGGAGGAGCTGCTGCGCTACCTGCACATCACGCACAACGGGCGCCGCCGGGTCGCGCTGGAGGACATCGAGATCGCCGGCCAGGTCATCCGCGCCGGCGAGGGCCTGATCCTGGCCAACGACATCGGCAACCGCGACCCCGCCGCCTTCCCCGACCCCGACCGGCTCGACCTGCGCCGCGAGGCCAGCCACCACGTGGCCTTCGGCTTCGGCCTGCACCAGTGCCTGGGCCAGTCGCTGGCCCGGATGGAGCTGCAGGTCGTCTACGGCACCCTCTACCGGCGCATCCCGACCCTGCGGCTGGCGACGGACCTGGAGCGGATCCCGTTCAAGCACGACGGGTCCGTCTACGGGGTCCACGAACTTCCCGTGACCTGGTGAACCTCGCACGTCCCCGGCCACCGGCCCGCAGGCGCGCCGGCCGGTCGAGCTCGCGCGGGCCCCGACGACGCCGCGGCCCGCCGTACCCCGCTACTCGCGGTCCGTGGCGACCAGGGCCCGCCTTACCGGGTCACACGCGGTCGGTGCAGATCGTGAGCGGCGGATCCGGGTAGACCAGGTAGACCGGGCGGGCCAGGTCGTTGCGCACGGGGTAGGCGGCGCCCTCGCCGCACAGCTCCTTGTCGGCGCTCCCGTCGACCCGCTTGACGATCCGGTACGTCGCCGAGGGCCCGCACGCCACCTTGGTCGCCTTGCCGGTGGGGAAGCCGACCTCCTGGTGGAAGCAGTCGCCCACCTCGGCGTTCAGCGTCAGGCACAGATGCCAGCCGCCGCCCCTGACGTACCCGCTGCTCGCGTAGCCGTAGGTGGTGCTGCCGCACGACCGCTGGCCGCGCTTGAGCCGCTTGGCCACCCGGTACGCCGCCTCCGGCGCGGCACAGCCGACGATCCGGAGATCTGTGGTCTTCTTCCCCTCCCCCACCGCCGCCAGGCAGTCGCCCGGCTGCGCCCGCGACGGGTCGTTCTCCGCGGCGCATCCGGCGAGGACCGACGCGCCGATCAACGCCATTGCCACGATCTTGCCCTTCACCACCGTCCCATCTTGGCAGCAGCCCGGACCGGATCCTCATCTTCGGTTAAGAATGACCGTTTACCGTGCGACTGTGCTGGTTCAACAGGACGTGGAGGCGGCGACGGAGGCGCGGCCCCGTCGCCGCCGGGTGCGGGGGGCGCGGCCGGTCATCGGAGTGGCCGTGCTGTTCGCGCTGGGAACGGCCGTCCGGGCCGGAGGGCTGGAGTCGGGCGTCTTCCTGGTGCCGATGGTCTCTTTCACGCCCTATTTCGCGGTCGCGGCGCTCGCGATGCTGGCGCTCGCAATCGCCGTGCGCAGCAGGGCCGCCATCGTGCTCATGCTGGCGGCGTGCACGTGCCTCATCTGGTGCGTGGCGCCGCGGACGCTGGGCGGGCCCGGCTCCGCAGAGGGGCGGCCGCTGCGGGTGCTGACCGCCAACCTCAACGGCGGCCGCGGGGACGCCGCCGTGCTCGTCGACCTGGTGCGCCGGCTGAACGTCGACGTGCTGAGCCTTCAGGAGGTGACCTGGTCGGCCCGCGCGCGGCTGGCCGCCGCCGGGCTGCCGGCGCTGCTGCCGTACCAGGTGAGCCGGCCGATGTTCCGCGGTCCCGAGGGCAGCGGCGTGTACGCGCGCCACCCGCTGCGGGAGCGGACCGGCCTGTTCCAGCCGGTCGGGCACCACATGCCGGTGGTGGAGGTGGCGCTGCCCGGCGGCTCCGCCGTGGAGGTCGTGGTCGTGCACCCGGTCGCGCCCGTGCCCTCGACGGTGCCGGAATGGCACGCAGGGCTCGCCGCGCTGCCCCCCGCGCCTGCCGCCGGCCCGCCGCGCATCCTGGCCGGTGACTTCAACGCGACGCTCGACCACGCCGTCTTCCGCCGGTTGCTGGCCACCGGCTACACCGACGCGGCGGCGGCCACCGGGCAGGGCCTGGTGCCCACGTGGCCGAAGGGCCGAGGGCTGCCCCCGCTGGTGGCCATCGACCACGTGCTGACCGACGGCCGGGCCGGCGCGGTCGCCGTCCAGGTGCACGACCTGCCGGGCTCCGACCACCGGGCGCTCTTCGCCGACCTGCGGCTGCGGCCGTAGCCGGCCGGTCCCCGAGAGCGGTCGCCAGCGCTTCTCGCAGCAGGCTCCGGGCCGGGTGAACTCGTCGAGGTCAGGCTCTGCATGATTTGCCCGGTTTTAGACATGCATATGTCCCCTTTGCGGAGCACCGGGCAGTGAGCCAGAGGGCTGCGACAAGCCACCCAAGGGGAGGACATGTCCGATAACTTGCCGGAATCGGCTGTACGCCGCCCGGCACCGCCTGAGGCGAACTCGTCAGGCGGCGCCGCGGACCCGGACGTGTACCTCGACGTGCCGATCGTCAAGGTCGACGAGATCAAGCTCGAGGTCGAGGACCTGCGGGCACGCGTGTCACTGGACGCGGATGTGCTCGACCTGCTGCATCTGCACGTCGGGGCGGACGTCGCCCTGGGCCGGGTGAACCTCGAGATTCTGGGGGTCGAGGCGCAGGCGCTGCTCAAGGTCCGGCTCGACAACGTCGCTCTGATCATCAGGGACGTCCTGGAAACGATCGACAACAATCCCCAGCTGATCGAGAACATCACCCGTGGGGTGGGAGCGGCCGTCCGCGACGTCGGCTCCGGCGCGGGACGGGCCGTGAGCGACGTCGGAGCGGGCGCCGGACAGGCCGTGGGCGACGTCGGAGCGGGTGCGGGACGAGCCGTGAGCGACGTCGGAGCGGGCGCCGGACAGGCCGTGAGCGACGTCGGAGCAGGCGCGGGCCGCGCGGTCGGCGACGTGGGCGCGGGCGCCGGACAAGCCGTCGGCGACGTGGGCGCCGGTGCCGGACAAGCCGTCGGCGACGTCGGCGCCGGTGCCGGACAAGCCGTCGGCGACGTCGGCGCCGGTGCCGGACAGACCGTCGGCGACGTCGGCGAGAGCACGGGTGCCACGCTGCGAGGCACAGCGGAACAGACGGCGAGCACAGCGGAGCAGGCGGCGGGCACCGCCGGTGGCGCGGCGCGAGAAGTCCCGGCCACCGCGCAACAGGCCGCAGAAGGCGCGCGAGGCGCCACCCCGGCGAACGCGAAACCTGCGGTGCCCTCGGCGGCCGAGCAGACCAGCGAGGACGAACAGCCACGCACGCCACCGGACGAAAGGCCGCGGGGTCAGGAGCCACAGGAGGAAAGACAGGACGAAGAGCCGCCGGTCCAGGAACCGCAGGACCAGGAACCGCAGGACGAAGAGCCGCCGGTCCAGGAACCGCAGGACGAAGAGCCGCGGGACGGGGAACCGCACGATGAAGAGCCGCGGGACGAGGAACCGCGGAACCGGCAACCGGAGGGCCAAGAACCACGGGACAAGGAGCAGGAAGGCGGCGACACACGAGACGAGCGAGGCAGCGCCGCACGTGACGAGGAGAGGGCGGAGCCGCGGAAGGGCAAGGCGGGTCGAGCCGGAAAGCCATCCGGTGACGAGCCGGGGAAACCGGCACCGACCACGCTCGGCCCCGCGCTGCGCGAGCTGGGGAAAGCCGCGCGGCGCGCAGGCGTACGCCGGCTACGCAACCTGGCTCAGAGCCGCGGCCGCAGGACATGACGGGACGGCAGCGGGACCGGAGGAGGCGGGACGGACGTGGGTGACAAGAGCCCCGGCAGGCGGCCAGGAGACCCGCTCGCCAGCCACCCCGGCAGGCAGCCGGGCGAACCGCGCGACGAGCGATCCGACAGGCGGCCCGACGCGGGGCTTGTCGATGCTGCGGACATCGTCTTCTCCGCGACGGTCCGCGCCGACAGCGTGGCATTCGAGGAGGCGCCTTCGGTGGCGGTCACGTTCTCCGGTGAGCCGGCCCACGAGTCAGGGTCCGGCAGCCGCCGTACGGGCCTGCCCGAACACGTCTCCGAGGGAGAGACCTACCGCGCGGTCCGCGTCGACTACGTCATAGCGGCCAGGGTCGTTGCCGACGAGACGCCGGCGCCGGACGAGGACGATCCGTGACCCGGCTCACTCCTCGGGCCGCTGCGCGAAGAACACGAACTCCCGCCCGGGCCGGTCCGGAGCCCCGCGAACTTCCTTCACCGCGTACCCGTGCTCGACCAGATCCGCCTCGACCTCGTCCCGCTCGCGGAAGCGCAGCGTCGAGTCCGACGTCAGCGTCGCGCCGTCCGCGGCGAACACCCACGTCGCCCGGAACGTCACCAGCGGCCCGCTGACGTCGATCAGGTCGCTCCAGCACTCGACGACGCCGATGCCCTCGATGTCGACCGCCTGGTACGTCTCCGCCCGATTCCACTCCAGCCACGCGCGCCGGGCCGGATCGCGGGTCTCGAACACGAGGTGCCCGCCGGGCCGCAGTGCGTCACGGACGCCCCGCAGCGTCCCCTTCCAATCCTGGGGCGCGACGATCGCCTGGGCGACGTTCCCCGTCATGGTCGCCAGGTCGACCCGCAGCGGAGGCAGGCCCGCCGCGTCACCGTGGATCCAGCGCACCCGGTCGGAGCCCGGTTTGGCGCGGGCGACGTCGAGCGAGCCGCCGGCGGGGTCGACGCCGGTCACCTCGATGCCGCGTCCGGCCAGCATCAGCGCGAACGTCCCCGTGCCGCATCCGACGTCCAGCACGCTTCGCGCGCCGAGTTCGCCGGCGACGGCGGCGTACACGTCGAGGTCGCTGCGGTCGGCGTCGAGATCGTCGTAGACGGCGGCCAGGCGCGGGTGTTCGAAGATGGCATCAGGCATGCGGCATACGATAAGCGAACGCCGGGGAGACCGGGCGGCGCGTCGGATCGGGGACCATGACCGGACCTGACCCGCGCCCGCTGAGGCATCTGTGCTGCGCGGAGGACGCGCGTCCGGTGCTCCGGCTTCGAGCAGGCGGCCGGACGCCCCACAACCCCGATCCGCCGGTCAGGCACGCGGACAACGCGGACATCTCGGTGATCGGCGCCCCCGCAGCGGGCGAAGGAAGGTGGGCGACTCTCTGCGGATCGGCCATTCTCGCCGGCACGGAGTGGGCGTCCCGTGGCGATGAGTTCCCGGCCGCGGCGGGGTCTTCATGGACGAGGACCACGCCACGGGGAGGAAGATCATGCGGGGAACCGTCCGATCCGCAGACGGAACGAGCATCGCCTTCGAACGGTCGGGGAACGGCCCGGCACTGGTCATGGTGGATCCCGCGGGCGGCTATTCAGGATTCGGCGCCCTCCGCGGGCTCGGGGCCGTGCTGGCGACGCGCTTCACCGTCTGCACCTACGACCGCCGGGGCCGGGGCGGGAGCGGCGACACCCCGCCGTACACGGTCGAGCGTGAGGTCGAGGACCTGGCGGCGGTGATCGCCGCAGCGGGCGGGGCGGCCTTCGTGTACGGCCTGTCGTCGGGAGGGCTGCTCGCCCTGCGGGCGGCGGCACGAGGGCTGGCCATCACCCGGCTCGCGCTCTTCGAACCCCCGGTGCGGGGCGAGGGGGAGCCGCCGGACACCGCGTTCACCGCGGAGCTGGCCGGTCTGGTGTCCTCCGGCCACCGCGCGGCGGCGGTCGACCGGCTCCTGACGTCCATCGGCGTGCCGCCCGAGCTGCGCGCCGAGCCGTCGCCGGCGCTCGAGGCCGTCGCCCACACCCTCGTGTACGACTGTGAGATCTCCGACGCGACCACGTTCCAGCTGATCAGGTCGGTACGGACGCCCGCCCTGGTGCTTGCCTCCAAGAGCAGCACCGGCGATCTCATCGACGGGGCGGCGGCCGTGGCGGCGGCGCTGCCCGGCGGAGTGCTGCGCGAGCTGCCCGGCGCCTGGCACGCGGTGCGGGACGAGGACGTCGCCGCGGCGGTGACCGCGTTCTTCCTGTCCTGAGCCCCGAACGGGCCCGCCCGGCGGCGGCAGGGCGGGAGGCGCCGGACACGCGAAGGTCAGGGAGGAGCGGTGCGCGTGCGGGCGATGAGGAGCGCGATGTCGTCCTCGGAGGGCGTGTCGTCCACCATCGTGCCGATCACCCGGGCGCACAGGTCGTCCAGAGAGAGGGCGGGTGCGGCCAGGGCGGTTCCAAGGCGCCGCAGGCCCGCGTCGATGTCGGCCCCGCGCCGCTCGACCAGGCCGTCGGTGTAGAGGGCGATCAGGCTGCCCTCGGCGAGCTCGACCTCGACGCGTTCGTAGGAGCCCAGCCCCAGGCCGACCGGTGTGCCGCTGGGCAGGCGGGCGAAGCCCACCTCGCCGGACGGGTGCACGATCGCGGGCGGCGGGTGCCCGGCACCGGCCATGGCGCAGCGCCGGGTGAGCGGGTCGTAGACCGCGTACACGCAGGTGGCTCCCGCGGTGTCGAGGGGCGCGTCGCCCGCGCCCGCGTCCTCCTCGGCCAGCCGCACGACCATGTTGTCCAGGAACGCGAGCACCTCGTCGGGCGGCAGCCCCTGGTACGAGAGCGTGCGCACGGCCGTACGCAGCCGTCCCATCGTCGCCGCGGCGTTGATGCCGTGCCCGGTCACGTCGCCGACCACCAGGGCGACCCGGCCGTCGCCCAGCGGGATCACGTCGTACCAGTCGCCTCCGACGGTGCCGATGACGTCGGAGGGCAGGTAGCGCCAGGCCAGGTCGACGGCGCCACCGCCCGAGAGGTTGCGCGGCAGGAGGTCGCGCTGCAGGGCCAGGGCGGCGGTGCGCTCGCGGGTGTACTGGCGGGCGTTGTCCAGGCTGAGCGCGGCGCGGGCGACCAGCATCTCCGCGAGGTTCAGGTCGTCCTTGGTGAACGGCGCGGAGTTCTCGGTGCGGACGAACACGGCGACGCCCAGGATGTCCCCCCTGGCCTGGAGCGGGACGATGATCAGGCTGTGCATCCCCGTCCGGCGGATGATCTCCGCCCGGTCGGGGTCGTCGTCGAGCCAGGTGCAGGGAGAGGTGTCCATCACGGGCTCGAAATGGGACCGGCCCGTGGACAGGACCGCGGTGAAGGGGGACGACGGAGGGACGAAGACCACCTCGCCCCTCCGCCAGAGGGACTCGGGGAACTCCCGGTGGATCGAGGACGCGCCCGCGCGGTGGAACACGGGGACGCTCACCTCGGTGGCGCCCATCCGGCGCAGGGGCTCGTCGTCGGGCAGGACGCGTTCGGACACGTCGACCGTGACGTAGTCGGCGAGGCGCGGCACGGCCAGCTCCGCGAGCTCCTGCGCGGTCTTCATGACGTCGAGCGCGCTGCCGATCCTGATGCTGGCCTCTCCGAGCATGGCCAGCTGGTCGCGGACCCGGCTGCGGCTCGTGTCCAGGGCCAGCGCGCACACGCCCAGCGGCCGCCCGTCGGCGCCGTCGAGGCGGTAGAGCGAGGTGGACAGGGTCCGCTCGGCGGGCTCGTCCTCGGACGCCCAGCGGCACTCGCGGTCGAGCACCGGCGTGCCGTCGTCGAGCACCCGCCGCATGGCTCCCGCCATGGCCTCCGCGTCGAAGCCCGGCGCGCTCACCTCGGGCCGGCTGCCGAGCCGGTAGTGGGGCAGGACGTCACCCAGGCGCCGGGCCGTCTCGTTGAGCCAGACGCACCGCAGGCCGGTGTCCCAGACGCCGATGGCCACGGGCGCGCGGCTGAGGATCGGCTCCGTCACCGGCGGGCCGTCCGCTGCCAGCGTCAGGAGCCAGCTCTCGCGCTGCTCCGCGGTGTGCAGGCGGACGCCATGGCCGTGGAGGAGGATCGGGCCGTCGTCGCGATGGCGGGCCGTGACGAGCCCGGACCAGCGCCCGCCGTCGCCCCGCGCGCTCCGGTCTCCCGGCTCCAGGAAGGCCGCGCTCGGACGGCGCAGGACCTCGCCGGCGTGGTATCCGAGCAGCTTCTCCGCGGCTTCCGTCCAGCCGATCACGATGCCCTCGGCGTCGGTCATCACGACCGCCGGGGCAACCGACTCGTCCCAGGGAACGGGATCCATCATCCTGATTGTAGCGGTGAGCTGCGGTGACACCGGTCGTGAGCACCTGCGGGGAGAGCCCGTCACGCCTGGCGGCGCAGCCCGTCGACGAGGTCGGACAGCGTGAACGTGGCCGCGGTCAGGGCCGCGGCTCCCGGCGTGCTCACGTAGGGGACGGTCATGAAGTCGGCGGTGAGCGCTCCGGGCGTGACCACGACCATGAGGTAGCCCCTGCGCCGCAGGTGGAACTTCAGGTGGGGGTTGGCGGCCAGCAGCGGGTCCGTGGCCGGATCGTCGTCGTGGCCGTCCCCGCCGCTGGCGATGGAGGTGACCGCGAGCTCGGCCCCGACGGGACGCGCGCCGGGATCGTCGTAGTCGAGGACGAGGTCGCCCGCCCAGTGCGCGTGCACGTCGCCGGTGAGCACGACGACGTTGCGCACTCCGGCCTTGACCCAGCCCCCGGTGATCCGCTGCCGGCTGCCGGTGTAGCCGTCCCAGGCGTCCTGCCTGACCAGCCGGCCCTCGCCGGGGTCGCGGTCGCGCTGGCCGAAGAAGACCTGCTGCCCGACGAGCTCCCACCGCGCCCGGGAGCGCCGGAACCCCCTGAGCAGCCAGTTCTCCTGGTCGAGGCCGATCATCGTGCGGGCGGGGTCGGCCGGCGCCGGGCACGAGCTGTAGCCCGCGCCGCACAGGTGCGGGTCGCGATACTGGCGGGTGTCCAGCATGTGCAGCGTGGCGAGCCTGCCCCAGCGCAGCCGCCGGTAGAGCTGGACGGCGGTGCTGCCGGGGCGGGCGGGCGAGCGCAGCGGCATGTGCTCGTAGTAGGCGCGGAAGGCCGCCTCGCGGCGCTGGGCCGGGATCAGGTTGGTCCAGTTGTTGACCACCTCGTGGTCGTCCAGGATGGCCGCCCACGGGGCGGCGGCGTGGGCCTCCCTCAGGTCGGGGTCGGTCTTGTAGAGCGCGTGCCGGCGGCGGTATTGGGCCAGGGTGACGGCCTCCGGCCCGTCGTGCGCGCGGACGTTGCCGCCGGGCAGGGCCACGTGGTCGCTGCCCTGCTCGTAGATGTAGTCGCCGAGGTGCACGATCAGGTCGGGGCGCTCGCGCGCCATCCTGGCGTACGCGGTGAAGTGCCCGTGCTGGTAGTTGGCGCACGAGCAGACGGCCACGCGCAGCGACCTGGGCATCGAGCCGGGCACGGGAGCGGTCAGCGCCCGCCCGGCCGGCGAGACGTAGGGGCCGGCCTTGAACCGGTACCAGTATTCCCGTCCCGGCCGCAGGCCGGTGACCTCGACGTGCACGCTGTGCGCCCATGCGCGGGACGCCACCTGCACGCCGTGGCGCACCACGTTCCTGCCCTCGGGGTCGCTCGTGACCTGCCAGTGCACGGGCACGGGCGCCGTGGGCATGCCGCCGAACCCGTCCTCGGCCAGCGGCTGCGGGGCCAGGCGGGTCCATGCCACGAACCCGCCGGGCTCGGGGTCGCCGCAGGCCACCCCCAAGGTGAACGGCTCGCCGAAAGCGGCGGACGGCACCAGGGACGGCAGGCCCGACGCCAGCCCCATCGCGATAAACGACCTCCGGTTCAGCACAGGAAGAATGATCGCCACAAGCGGGGTCTACCGGTGCGCGGACACGCCAGCCGGCGCCGCCCCGCATGACACCCGTCACGGCCATGCGCGATCACCCGGCAAGATAGGACGATGACCGACATCAGGGAGGAAGGCCGCCGCCGCCGGACGTTCGCCGTCATCAGCCATCCGGACGCGGGCAAGTCCACGATGACCGAGGCGCTGGCGCTGCACGCCTCCGCCATCACCGCGGCGGGGGCGGTGCACGGCAAGGCCGGCCGGCGCGGCGTCACCTCAGACTGGATGGAGCTGGAACGTTCTCGCGGTATCTCGATCACCTCCGCGGCGCTCCGCTTCGACTACCGGGGCCACGTGTTCAACCTCGTCGACACCCCGGGCCACGCCGACTTCTCCGAGGACACCTACCGGGTGCTGGCCGCCGTCGACTGCGCGGTGATGCTGATCGACGCGGCCAAGGGCATGGAGCCGCAGACGATGAAGCTGTTCCAGGTGTGCCGCCACCGCCGCATCCCGGTCATCACCTTCGTCAACAAGTGGGACCGTCCCGGCCGCGACGCCCTGGAGCTGCTCGACGAGATCGAGGAGCGCACCGGCCTGCGGCCCACCCCCGTCACCTGGCCCCTCGGCGCCGCCGGCCACTTCCACGGCGTGATCGACCGGGCCACCGGGCGCGCCGTCCGCTACGCCCGCACCCCAGGCGGGGCCACCAGGGCCCAGGAGGACGCGCTGACCGACGAGCGCGCCCGCGCCGAGCTGGGACACGACTGGGAGCGGGCGGGCGAGGAGGTCTCGCTGCTGTCGGCCATCGGCGCCGACCACGACCAGAAGTCCTTCGAGGCCCACGAGTCCACCCCGGTGCTGTTCGGCGCGGCCCTGCCCAACTTCGGGGTGGCCCGGCTGCTGGACGCCATGGTAGAGCTGGCTCCCCCGCCCGCCGACCGGCCCGACGTCGCCGGCGCCGTACGCCCGCTGGACGCGCCGTTCTCCGGGCTGGTGTTCAAGGTGCAGGCCAACATGGACCCGGCGCACCGTGACCGGATCGCGTTCGTACGGGTCTGCTCGGGCCGGTTCGAGCGGGGCATGGTGCTCACCCACGCCGCCACCGGGCGGCCGTTCGCCACCAAATACGCGCAGAGCGTGTTCGGCCAGGAGCGCACCACGCTGGACGAGGCGTACCCCGGCGACGTCGTCGGCCTGGTCAACGCGACCGCGCTGCGTCCCGGCGACACCCTCTACGACGGGTCCGCGGTGACCTTCCCGCCGATTCCGAGCTTCGCGCCCGAGCACTTCGCCGTCGCCCGCGCCCGCGACTCCAGCAAGGCCAAGCAGTTCCGGCGCGGCATCGACCAGCTCGACGCCGAGGGCGTCATCCAGGTGCTCCGCTCCGACCTGCGCGGCGACCAGGCGCCGGTGCTCGCGGCGGTCGGGCCGATGCAGTTCGAGGTGGTGCAGCACCGCCTGTCCGCCGAGTTCGGCGCGCGGATCAGCCTCGACCGGCTCGACTACACCCTGGCCCGGCGCACCGACGCCGCCTCCGTGCCGCAGTTGGCCGGCCGGCGCGGCGCCGAGGTGCTGGAGCGCGGCCGCGACCAGGCGCTGCTGGCGCTGTTCACCGACCAGTGGCGGATGCGCTCGATCATGCGGGAAAATCCCGGAATCGTCCTGGAGCCGCTGATCGCCGACACCAGCCAGGAGCCCCGGTGATTCCTCGCCGCTGGTGTCACGCCCGGCGGAATGATATGAACCCTTTCGGAGAGGCCGGCCCGCAGGGGGAGTGAAACGTTGGTAAAGATCGCGTTCCTGCTTCTCCTCGTCGGGCTCGGCTGGGCGGCGGCCGACCTGGGCGACGTCACGGGCCTGGAGCATTCGGGCGCCTACCTGCTGCTGAGCAGCCTGCTGCTGGCGGTGGGGCTGTACGGCAGCACGCACGGCATCGACCGCACCGAGGCCCGCCAGCACGGGAAGCTGATCCTGCTCGCGGTGACCGTCGGCGTGCTGCTGAAGGCGGCCTTCATCGCCGGCGTGATGTATCTCGTCACCGGCGACCCGCGGGCGATGATCCTCGCGATCGCCGTGGCCCAGATCGACCCGCTGTCGGTCGCCGCGGTGATGGCCGACAACCGGTTATCGTCGCGGGCCAAGACCATTCTCGGGGCGTGGTCCTCCTTCGACGACCCCGTGACGGTGATCCTCGCGTTCTACGCAGTGTCGCTCTCCAGGCCGGCCGAGGGCGGGCTCACCCTCTCCTACCTGGCCGACCTGGGGCTCAACGCGCTGTTCGCCGCCGCGGCGTACGGGGTCTGGCGGCTGATCAGGAACGCGCCGCCGCTGCTGAGCTACCTGGCGGCGGCCGCCGCGATCGTCTCCGCGGCCTGGAGCTCGCTCATGCTCGGCGTGGCCACCGCCGGCCTCTACCTGCGGATGCCCGACTCGCGGTGGCTGGCGCGAGCGGTGACCGCGGCGTTCGCGCTCTCCGCTTTCCTGATGGGGCTGCTGCTGGTCGGCGGGGCGAGCCTGATGAAGGGTTTCCTGCTGGGCCTCGCCGCGTTCGCCGCGCAGATGCTCGCGGCGCTGGTGCTCACCCACGGGCTGCCCGTCGCCGACCGTGTGCACCTCGGGCTGGCGCAGCAGAACGGGATCACGGCGGTGATCCTGGCCGTGGCGTTCGAGCGGGAGTTCGCCGGCTTCGTCGGAGTGATCGCCCCGGCGATCGTGACGGTCAACCTCATCTACGTCGTGGCCAACCGCGTCGCCGACCGCTGGGGCCCGTTGGGTCCCGCGCGTCCGCTGCCTTCGTCCCCGCAGTGATCCGGCGGCGATCGCCGCGGCTCAGCCGACGATCACGCGTTCCTCCGGAAGTTCGTAACGGCGGGTGCGCTGTTTCAGCGCCAGCGCCGAGCCCAGCGTCAAAGGCCCGATGCGGCCGACGAACATCAACAGGCTGAGCAGCACGTGCCCGGCCAGCGGGGTGCTCGCGGTGATGCCGGTGGACAACCCGTTGGTGGCGAACGCCGAGATCACCTCGAACAGCACCCGGTCCAAACCATGGGAGGTGATCGTGAGCATCAGCAAGGTCGAGACCGTGACCAGGAAGACGCCCAGCAGGCTGATGGACACCGCCTGACGCTGGGTGGCGGCGGGCAGCCGGCGGTGACCGATGTTGACCTGCCTCTCCCCGCGCAACTCGGCCCACACCATGAACAGCAGGAAGCCGAACGTGGTGACCTTGATGCCCCCCGCCGTGCCCGCGCTGCCCCCGCCGATGAACATCAGCACATCGGTGACCAACCACGACGACGGGTTCATCTGCCCGATGTCGAGGGTGTTGAACCCGCCCGAACGCGGCATGACCGCGGCGAAGAAAGCCGACAACAACCTGGCGGAGTCGTCCAGCGGGCCCATCGTGGCGGGATTGCGCCACTCGGCCGCCAGGAACGCCAACGTGCCCACCCCGATCAGCAGGACGCTCAGCCCGACGGTCACCCGGGTCAACAGGGACCAGCGGCTCGGCCGCCGCCAGTGACGCAACAACTCGAACACCACCGGGTAGCCCAGCCCGCCCACGATGACGGCCACGGCGACAGTCAGGCAGATCCACGGATCGGCCACGAAACGCATCAGATTGTCCGGCCACAACGCGAACCCGGCATTGTTGAACGCCGACACCGCGTGGAAAACGCCCAGGTAGGCCGCCCGGCCCGGCGGCTCGTCGTACCCGACGATGAAACGGACGGTGAGCACGGCGGCCACCGCCGCCTCACACACCAGGCTGAACAGCACCACCTTGCGCAACACCTGACGCAGGTCGGCGGCCACCACGGACTTCGTCTCCACCTGCGCGGACAGACGCGCGCGCAACCCCACCCTGCCGGACACGATGACCATGATCAACGTGGCGAGCGTCATGATGCCCAACCCGCCGACCTGGATGAGCAGCGCGATGACCACCTCGCCGAACACCGACCAGTGCGTAGGCGTGTCGACCACGATCAGACCGGTCACGCAGACCGCGGAGGTAGCCGTGAACAACGCGGTCAACCAGTGCGAGGAATCACCGTCGGCAGTGGCCACCGGGGTGGCCAGCAGCAGCGTGCCGACCAGCACCGCCACCCCGAAGCCGGCCGCGATCACCACAGCCGGGTGCCTTCCCCCGACCGGGCAGGGCCGAGCGGCGCCGCATCACGCGGCCTCCCGGCTGCCCGGACCGCCGACCCCACCGCCGCTGTGACTCATGTGGAGCCTCCGTCGAGTCGCCCGGCCTGACGCGCCGACCTGACCAGCGGCACTCCGGGCCATACGGTAGCGCAGGCCGCGGCGACACCGCCAACAGCGGTCAAACGCCCGTCACCTGGGCGTCCGCCCCCTTCTGCGGCATAGTGGGGGTTGTACGCAGATCATGGCGCCATGTCCATGACTTCCCGGCTCCGTTGCACTGTGCAATCATGGGGGCGACCCCGATCGCCGCACGTCCCGGGCGGGGACGGCGCGGATGCTGGGAGCGGAGGAGCGGCATGGGGAGCGAAGACCGGACCGGGTTCACCTGCGTCGTCACCCAGCGCGATGGAGCCGCCGTCCTGACGGTGACGGGCGACCTCGACATGACCTCGGCGGCCGAGTTCCGCCGCGGCCTGCTGCAGGCGATGTCACGCCGCACGCCGCCCTTCATCATCGCCGACCTGCGCGAGGTCGGCTTCTGCGACTCCTCGGGGCTGGGCGCGCTGATCTCGGCCGCCAACACCGCCGAGGCCGCGGGCGGCCGCCTCGTGCTGAGCGGGGTCCAGTCCCGCCTGGCCCGGCTGCTCAAGGTGACCGGGCTGGACAAACGTTTCCAGTTCTGCGACCCGCCCGGCGGCCTCCTGGCCACGCTGACCCGGGTCCACAACGCCGGCACGGCGGCCTGGAACTGACAGGGGCGTCCCCTCACCGTCCGCCGGTGAGGGACACCGCCGGAGTCAGCGCACCGGGCAGTTCGACGCCTGGGTGACGCACTGCCCGAAATACTCGTGGCAGTTCGAGTACAGCTGATACCAGTAGTGCTTCGGGTACGACCCGTCGTAGCCGCAGTGGCGGCACTGCGACACGGGCGGGCAGTACGGGCTCGCCTCGGCCGTCACCCTCGGCACCAGCCTCGACGCGCTGCCATTGCCCGCCGGAGAGGAGGACACCCGTCCCGGGGTCGTCGCCGTCCTGCTGGTCGAGGAACGTCCTGGTGAGCAGGGTGTCGTGCCCCTTCGGCAGGGGACGTGATCGTCTCGTGCAGCCGGACGGCCCTGGCCGCCGCGGACAGCCGGGACGGGTCCTCCATGGCCGGCAGGTCGCCGAGGGCGATGTTCTCCCGCGCGCTGAGCTCGTACCGCATGAAGTCCTGGAACACCGTGGCGATGCGCCCGCGCAGCCCGTCGGCGCGCAGGTCGCGGAAGTCGGCGCCGTCCCAGGAGAGCGACCCGGAGTCGGGGTCGTAGAACCGGCACAGCAGCTTGACCAGGGTGCTCTTGCCGGCGCCGTTGAGCCCGACGAGCGCCACCGTGTGCCCGGCGGGGGTGGCGAGGTCGACGCCGCGCAGCACCCAGGCTTGCCTGGCCCGTACCTGAACCAGACGTCCCGCAGCTCGATCCCGGCCCGCAACGGCGGCACCTCCAGGGGACGCGCGGGCAGGGCGAGGTCGGGCGGGGTGGTGACGACCGCGCGGTAGTGGTCGTAGAGCAGCAGCGACTGGTGGGCGAGCGCCAGGGTCCGGACCAGGTCGCCAGCGCCGCCTGGCAGCCGGCGACGGCCGCGACGAACACCGCGATGTCGCCGACGCCCAGCCGCCCCTGGCCGGCCGCATGGACCGCCCGGACCAGCCCGGCCGCCACCACGATCGTGCCCAGCAGGGCGGGCACTCCCTTGACCCGCAGCTCCCGCCGGTCAAGCCGCCTGTTCGCGTCGTGCACGCCGGCCAGCTCGCCGAGCATCCGCCCGCGCAGGAAATCGCCGAGGCCGAGCAGGCGCACCTCCTGAGCGGCCCGGAGCCCGCTCAGCAACTCGCCGTAGAACGACTCCTTGCGGCTGCAGGCGGTCCCTGAAGCCCGGGTCCTCCAGCCTGGCCAGCCCGGGGAGGCGGGCGAGCGCGTCGTACAGGGCGGCCTGCGAGGCAGGGTGACCGCACCAGGTCGAGCAGGGAAACGCAGCCCACCAGGACGAGGGCCGCGACCACGAACTCCATGGATCTCCTACCGCGGTTCCGTCACGAACCGTGTCGTCTCGAATCGCCGGTTGCGGGAACGGGCGCCGGCGGCGGGCCGAACAGCGCGGCGATGTCCTAGAACCGCAGCGCGACCGCGGCGCATCAGGGCCGCCGCTCCGGCGAGCCCTCCGCCCACCGGGCCGACGCTCGCGTCCGCGCCCCCGAACGGCCCCGACAGCGCCGCCGCCGCCAGAACCGTGTTGCGGACGGCGTGCGGGTTCCCGAGCGGCAGCCCGCCGGGCGCGGCGTCCCGTGCCGAACCGCCGCGCCCGCTCCCCGGCCCCGGCCCGAAGCAGGCGCAGGGCACCGCGAGCCCTCGCCGCCGCGTCACCAGGGCGACCCCGGCGAAGACGGCCAGCGCCGCCGCTGCGAGAGCCAGGCCGGCCGCATACCACGGGGTGAGCAGCAGGCCGGCCGTGACGAGCTCCACGCCGGTCACGGCGGCGGCCACGCCGGGCGCCCACCGGGCCGGAAGCAGCCGCAACGCCCGTACGGCGGCGGCATCGGCACACCCTGCCCCTGGCCGTTGGCGTGCGGTTGGTCTTTTCGTGGCGTGCCTGGACGGCCGCGGCCTACCGGAGCGAGATCAGGTCGGCGTACCCGGGGTTCCACAGGTCCTCGGCCCCGTCGGGCAAGAGCAGCACCCGGTCGGGCCGCAGCGCCTCGACGGCCTCGGGGTCGTGCGTGACCATCACCACCGCCCCCCGGTACGCCCCGACCGCCGCCAGCACCTCCGCCTTGGACGCCGGGTCGAGGTTGTTGGTCGGCTCGTCGAGCAGCAGCACGTTGGCCCGCGAGCTGACCAGCCCGGCCAGCGCCAGCCTGGTCTTCTCCCCGCCCGACAACACTCGGACCGGTTTGTCCACGTCGTCGCCGCCGAACAGGAACGATCCGAGCACCGTCCTGGCCTCGCCGCCGGTCAGGTGCGGGGCGACGCCGGCCAGGTGCTGCCCGACGGTGTGCGCCGGGTTCAGGGTGTCGTGCTCCTGGGCGAAGTAGCCGAGCCGGAGCCCGTGGCCGGGCACGACCCGGCCGGAGCAGGGACGTTCGTGCCCGGCCAGCAGCTTCAGCAGCGTGGTCTTGCCGGCGCCGTTGAACCCCAGCACCACGAGCCTGCTTCCCCGGTCGATGGCCAGGTCGATCCCCGACAACACCGGCACCGTGCCGTAGGACTTGGTCAGGCTGATCGCGCCGAGCGGCATCCGGCCGCAGGGAGCGGGCTCGGGCAGCCGGATGCGCGCCACCTTCTCGTCCCGCCGTACGGGCTGCGTCCTGGCAAGCATGCGGTCGGCGCGGCGGGCCATGTCCCTGGCCCGCACGGCGGTGGCCGACCTGGCGCGCATGCGCCCGGCCTGGGCGTGCAGCGCGGCGGCCTTGCGCTCGGCGGCGGCCCGCAGCCGCGCCCTGCGCCGGTCGTCGGCCTCGCGGTCGGCCAGGTAGGTGTGCCAGCCGGTGTTGTGCACGTCGAGCGCGGCCCGGTCGGCGTCCACGTGCCAGACCCGGTTGGCCACGTCGGCCAGCAGCCCGGTGTCATGGCTGATCATGACCAGGCCGCCCGGGTAGCCGGACAGGAAGGAGCGCAGCCAGGCGATGGAGTCGCCGTCCAGGTGGTTGGTCGGCTCGTCGAGCAGCAGGACGCCCTGCTCGGCGAAGAGCACGCGGGCCAGCTCGACCCGGCGGCGCTGCCCGCCGGACAGGGCGCCGACCGGCTGGGCGAGGGCCCGGTCGGGCAAGCCGAGCCCGGCGGCGACCCTGGCGGCCTCGGCCTCGGCCGCGTAGCCGCCGCGGGCCTGGAACTCGGCCTCCGCACGGGCGTAGCGGGCCATCGCCCGTTCGTCCGCCGCCTCGGCGAGGGCGCTCCCGGCGGCACGCAGAGCGTGTACGGCCCGGTCGAGCCCGCGGACCGAGAGGATGCGGCCGATGACGGAGGCTTCCGGGTCGGCGGCGGCAGGGTCCTGAGGGAGGTGGACGACCGGTCCCGAGCGGGTGACGGTGCCGGCCGCGGGCTGCGCCTGGCCGGCGAGGATCTTCATGAGGGTGGTCTTGCCGGCGCCGTTGCGGCCGACCAGGCCGACGCGGTCGCCAAGGGCGACGTGGGCGGTGACGCCCGACAGCAGGAGGCGGGCGCCGACGCGCACGTCGACACCGCGGAAGGTAATCATGGGATGACGCTCCGGATAAGCTCAAGGACACACGGGTGACGCGGAAGCGGGTGTCCTGGCTAAGAGATCCGGGGCGTAGACATGCGGCCAGTGTACCGGCCGCTTCGCGAGCCTTCCTCCCATTTTCCGGCGGGGGCGGCGCGCCGAACCTGTTACGCGCGAGAGGCATTGACGTTTCGGGAAGCAGGGCCGATGATGCTCTGCAAGCCGATGTCAACGTTGACATATGTCAACGTTGACACTTGCACTCCCCGAGATGGAAGGCCCCTGATGTCATGAAACGGCTCGCACGCGGCTTAACGTCCCTCATCGCGCTCACCGGCATGGTCGTCGCCGCGACCCCGTCCGCCGGCCACGCCGCGGACTACCCCGAGTTCCCCTACCAGCCGACCACGTACACCGAACCGTACCGGGGCCAGTTCCACTTCAGCTCGCAGGGCGGCTGGATGAACGACCCGAACGGGCTGCTCCACTACAAGGGCACCTACCACTTCTTCTACCAGCACAACCCGCACGGTCTCGGCTGGGACACCATGCACTGGGGCCACGCCACCAGCACCGACCTGGTCCACTGGACGCAGAAGCCGATCGCCCTCGAACCCGGCGTGCACCCCGGCGACCTCTGGTCAGGGGCAGGGGTCGTCGACGCGGCCAACACCTCCGGCCTGCGCGACGGAGCCGAGGACCCGCTCGTCGTCTTCTCCGGCACCAACGGCGTCTCGGTCTTCTACAGCACCGACGCGGGCCGCACCTTCAAGGCGTACGACAACGGGCGCAAGGTCGTGACCATGCCCGGCACCAGCCGCGACCCCAAGGTGTTGTGGCACGCCGCCACCAAGCGGTGGGTGATGCTGGTCTGGTCCGACGCGGGCGGCAACGGCGTCAACATCTACTCCTCACCCAACCTGCTCGACTGGACGCTCCAGAGCAGGTACGCGGCCGACTGGCTGTTCGAGTGCCCGGACTTCTTCGCCCTCCCCGTGGACGGCGACAAGCGCCGGACGAAGTGGGTGCTCACCGACGCGAGCGGCGAGTACGTCGTCGGCGACTTCGACGGCACGACCTTCACCACCGACTGGGACGAGCCGCAGCGCATGGACCACGGCACCAACCACGCCGGCGGCTCCTTCTACGCCGGACAGGTCTTCAACGACATGCCCGACGACCGGGTGGTGCAGATGGTCTGGATGGGCGGCAACCAGGGCGCGACCTGGACGGGCAACGCCAGCTTTCCCGCCGTGCTCGGGCTGCGCACGACCGGCGACGGCGTCCGCGTCACCCGGCAGCCCATCAAGGAGCTGGAGAAGCTGCGTTACCGGACCTCCTCGTGGCGCGGCCGCGGGCTCACCCCGGCGACGGCCGCGAAGCTGTTGCGGGATCAGTCCCTCGACACATACGAGGTGGAGGCCGAGTTCGACGTGAGAGGCGCCACCGCCAGGAAGTTCGGGTTCAAGCTGGACGTACGGCCGGGCGGCGACGCCGGGAGCGAGGTCCTCTACGACACGGCGGCCCGCACGCTCATGGGCGCTCCCCTCGAACCCTCCCGCGGCCGGGTCACGGTGCGGCTGCTGGTGGACCGTGGGCAGCTGGAGGTGTTCGGCAACGACGGCCTGGCCTCGATCACCAGGAACGTCGCCTTCGATCCGCGCGCCGACAGCAGGGGCGTGGCCCTGCACGTCGAGGGCGGCGGCGTCAAACTCGTCTCGCTCCGCATCCACGAGCTCGCCCCCGCGTGGGGCATGGGCGAGCCGACGCTGGAGCACAACCTGCCCGGCCAGTGGCGGGTCGTCAGCGGCTCGTGGACCGACGTGGCGGCCGGCAAGCAGGGCTCGGCCGGCGGCGACGCGTTCTACCTCAGCGACCACACGGGGTCGGACTTCACCTACGAAGGTGACGTGCGGCTGGTCGACGGCACCGCGGCGGCGCTCACGTTCCGGGCGGACGCGCGGGCCGGGCGGCACTACACGGCCAACGTCGACAGCAAGGCGGGCGTGGTGAAGCTGTGGCGGCCCGGACGCGACATCGCCACGTACAAGGCTCCCATCGAGGCGGGTCAGACCTACCACCTGAAGGTCGTGACCCAGGGGCAGAGCATCAAGGTCTACCTGGACGATCGCGCCGAGCCCGTCATCGACGCGAAGGACGACCAGTACGCGAGCGGCCACTTCGGGCTCAACGTCTTCGACGGCACGGCCCAGTTCCAGAACATCCGGGTGAGCTGACCACGGCAGCTCACGGCTCAAGGGCGGCTCAAGGGCGGCTCAAGGGCGGCTCAAGGGCGGCGAGGCAGCCCGCCACCTCCGCGAAACCTGGCATCGAGTCCTCGGCCCACCGTGCCGAGGTCCCGGTGCCACGTTCGGGGGTCACGGGCTCGGCCTCGTCACTTCCAGGACAGCAGGCGGTTCTTGAACTTCGGATGCTTGGTCTCCCAGTAACGCCAGCCCTCCACCCTGGAGGGGACGTTCGCGATCCCGGTGCCGACCTCGACGTGGCGGCACGTGCCGAGCACCCGCCAGGCCGACCAGCCGACGCGGTAGCCGAAGACGCGGTACCACATGTTGCCGTACTTGCCCTTGGAGATCTCCCGGGTGTATTCGTGCCCGGTGAAGACCATGTGCCGCTCCTCAAGATGGGGCAGCCCCATCTTGCGCAGGGCTCTGACCACCTCGGTGACATTGAAGTGCGAGGTGTCCTCGGGGGTACGTGTGGAGGTGAGCTGGAGCGTCCTCTCCCGCTCGGTCTCGAGGAAGGCGAGCACCTCGTGCTCGCGCGTGACGGACACCGTCATCGAGCCGCCGGGGCCGTCGATGAAGCGGGTGCGGGGCACGAAGAAGTTGCGCGGCGAGAGGCGCTTGACCCTGAAGAACGTGTGCGGGCTGCAACGACCGTGGTGGTCGCGGTGACGGAACTTGCGGTGGCGGTCGTCGTCGTCCTTCGCGAGCGCCGCCGGGGCCATGGTGACGACCAGGGCCAGGGTCAAGGTGCCGTGCACGGTTGACTTCGTCATACTCCGCAGCGAATGTCCCATTTTGGATCGGGCGGACATGGCTGTTTTCGCCGTTCGGGGAATAAGGGTGAACATGTACCGTTCCTTTCGGAATGCGACCCGTGGCCGCGACTGTCGGCCGGGCGAGCCAACGAGATCGGTACGATGCTTACAGTTGCCGCGAGCTGCGCCACAACGCCACGCCGGGGCCGAAGTCCCAGCACCGGGAAAGAACCAGTGAAAAAAAGCCAATATCAACTCATCAGCTCGATACGGGAACTCCATGCGTCACCGCTTAAGACAAGTCGACATGACATGAAATAGCGGACATTCGCCGCTATTAGTGTGGCACGACGATAACGCCAGAAAAGCCGATAACACTTGACAACGCGGATAACGCCGATAACGCCGATGACGCCGATGACCCCTAACGCGAAAGGGCCGCGAGCGGATCGGACGCTCCGCTCGCGACCCCCGGTGGCGCTAGGCCGCCGTGGACAACATGTTGTGCGGGTCGAGCACGTACTTGCGGGCCGCCCCCTCGTCGAACTCGTGGTAACCCTGCGGCGCCTGGTCCAGCGAGATGGGCGTGGCGTTGACCGCCTTCGCGATCTGCACCCGGTCGTACAGGATCGCCATCATCAGCTCCCGGTTGTACCTCATGACCGGGCACTGGCCGGTGACGAAGCTGTGCGACTTGGCCCAGCCGAGACCGATCTTGATCGACAACGATCCGTGCTGGGCGGCCTCGTCGGCCGCCCCCGGGTCTCCGGTCACGTACAGGCCGGGGATGCCCAGCGCACCGCCCGCCCGCGTGACGTCCATGAGCGAGTTGAGCACCGTGGCCGGATGCTCCTCCTCCGACTCGCGCCCGTGGCCACGGGCCTCGAAGCCCACGGCGTCGACGGCGCAGTCGACCTCCGGCATGCCGAGGATCTGCTCGATCTGGTCCTTGGGCTCGCCGGCGGACACGTCGATGGTCTCGCAGCCGAAGCTGCGCGCCTGGTCCAGGCGCTCCTTGTTCAGGTCGCCGACCATCACCACGGCGGCTCCGAGCAGAAACGCGGACGCGGCGGCGGCCAGCCCCACCGGCCCCGCGCCGGCGATGTAGACGGTCGATCCCGGGCCCACGCCGGCGCTCACGCAACCGTGGAAGCCGGTCGGGAAGATGTCCGCGAGCATGGCCAGGTCGAGGATCTTGGCCATGGCCCGGTCCTTGTCCGGGAACTTGAGCAGGTTCCAGTCCGCGTAGGGAACCAGCGCGTACTCCGCCTGTCCTCCGACCCAGCCGCCCATGTCGACGTAGCCGTACGCCGACCCGGGACGGTCGGGGTTGACGTTCTCGCATACGCCTGTCTTGCGCTCCTTGCAGTTGCGGCAGCGACCGCAGGAGATGTTGAACGGCACGGACACGAGGTCGCCGGTCTTGATGTACTCGACGTCCGGCCCGGTCTCGACGACCTCGCCGGTGATCTCGTGGCCCAGCACGAGCCCCGGCGGCGCCGTGGTGCGGCCGCGGACCATGTGCTGGTCGCTGCCGCAGATGTTGGTCGCTACGGTTTTGAGGATCGCGGCGTGTGGCAGTTTGCGCCCCACGTTGGCCGAATTCACCCCAGGACCGTCCTTGAGCTCGAACTCGGGGTAGTCGGTCTCGTGTACCTCGACCTTGCCTGGACCTTCGTAGACGACGGCTTTGTTGCCAGGCATGACGTTCCTTCCCTCGCGCAGTGGAGTGACGTTCTTCTCGGAGAGAGGGCATCACCTCCAGCCGCCGCGGCCATGCCGCGATCTGCGGAATTCATACCTCAATGCCCGATTCTACCCGTCCCCGTGGGGCTGACCCAGGGGCCGGACGCGCCCGGCCCCGGCAGCTCGGGGCTGCCGCCGGTTTCGCCGAACCGGCACGCATGCCTTTTCCCACCGTCTGGGCTATGGTCGGCCTTATGACGGGACCGTGGAGAACACCACGAGGGCCCATCGCGTTCACCAGCGTGATGGGTCTGGTCCTGCTTTCCCTGTTGCTGGTCGGATCCACCTACAACTGGCACGGCGGCGGCCGTGCGTACCAGCCCGGCCTCGGCTCCACCCAGACGTGGACGCCGGAGGCGTGGGACGCGCAGCTGTCGAGCATGCCGCCGCAGGCGGCGACCGGCGAGCGCCAGGTGCTGTCGTTGTGGCCGCCCCTGCGCGGTGAACGCCGCCACGAGGCCGGCCGGCTCGCGATGCTGCCCGCGCCGGGGCTCGACCCGGGCGGGATCCGCGATCCCCAGCAACTCGCGCACCGCACCGCCGGATCGCGCAGCCCGCCGCTGATCTAGCGCTCCTCTTCTCCTGCCGCTCGCGCGGCGCGAGGCCCGGTCACGCACGTCCCGGGCCCGTCGGCGAGCGCTGCCTTCGGCCACCCCCGAGGTGTGCCGTTTCCCGCCAGCAAGGAGCCGAACATCGTCATGGCCGACGTCAGATCAGTCCACACGCACCTGCAGCATTACGAGCGGCACCTGGCGCGGCTGGAGGAACTCCGTGAGCTGCTGCAGGACCAGCTCACGGCCGCCCTGTCCCGCCCCCGGCCGGCGGGCGCCGCGGCCGATCCGCGCACGTCCGAGATCGAGGCCGCGATCGACCGCATGGACCGGGGCATCTACGGCACCTGCCGGTGCTGCGGGACCTTCATCGCCTACGAACAGCTCCTGCGGACGCCGTACCGGAGCATCTGCGACCGGTGCGCGCTCCAGAGAGGACTTCAGCATGACTGACACCAACGGAACGACCCACCTCAGCAGCGTGCAGGCCGAGACGCTGCGCCAGGAGCTCCAGGAGCAGCTGGCCCGGCGCAGCAACCAGCTGACCGGTCTGCAGGCGGCGGCGCGCGAGGGCAGTGGTGCCGACGACACGTGGCAGGAACTGCTCGTCAACATCGCCGCCGCCGACCGCGCCATCGCGGAGCTCGGCCAGGCCCTGGAACGGCTGTCCGAGGGCACCTACGGGCGCTGCTCGCACTGCGAGACGGGCATCCCGTTCGAGCGGCTCAAGATCCGGCCGCTGGCCCGCTACTGCATCGGCTGCCAGCGCCGGCACGAAGCCGCCTGACGGCGCCGGGGAGGGCGGGGGTCGTCCCCCTGCCCTCCCCGGTGCGACGCGCCACCACGCGAGGATCTCCTCCAGGGGGTACGAGGTCGGCCGGACGAGACCCCGGCTCCAGCTCGCGCCCCACCAGGTCGCAGGCCCTCCGGCAGCGGCTCCCGATCGGTCAGGGGCACCCGCTCCACGGAGAGCGGAACGGCTGTTCCATCCCGGCGGCTCCAGGCAGACAACGGTTCAGCGCGGAAAGTACGCGTGCCACGCGCCCGGCCGCGCCCCGGGCAACCGCCCCCTCCCCCATTCCAGCAGGAACGGCGCGGGAACCGGCCGGCCCTTGTCGACGGCCACCACCCGCTTGCCCGCGTCCTGCGCGTCGCGCACGGCGGACGGCGTCTCGTCGCCGCGCGGCCAGTCCAGCACGGTGTGCCCGTCGCAGCCCAGCCGGTAGGCGATGATCACCGCGTGCTCGCCGTACACCAGGCACGGGCCGCGTACGCCGGCCGCGCGCAGGGCGCGGGCCACCTCGACGTCGGCCTGCCGCTTGGGCATCCGGAGGGCAACGACCTTGTCGAGCGTGAACCCCTGCAGCGTGAACTGGGCGAGCAGGCAGCCGACGACGAGGCAGGGCCCGGCCCGCCGCGATCTCTCCAGCGCCCACACCGCGCCGTACGCGATCGGGAAGGCCAGCAGCGCGTACGCGGGCAGCAGGAACCGGGGCGCCGCGTAGCCGACGAGGAAGACGTACGGCACGACCAGCGCCAGGCCGGTGGCGGCGGGCAGCACGCACTCGGCCAGGCGGGCCGTGCGCCGCGCCGCGTACAGACCGAGCAGGACGAGGACCGGGATCGTGCTCCACCACACCAGCCAGGGCAGCACGACGGGCCCGCAGTCGGCGGGCGGCCGGCACAGCAGGGGGCCGTTGAGCGCCCGCGCGTGCTCGTACAGGGAGACGTGCAGGCCCGTCTCGTTCGCCGCCCCGGCGGCCTGCCAGCGCGCGGCGAGCCCGCCGAACCGCACGTACGCCTCCACGATCCAGTCGGCCCAGCCCGCGGCCAGGCCGGCGCCGAGCGCGATCACGGCGCCGACCCGCCGCCGGCCCGGCGCGACCAGCAGCGCCACGGCCAGGGGGAGGGCGAGCCAGACGCTGTCCGGCGGGCGCAGCAGCGCCACCGCGGCCACGCTCGCCGCCAGCCCGAGTGGCGGGCCGAGTCCGCGCTCCCGGCGCAGGCAGCGCACGCACCACCCGGTCGCGGCGACCGCGCAGAACGCCACCCACAGGTTCGGCATGGCCTCATTGCCGTAGAACAGCGACAACCACAAGGACGCGAACAGCAGGGCCGCCATCGGCACCACCGGTCCGGGGCGCACCCGCAGCCAGGTGCCGAACGACACGGCCAGCGCCAGCGCCGACAGCACGCACAGGTAGATGCGCAGCGCCTCCGTCGACGACGTGATCAGTACGACGGGGGCGACGATCAGGGTGATGCCGCGGGCGCGCGGCGCGATGAACTCGGCCGCGGGCACCCGCGGGTCGACCTGGCTGACGTAGACGACCTCGTCCCAGCCCAGCCCCATGCCCGGGCCGACCAGGAGCAGCTGGAGCACTCCGTAGCAGGCGGCCACCAGGACGAGCAGCACGCGCCACGGGTCGGCGCGCAGCCGTGAACGCAACGATGAACTCACCGCCATGTTCCTAGCGCGCGGCGCGGGCGCGGGACGGTCATGGCGGCAAGATTTGCCCGAACGCATGCCCGCCGGTGACGCTCACCTTCGATGGGCGCGCATGTCGAGGCACAGATGCGAGCGGTGCAGCCGCCGCGTCCGCAGCACCCGCGTGATGTCCGCGGAAGTCTGGGTGCTGAGCTGCCAGTGGAAATAGTTCACGTACTCGGCCACCGCCAGCAGGTAGAACAGGATCCCCGGCAGCGACCCGGGCCCCACCGCCCCGCGCGCCACGGACACCGCGAGGATGACGAACCCGGCGACCAGGCCGGCCTCGCACAACCGGCGCAACCACCCGAAGGCGCCGATCAGCGGCGGCCTCGGCAGCCGCGCGCGCAGTTGCCGCACCTTGATCGCCCAGTAGGCGCCGCCGATCAGCAGATGCACCGCCACCAGCACGAACCCCGTCACGTTCACCGTGTTCAGTGGCGCGCGCAGGATCACGAACACCGTCACGGCGAAGATCACGATGTTCACCGGCTCGAGCACCGCCAGATTGCGCATGCGTCGGACGAGTGTCGTGCGTGGGCTGTTGCTGGACGTCACCCTTGAGAGACTGCCGTACGCCTCCCCGCGGCGCGTCGCCGGCCGGTCGCTCTAGCGGTCGCGGGCCGACTCGACCAGCGGCGTGTCCACCAGGTGCTCGATGAGGAACCAGGTCTGCAGCTCCCCCGTGCGGATGACGTCGGAGACGAGCAGGTCGTTGGTGCCGTCGTCGCCCATCTCTGCGGCGCGGGCGGCCGCGTCGTGCGCCGCCACCAGGATCGCCTCGTGCGCCTCGATCAGCCGCGACAACATCGCGGGCACCTCCTCCGCGCCGTCCGGCGGGCGCGGGATGACGGTGATCTCGGAGACGTGCCGCGGATCGCCGACCGCCACGCCGCCGAGGGTCTGCACCCGCTCGGCGAGCAGGTCGACCACCGCGAGTTGCTCCGTGGCGTGCTTGTCGAGCAGCAGGTGGAGCTGGTAGAAGGTCGGGCCGCGCATCAGCCAGTGGTGCTTCTTGTACAGGCTGTAGAGGATCTGGGTGTCCGCGAGCACCTGGTTGAGGCGCTGGCAGGAGTACATCCGCGCTTCGTACGTGAGCCCGAGCGGGAACATGCGGACCGTGCCGAACTCCTGGATCTCGACGCCGTCCTGGTGGATCCACGGCTGGCTGGACCCTTTCCGGCGAGACTTGGCGGTGCGTCTGATGGTGGCCACGGGCCGATCCTTCCTGTACGGGTCACGTCGGACCGAACATTCCCCTTGACCAGGGCGTACGAGCACCGCGTTCGCCCATCAATCGGAAAAGACCCGTGCGTTCGCTACAGCAGGTCGCCCGCTCCGGAGCGGGTGAGCTCCGCGAACGCGTCGTCGACCGACTCCACCAGATCCAGGGCGCCCAGCTCCAGGCGCAGCGCCCCGCCGCCACCTGCGACGATCATGCGCCCACCCGACGCCCGTGCGTGCCGGTCGGCCGAGCGCAGCGTCTCGCGGCCCGAGTCGTCGGTCTCGGTGAGGCCCTCGACGTTGACGATGAACAGCGGCGGGATCCGGGCGACCAGCACCTTGACGAGGTATTGCTGGAGGACGAGCGATGCCACCCCGGCGAGGCGGCCCTTCAGGTGCAGGAGCGCGATGCGCCCGTGGCGGTCGAACCCGATGTCGAAATCCGGATGGGCCCCGTAGGCGCCTGGTTCCATCGGGTTCATGGCATCCGTCCAGGTGGGGGGACCGTGTTGGGCGAGCCCACCTTAGCAGTCCGTTGCTCTGTGCAACGGACTGTCGCCGCATTCCGGCCCCGCGCCTCACATCTTTTCGGCCTGCCGCCTGAACGCTCCTCGCGGACGCCGCGTATCCCGTAGTGACCCGGCACAGCCCACGCAGGGCCGAGCCCTGAAACCCAGAGGGGATGACGGCACATGCGACTCCGACGCAGCCGTCCGGTAATCGTCGTCTGCGGCCTGGCCGCGATGGTCCCGCTCGGCGCGTGCGCCCCGTCGTTTCCCGCCCAGAGCGCCGGCCTGCCGGATGTCGCCGCCGTGCAGACCACCGCCCCGCTGCCGACGGACACGGCGTTCCCGGAGGAGACGCAGGACGCCGCGGAGACTCCCAAGGCGGATCAGGAGGGCGGCTCGGGCACGTGGCTCACCAAGTGGGGGCCGCTGTCGGAGACGGACCGCTCGCTGATCAAGAAGGTCCGGCTCGCCACCCTGTGGGAGATGGTCATCGCCCAGGAAGCCGTCCAGAAGGCGAGCACGGACGAGGTCCGCAAGATCAGCTCCGAGATCGCGTCGCAGCACCACGAGCTCGACGAGGCGGCGCGCGACCTCGCGACCAAGCTGAACGTGGAGTTGCCCGTCAGGCCCACCGACGACCAGCAGAGCTGGATGTCCGACATTTCCGGGCGCACGGGGATCGACTACGACACCACGTACGTGAAGTGGCTGCGCCTGGCCCACGGCCAGATCTTCGGCCTCATCGGCACGGTCCGCGGCAGCACGCAGAACACCCTGGTCAGGAAGTTCTCCGAGCAGTGCAACGCGGCCGTGCTCAACCACCAGCGGCTGCTCGAGAGCACCGGACTGACCACACCGGAGAGCTTCCCGACCCCGAGCGCCTGACGCCGGGAAGCACCTTTCAGAGCGACCCCTCCGTGGGCGACATGATCGGGCGGCCGTCCGGCACCAGGCCCAGCGAGATGGAGAGCTGGCGCGCCGCCTCACCGACGGCGGCACCGATCTCGTGCAGCCGGGCCGCCGTGTGCGCCCGGGTCACCGACATGCTGATCGCCGCCGTGATCAACCCTCGGTGATCGCGTACGGGCGCCGACACCCCGGCCTTGCTGTCCTCCAGCTCGACCTCGGTCACGGCGTAGCCGCACGAGCGCACGTGGGCCAGGTCGGCCAGCCACTCCTCCGTGCCGCTGACCGCCGAGTCGAGCCCGGAGGGCAGGGTGGTGACGCGCAGCAGCTCGCGTATCCGCTGGTCGTCCCAGTCGGCGACCAGGGAGCGGCCCGCGGCGGCCATGAGCAGCGGCACGGAGACACCCTCCCAGACCCGGTGATAGACCCGCGACGACGGCACCGACATCAGCGTCAGCACCAGGTTGCCGCGCAGGACGCACAGGTAGGCGTCCTCGTCGAAGGCGGTGGCCAGCCCTCGCAGGTAGGGGGCGGCGACCTGGACCAACCTGGCGTGCTGGGTGCGTGCGGCCAGCGCGAACAGCCGCCACCCTAGGCGGTAGCGCCGGGTGATCGGATCGCGTTCGACCATGCCTTCGAGCTCCAGCGCGCGCAGCGCTCTGGACACCTGGCTCTTCTCCCGGCCCAACCGCTGCGCGATCCAGCTGACACCGAACCCGTCGGCATCGCGGCCATCCCCGTGACCTGCGAGTACTTCAAGGATCTCCATGTCCCGGCGTAGACCTGCCGAGGGCACCGTCGGCTTGTCCGTCATCCCTATCCGTTCATAACAGAACCATTGCACTACTGTTGCGCTAGTCGCACCTAGTTTTGCGCTCACCGCAACTAATCGCATACGTTTGCGAACCCATGCAAGCGTAAAGGAAGCCGGTACCCCCATGAATTTCAGCGAGTACGTGGTCTCACGCTGGGACACCCTCTCGCTGGCCGCAGCCGAGCACGCCCTCGTCGTGGGCATCGCCATAGCGATCGCCACCGTGGCGGGCGTCGGCATCGGGCTCCTCGCCTACGACGCCCCGAAAGTGCGGAGCACCTCCGTGGCGATCTCCGCCGGGATCCTGACGGTCCCGTCGCTCGCGCTGCTCACCCTCCTCATCCCGATCGTCGGACTGGGCTGGGGTTCCACGCTGGTCTCACTGACCGCCTACGCGTTCCTGCCGATCATCCGCAACACCGTCACCGGGATGCGCGGCCTCGACGCGGCCACCGTCGAGGCGGGCCGCGGGATGGGCCTGAGCCGCACCCGGCTGCTGCTGCGGGTCCAGCTTCCGCTGGCCTGGCCGCTCATCCTGACCGGCGTGCGCATCTCGGCGCAGATGCTGATCGGGATCGCCGCCATCGCCGCCGTCGTCGACGGCCCTGGCCTGGGCACGCAGATCTTCGAGGGCCTGTCCCGGCTCGGTTCGGTGAACTCGCTCAACGCCACCCTCGCGGGAACGCTGGGGATCGTGGTCATCGCCATCCTGTTCGACCTGTTCTTCTTCGCCGTTCGCTACATCACCACCCCGAGGGGGCTTCGTGTTCGACCGTGACACCGAAGGCGTGCGCATCGAGCTGCGCTCGCTGACCAAGCACTATCCGGGCCAGCCTGCCCCGGCGGTCGACAACGTCACCCTCGACATCCCGGCCGGCGAGCTGGTCGTCTTCGTCGGCCCGTCGGGCTGCGGCAAGACGACCACCATGAAGATGATCAACCGCCTGGTCGAGCCGACGTCCGGCGAGATCCGCATCGGCGGGCAGGACGTGCTGAGCCTCGACCCCGACCAGCTGCGCCGCCACATCGGGTACGCCATCCAGCAGGTGGGCCTGTTCCCCCACCAGACCATCGCGCAGAACATCGGGCTGGTCCCCAACCTGCTCGGCTGGACGGCCGACCGGATCTCCGCCCGCGTCGACGAGCTGCTGTCGCTGGTGAACCTGGAGCCGTCGGCCTTCCGCGACCGCTACCCCCGTCAGCTCTCCGGAGGCCAGCAGCAGCGCGTGGGCGTGGCCAGGGCGCTGGCCGCCGACCCGCCCGTGATGCTCATGGACGAGCCGTTCGGCGCCACCGACCCCATCACGCGCGAGCACCTGCAGAACGAGTTCGTCAAACTGCAGAAGCAGCTCCGCAAGACGATCATCTTCGTCACGCACGACTTCGAGGAGGCCATCAAGCTGGGCGACCGCATCGCCGTGCTGCGCGAGGGCTCGCACATCGCGCAGTACGACACGCCGGCCGCCATCCTCGCCGACCCCGCCGACGACTACGTCGCGAACTTCATCGGGCAGGACGCCACGCTCAAGCGGCTCGCGCTGATGCGCGTGTCGGAGGTGCCCGCCACGGAATCGCCGGCCGGCCCGGGCCTGCCCCAGGTGTCCGCCGACGCCAGCCTCCGCGAGGCGCTCGACACCATGATCGCCCACGGGGCCGACCGCTGCTCCACACCGGCCGGAGTGCTCACCTACGCCGCCCTGTGCGAGGCCGTGGGCACCCGGTCCGGCGAGCAGGAAGACGTGGTGTCCAGTGACCGCTGACACCCTGGCCGTCGGGCGGTCCCGGAAGCTCGGCCGTACGTTCGGCGCGCGCCACCTGTTCACGCCCGTCGCCATCTGCGCCGTCCTGCTCGCCCTGTACGCCTGGGTCGGGACGCTGGAACTCGACTCGATCGAGCAGCGCAGCCTCAACCGGGCGGTGATCGTGACCAAGGCCGTCGAGCACATCCAGATGACCGTGGCCGCCACCACACTCGTGGTGATCATCGCGATCCCGCTGGGCATCGCCGCCTCGCGGTCCAGGAACCGGCTGATCACCCCGATCATCCTCACCGTGGGCAACCTGGGCCAGGCCGTCCCCTCCATCGGCCTGCTCGTGCTGGCCACGTTCCTCATGGGCGTCGGCTTCCAGACCGCGCTGGTCGGCCTCGTCGCCTACGCCGTGCTGCCCGTCCTGCGCAACACCATGGTCGGGGTCCAGCAGGTCGACCCGGCGCTCATCGAGGCCGCCCGCGGCATGGGCATGACCAGGGGCCAGATCCTGCGCCGGGTCGAGCTGAAACTGGCCGTGCCCGCCATCCTGGCCGGCCTGCGCACCGCGCTCGTACTGACCGTGGGCGTCGCCACGCTCGGCGCCTTCGTCGCGGCCGGCGGCTTCGGCGAGCTGATCGTCAACGGCCTCAAGCTCAACCGCATGCCCGTGACCATCGTCGGAGGCGTGCTCACCGCGTGCATCGCCTTCTTCATCGACTGGCTCGGCGGGCTCGCCGAGGACCTGCTCAAGCCACGCGGCATGTGACCACGCTTTCGGTAACCACCCGATCACATAGCAAGAAGGTGCTTCAAATGTTCTCCCGCCCGCTTCGACAGACGTTCACCCTGCTCGCAGCCGCCGCGCTCTCGATCACGACCCTGAGCGCCTGCGGTTCCTCCGACGCCGTCGAAGCCGGCAGCGCGGGCGACGAGCTCAAGGGGGCCAAGTACATCGTCGGCTCCAAGGACTTCACCGAGAACATCGTGCTCGGCAAGATCGCCGTGCACCTGCTCAAGGCGCATGGGGCGGAGGTCGTCGACAAGACCAACCTCGGCGGTACGGTGCCCAACCGCAAGGCCCTGGAGTCCAAAGAGATCGACATGTACTGGGACTACTCCGGCACGGGCTGGATCGAGTTCCTGAAGAACACCAAGCCGATCCAGGACTCCGCCGAGCAGTTCAAGGCGACCGCGGAGGCCGACCTCCAGAAGAACAAGATCCACTGGATCGGTCCGACCCCGCTGAACAACACCTACGCCCTGGCCATCCGCTCCGAGAAGGCCACGGAGCTGGGCGTCAAGACGGTCTCGGACGTGGCCGAGCTGGCCAAGACCAACCCCAAGGAAGTCACGATCTGCATCGAGACGGAGTTCTCGACCCGTGACGACGGGCTGCCCGGCCTGAGCAAGGCGTACGACATGACCATCCCCAAGGACAACATCTCCCTGCTCGACACCGGCGTCGTCTACACCGAGACCGACAAGGGCGAGACCTGCAACTTCGGCGAGGTGTTCACCACCGACGGCCGGATCGCCGCCCTCGGTCTCACCGTGCTGGAGGACGACAAGAAGTTCTTCCCGATCTACAACGCGGCCATGACCCTGAGGGAGGAGACCTACCAGAAGAACCCGGCGATCGAGAAGGTGCTCCAGCCCGTGATCGCCAAGCTGGACGACGCGACCATGCAGCAGCTCAACGCGCAGGTCGACGTCGAGGGCATGGAGCCGGGCAAGGTCGCCGCCGACTGGCTGGAAAAGCAGGGTTTCCTCGGCAACCCCGCCTGACCCGCTCAGGCGTCGGGCCAGCCGAGCGGGTGGCTGCCGGCCTCCGCCGGCTCGCCGCCCGCCTCGTTGAAGGCCGCCATCGCCGAGATCAGCGCCTGGCGCTCCGCCGGCGACATGCGCGAGACGATCGCCGCGATCTCGTCGCGGCGGCGGGCGGTCACCTGGTCCACGATGCGCCTGCCCTCATCGGTCAGGCGCATCAGGCTTTCCCGCCGGTTCATCGGGTTGACCTCGCGGACCACGAGTCCCGCGGCGGCGAGCCGGTCGGCCATCCGCATGGCGGTGGAGGAGTTGACGTCGAGCAGCTCCGCCATGGTGACGAGCTTGGTCTCGCCGTGTCCTGAGAGCACCACGAGCATCCGGAACTGCGGCAACGTCACCCGGTCGGCGACGGCGCCGAGCGAACGCGCCGCGATCGCGACCAGCAGCCGCGAGCCCGACAGCACCGCCGAGATGACAGCGGCCTGATCCTCACCGTTCATCTGGGCGGTTTGACGCTCTGGCATAGAACTGTTCTACACGGTCGAGGCCGCGGATCCGCATGGCGACCCGGCTGCCGACCCCATGCATCCGCAGGTCGCGTGATCGCGGACCGGCCTGAACGACCATGGGGCCCGCACCACACGCGCGGGAGATGATCCCGGAACTCCGCCCGCCGTGACAGCGGAGTCATTAATGTTGCATACTGCAAGAATGTGGAGAGCCACGTTGGGAGTCCCTCAGGTGCATGTGCCCCCTCTCCAGATCGGCCGCCGTTCTCGTCACGCCCTGGAGACGGCCTGAGATCATGGCAATGTCCAGAGACGAGCGGCGAGCGCTCGCGGAGATCGAAGAGCGGCTGGCGCACGAGGATCCCGTGCTCGACAAGCTCCTGGCGGGGCCGCGCGGCAGGGGCGGCGAGCCCGATCCGCCCCGCGGGCTCGACGCCCTGAGCACTCCGGCGGTCGTGCTGTGGGCGCTGGCCGCGGCCACGAGCGTCGTCCTGGTGCTCGCGGTGGCCATCCTGCTGTCCTACCAGGACTGGTCGGGCACGCTGCGGCCGTCTCCGACCGCGATCCCCTTCAACGGCCCCTTCCCCGGCCCCGACGCCACCCAGCTCAACGACCAGATGAGCTGACGACGCCCCCCTCCACGTCTAGGGAGCGGCGGTGGAGGCGCGTTCCACCAGGTCGGGCTGGAAGACGACCTGGCGATGTTCGTGACCGGCAGGCCGGTTGGCCTCCTCCAGCAGCATCAACGCGGCGGTGTGGCCGAGCTGCTCGCGCGGCTGCCGGATCGACGACAGCGGCACGGCCGCCGCGGCGGCGAAGTCGATGTCGTCGTAGCCGAGGATCGCCACGTCGGCCGGCACCCGCAGGCCCCGCTGGGTCATCTCCTGCAACGCCCCGATCGCGACCAGGTCGTTGGCGCAGAAGAGCGCGGTGGGGCGTTCGGCGGAAGGCAGCCCGGCGATCTCCGCGCCGGCCGTGCGCCCGGTGGCCACCGTGAGATCGGGCAGCGGGATGACGGTCAGCGCGTCGGCCGGGCCCAGCACGCCCGCCAGACCGTGGTGCCGCTCGCGCACCTGGCGGACGGTGAACGGCCCGCCGGCGAAGGCGATGCGGCGATGCCCCCGCTCGCGCAGGTGCCGGCCGGCCAGGCGCCCGCCGAGCACGTCGTCCACGGCGACGGCGCAGCCGTGGCTGTGCGGGGCCGAGCTGTCGAAGCGCACCACCGGGATGCCGCGGGAGACGAGCCGGCTCAGCCGCTCCTCCTCGTCGCTGTCGTTGACCGGCGTGATCAGCACGCCCAGCGGTCGCTGCTCCTCGAACGTCTCCAGCAGCCCGGCCTCGCGGGCGGCGTCCTTGTTGCTGTTGAAGACCATGACATTGACGTCGAGGGGTTGCGCCGCGGTCTCCACACCGCGCAGCACGTCGATGAAGAACGGGTTGGCCAGGTCGAGGGCGACGACGCCGATGGTCCGGCTGCGGCCGGCCCGTAACTGCCGGGCGGAGCCGTTGCGGACGTAGCCGAGCGTGGCGATCGCCGCCTGCACCCGCAGCCGCGTCTGGGGGGCCACCATCTCGGGCCGGTTGAGCACGTTGCTCACGGTGCCGACGGAGACCCCAGCGAGCCGGGCGACCTCTTTGATGCTCGACATCGTCCCTCGTGTCCGGTGGTCACCGCTGATCCTACCGCTTCTTCGCACGTTGTTCCGGAACGCTGCGCCGGCCCGCGTCACTGCGTGCAGGTGCCTTTTGTGGGTACGTGGAGCGGACACTCGCATTGTGGGGAGGGCGGATGCGCTCATCCATCAGCCTCGGCCGGATCGGGGGGATTCCGGTCGGGCTCAACGTCAGCGTGCTGGTCATCGTGCTGATCCTGCTCGTCGGGCTGGCCTTCGGCCGGTTCCCCGTGGTCTTCCCCGGCTCGTCTCCCGTGGTGTACCTGCTGGCCGGGCTGGCCACGGCGGTGTTGTTCCTGGCCTCGCTGCTGGCCCACGAGCTCTCCCACGCGATGGTGGCCAAGCGCCACGGCATCGACGTCGCGCACATCACGCTGTGGCTGCTCGGAGGGGTGGCGGAGCTGCGCGGCGAGCCGCGCTCACCGGGCGCCGACCTGAAGATCGCGGTGGTGGGCCCGCTCACCAGCCTCGTGTGCGGCGTGATCTTCGGGGCCGTCGCGCTCCTCGTCTCCGCCGCCGGCTGGGCACCGCTGCTGGCCGGGATGTTCGGCTACCTCGCCGGGGTCAACGTGATCCTGGCCCTGTTCAACCTGATCCCGGCCGCGCCGCTGGACGGAGGGCGCGTGCTGCGCGCCGCCCTGTGGTCCCGGTGGGGCGACCGCACCCGGGCGGCGGTGGCCGCCGCTCGCGCGGGCCGGGTCTTCGGCTACGTCCTCATCGCGCTGGGCTTCCTGCAGGTCGTCACCGGCAGCGGGTTCGAAGGGCTCTGGCTGGCCCTGATCGGCCTGTTCCTCGTCAGTGCCGCCAGCGCCGAGGAGCAGCAGGCGCAGCTCGGCTCCTCGCTGCACGGCATCAGGATCGGGAACGTCATGTCGGACCGGCTGGTCGTCGCCCACCCGGACGAGACCGTGGCCGAGCTCATCGACCGGGTCGTCATGCGCGAGCGCCTGTCCACCTATCCGCTGGTGGACCACGGCATGCGCTTCCTCGGGCTGGTCACGCTCAACCGCATCCGCCAGGTACGGCCCGACGCACGCGCGGCGACGCGGCTGCGCGACATCGCCTGCCCTCCCGACCAGGTGCCCGCCGCCCGGCCCGAGGAGGCGCTGACCGACCTGCTGACCAGGATGGGCGGCTGCGCCGACGGCCGCGCCGTGGTGCTCGACCCGGCCGGGCGGCTCATCGGGCTGCTCACGCCCAGCGACATCAGCCGCGTGATCCAGACCGCCGGGCTGCACGCGGGAGACCCGTACCACGGCCCCCGGGGCGCCGACCTGACGACGCATCACCCGGGCCGGCCCCTGGACCGCTCCGGCCGGTGACCCGCCGCCGCGGAGGATAGGGCACGCGGCCGCGCGTTCCCGCATCCGGAAACGCGCGGCCCCCGGGCTTACGGTTGCCTCGCAACGCACCCGGAAGGACGGGGAGAGTAACGTGCGAGCGAGGACTGCGGCCGTCGCGGCCGTGCTTTCACTGACAGGCAGCTTTGTCGCGGCGAGCCCCGCGGCGGGAGCCGCCACGGCCGTCTACTACCTCAAACCCCAGGTCACCACCCTCGACGCCGCCACGGACAAGTGCCCGGGAGACGCACAGTGGTTCGTGGACAAGGAGGCGAGGATCGCCTGGACGTGGACCAACGGCAGGCACGCATGCGTCGAGGTGTCCTACACGCCCAGGTACACATCGATGTCATGCGACTTCTCCTTCTACATCCCGCCGAAATCGGCCACGGCCGTCGTGCGCTTCGCCATCCACGGGGACTTCGATCCCCGCATTCACGGCGGGGTGGTGCGAGGGCCGGGCCTCCCCGTGGACGAGAAGCCGCGCCACGGCTGGTGGCACATCGGCAGGGGGACGAACGTCCGGTCGATCCTCTTCACCGACGCCAACGGGCAGCCGTACAGGGCCGAGCGCATCGGCTGGGGCATGGACGCCACGAACGGGATCAAGCAGGTGTGCGCCCCTGAGCGCCGCCGACCGCTCTAGCGGACGCGGCACCGGCGCGGCGGAGCCGGTCGCGGATGTCGCCGAGGCGCTCGGCGGCGTGCGCGGCCAGCACCGGGTCGATGGTGTCCCGGTGCTGGCGCAGGCGTTCCTCCGCGGCCCGCACGTCGCGTTCGACCAGCTCGAACACCTCGGCCCGCCCGCGCGCGTGGCCCTCGCGCTCGGCGGCCCGCCGGCGGCGGGCGATGAGGGCGTCCAGGTCGGCGGCGTCCCTGCGCAACATCGTCCGCACGCCCGTCGCGCCCACGGCGAAGATGGCCGGCCACACCAGGATCACGAGGTCTCGCGGCTGCGGCGGCGCGGGTAGCAGCGCCGTCCCTGCCGCGACGATGGCCGCGGACGCGGCGACGACCGCCCACCGGTGCGCGCGGCGCAGGTCCGGCCAGGAGAAGACGACGAGCGGGATGACGAAGTCCAGGAAGTAGAGGAACGGCACGCGGATCAGCCCGCCGCTGGTCAGGTTGCGCATCAGCAGCGTGCTGGTGACCGCGTCCACGGCGCCGAAGAGCAGGGCGGCCGCGACGACGCCGGGCCGCGACGACGCTCCCCTGGCGCGTACGGCGAGGTGCGCGCGCCAGGCCAGGAGGAGCCCGGCGCAGGCGAGGGCGACGCCCGCGGGCCACGGCACCGCCTCGAACGACGGCAGGCAGTGGGCGAGCGAGCCCAGCGTGCTCAGCCCGATGATGAGAGGACCCAGATCGTACGGCCCGGCCACGCGTCCCGGGTCGGCCGCCAGCCGCACCGGCCGGCCGTCGATGACGAGCCGGCGCTCCTGTCCCAGCGGGCCAGTGCCGACCGCCGACACGGTGACCCGGCCGCGCGGCCGCAACTCCGTCAGCACGTGACCGAGCAGCTCGACCTGGCTGGGCACGAGCAGCAGCGTGCCGTCGCCCTCCCTGACCCGGAACTCGACGTCGTGGGTGAGGTCGGGGTCGGCGCTGTTGTGCAGGACCTGCCAGTTGCGCAGGGCCGTGTCCAGGAACTCGGCGTGGTCGCCGATGCTCTCCGCCAGCCGCTGCCGCCAGGCCGCCAGCGGGGAGCGCGGCACGGGCCCCGTTCCCGCCAGCAGCGGCCACACGCGGGTGGCGGCGTCCACCACGGTGTCCCGTCCGAACGCGACGCTGCCCTGCCCGGCCAGCCGCGCCCGGCTCGCGGTCGCCTCATGCTCGGCGTCCGCCTCCCGCAGCCGCTGGGCGAGCTGCCGGTCCAGGTAGCGGCTGATGACCACCCCGCCGAGGGCGCCCGCGGCCGGCCAGAGGAACGGCGCGACCGCGGGCTGCGAGCCCGCCGCCACCAGGGCCACCCCGGCCGACCCGCCCACGAGCAGGGTGACGAGAGCTCCCCGCCGCCAGCCGCGCAGCGCGGTCTCGAAGGCCAGCGGGCAGGCCGGCAGCGCGGCCGGGTCCAGCGGCCCGCCCACCAGCACGCACCATCCGGCGACGTCGGCGCAGTCGAGTGGCAGGCGTAACGCGAGCGGCAAGCGGCGCCGCCGCAGCAGCGCGGTCAGCGCCAGGTCGTACAGGATGAAGGCCGCCGCGAGGGCGGCGGCCTGCTCCGGCGGGAGCCTCCCCGTCGCGGCCACCGTGGCGGCCGCCATGACCCGGCTGGCGACCCGGATGTTGACGAAGAACCTCGTGGTCGCCACGCCGATGGCCGCCGGGGCGGCCAGCGGGCTCACGGCCGCCGCTTGATCCGGGTGGCCCATGTCAGGAACCGCTCGATCTGGCGTAAGGAGGGCAGGTCCTGCTCGCGGTCGGGCGGCAGCCCGTCGGCGTTGACCGTGGCGATCCTGGCCACCCGGCCGAACTCCGCGCGGACCCGCTCCCATGCTCTCCCCCGCGGGTTGGCCCGCTCGGCCAGCCGCCCGGGCAGGTCCTCGGCCAGCGCGTACGCCACGGCCGCGTTCACGCGGGTCAGGCGGGAGACGCCCAGCCGCTCCTCGTCCCTGGTGCGCCCCTCCTGCCGTGGCGTGCTGGACCCGGCGGCCCGGCCAGGGCGCAGCACGGCCGCCAGCATGGCCTGAGGGTCCAGCACGTCACGGCGGTCGTAGAGGAAGTCGGCTCCCGCCTCGCGCATCCGGCGGCGCACCGCCTCGTCATAGGCGTGGCCGGTCACCACCACCACGCGCGGCCGGCCCGGATCGCACCGCCGGCGGATCTCCTCGACCACGGCCACGCCGGGGAACTGGTCGTCGGCGCGCCGGTCGTCGGCGGCGTCGACGAGAGCCACGTCCACCTCCCGCCACCCGTCGCCGAACGCGAGGGCGGCGGGGTGATCGAGCGCGGTCACGGCGCCGATCTCCGCGCGGTCGCGGAGGAAGGTGGTGACCCCGAGCCGGACATAGTAGTCGTCGTCGACGACCGCCACCCGATTCATACCGCCTCCACACGTGATCGTAGGCTTGGCCGCGCGTTCTGGCCACGCCGTCCGCGTGGGCGCCGCGATCAGCCCGCCGCGGCTCCGGGAAGGACCACGCTTCTGGGCGAGCCGGGATACCGGGTCAGGAGCCGGGCTCGACCCGTGGTCGTGTCGACCGCGTAGGTGGCGACCTCTCCCTTCCCGCCGCGGAAGCCCAGCGTGACCTCCTTCTCGTTCACCCACAGCGTGGTTTCGAAGATACTGCCGTCCTTCGGCAGGCCGCGGATGTCGACCTTGCGCAGGGCCCGCCCGGTCTTGGTGTCGAGCAGGCTGAGCCTGCGCTTCACGAGGTCCGAGCGGGGACGCTTGCCCTTCTTGGTGTCGGGGAAATGGAAGGCGGCCACCGTGCGGCCGTCGGGGGCGAGCTCGCTGAACATGATGAACGCGCCGTCGAAGCGCACCGGCTTGCCCCCGCCGGTCACGGGCATCAGCCACAGGTCGGTCTTGCGGTACCGGACCAGCTCGGCGACGCCGTCCCTGATGGTGACCACCTCGTACGTGCCGGGCACCGGGACCGTCCTGCCGGTCCGCACGTCGATCAGCAGCCCCGGCTTCTTGCTGCCCTCGCGCGGGTCGAAGAGCAGGTGGCGGCCGTCGTCGGAGACCGCCAGCATGGAGCCGATGTCGATCCGCTCCTCCTCCACCGTGACCGGCGAGGTCGTCTCGGAGCCGGTCACCAGGTCCCTGACCACGTGCGCCTGCGCCTCCCGGCTGTAGTAGGCGAGCATGCGGCCGTCCCTGCTGACCGCCATGGGCGCGGGCCGTTCCTTCGCGGTCCTGACGAGCGCCTGCGGCACGCGGTAGGTCGTGCCCGTGCTGGTGACCACCCGCCACTCGACCATGCTGCAGTCGAACCGCTTACGTACGACGTCGAGGTCGCAGGGCGTCATGTAGGCGAGGGCGAGCGGGCCCACCCGGTTGTCGGGCAGGTCGAGCACCGGTCGCGCGGCCGGCTCGCCGCCCCGCTGTCCCGGCAGCACGACGGCCGCGCTCGCCGCGCCCATCACCACGGCGGTTGCGGCGGCGGCCAGCGCCCAGCCGGCGCGCCGCCGGCGCCTGCGGCCCGTGATGGCCGCGTCCACCAGGCGCGTCAGGTCCACCGCCGGAGCCTCGGCCGCGATGTCGTCCAGCGCGTCCCGCAGCCTGGTCATCGGGTCACCTCCACGATCTCCGGATCCGACAGCATGGGCCCGAGCTCGGGCGCCAGCGAGCGCAGGCGGGCCAGCGCGTGGTGGCACTGGCTCTTGACGTTGCCGATCGAGCAGCGGAGCACCTCGGCAGTCTGCGCCTCGGTGAGGTCCTCCCAGAAGCGCAGCACGATCACCGCCCGCTGCTTGGGCGTCAGCTTGGCCAGCGCCCCGCGCAGCACGATCCGGTCGAGCGCGACCTCGTCGTACGAGGCGCCATGTTCCGGCACGTTGGAGCTCAGCACCTCGGGCCGCGGCCTGCGCTTCCACGAGATGTACTGGTTGACCAGCGCCCTGCGCGTGTACGCCTCGGGGTTGCCGTCTCCCGACAGCTTGTGCCACTGGCCCACGACCTTGGCCAGGACGCTCTGCAGCAGGTCCTCGGCGAGGTAGGCGTCTCCCGTGAGCAGGTACGCCGTCCGCATCAGCGATTGCTGCCGGGCGAGCACGAATTCGCGGAAGCCGTCATCACCATCCAATGTGATCTCCTCTGCCCGTCACAACGCCACCCGCCGGGCGAAAGGTTGCAGTCTCGCGTGCGTCAGGCCTGACGCCACTCCGCGACGCCGCCCGGCTCGTGCAGCGTGAGGTCCGGCGCGGCCTCCAGCGCCTTCTCCTCTCCACCGGGCGTGTACGTGACGATCAGCCGCAAGGGCCGCCACGTGGTGTTGTACGTCGAGTGGTAGACGCCCGCGGGGATGTGCACGGTGTCGCCCTCTCTGATGGTGAACTCCTCGCCGTCGTCCACCATCTGGCGGCCCTCGCCCGAGATGACGTAGATGATCTCCTCGGCGCCGGGGTGGTGGTGGCGGGCGTGCCCGCGGCCCGGGTTGACGATGACCTCGCCCAGGGTGCTGCTCGCCCCCTGGACGGCGGACGGGGTGACGAACCACTTGATCGACCCCCAGTCGAAGGCCATCGTCGGCACGCTGTCGGGGCTGACGTGCATGGCGGCTCCTCGCTATCAGAACGTGAGTGACTTGAAGGCCCGGACCTGCTCGGTGATGGCACGCTCGGTCGGCAGCCGCTCGACGGACGAGGCGCCGAAGAAGCCGACCACGCCCTTGGTCCGCGACAGGACGTACGCGGCGTCGTCGGGCTCGGCGATCGGGCCGCCGTGGCAGAGCACGAGCACGTCGGGCCGGACGGCCACGGCCGCGTCCCGCATGGTTTGCACGCGCTCGGCCGCCTCGTCGAGGGTCAGGGCGGTGCCGGCGCCGATGCTGCCTTTGGTGGTCAGCCCCACGTGCGGCACCAGCACGTCGGCGCCCGCCTCGGCCATGGCCCGCGCCTGGCTCTCGTCGAAGACGTAGGGGGCGGTGACGAGGTCGCGTTCGCGGGCCTGCCGCACCATCTGCACCTCCAGGTCGTAGCCCATGCCGGTCTCCTCCAGGTTCTGGCGGAACGTCCCGTCGTAGAGGCCCACGGTCGGGAAGTTCTGCACGCCGGCGAACCCCATCGCCTTGAGCTGGTCGAGGAAGAGCGGCATGACGCGGAACGGGTCGGTGCCGCACACGCCGGCGAGCACCGGCGTGTCACGCACGACCGGCAGCACTTCGGAGGCCATCTCGACGACGATCTGGTTGGCGTCGCCGTACGGCAGCAGCCCGGCCAGCGAGCCGCGCCCGGCCATGCGGTAGCGGCCCGAGTTGTAGATGATGATCAGGTCGACGCCGCCGGCCTCGGCGCACTTGGCCGACAGGCCGGTGCCGGCTCCCGCGCCGACGATCGGCTGCCCGGCCGCGACCGTGCCGCGGAGCCTGTCGAGCACGTCCTGCCTGTTCACGTGGCGCCTCCGGAGATCATGTGGTGCAGCCGCTCCGCCATGGCGCGGCCGAAGGCCGGGTCGTTGACGTGCAGGTCGAGCTCCTCGACGGGCACGCCGGAGCCGCGCAGCCCCTCGGCCATGGCCTCGAAGCAGGCCTCGTCGGCCTTCGGGTCGGCGAAGGCGCCGCCGGGCGCGTCCAGGGCGGACACGCCCCTGCGCGGCACGAACAGCACGGTGGGCCCGCTCGCGTCGCGGAGCTTGGCCGCCACGCGGCGGCCCAGCTCGGCCATCTCGCCCGCCGTGGTGCGCATCAGCGTCACGGTGGGGTTGTGCACGTACAGCAGGCGGTCGCCGAACTCGTCGGGCACGCTGTCGCGGGGGCCGAAGTTGACCATGTCGAGCGCGCCCGGCGCGACCACCTGCGGCACGCCGTGCGCGCCGGCCGCGGTGAGCCGGCCGGGCCCCGCGGACAGGACGCCGCCGACGAGGTCGTCGGCCAGCTCGGTGGTGGTCAGGTCGAGCACGCCGGCCAGCATCCGGCTCGCCGCGAGCCCTTCGAGCGCGCGCCCGCCCGCGCCGGTCGCGTGGAAGACGAGCACCTCGTAGCCGAGCTCGGCGAGCCGCTCGCGCGCGGCGTCGACGGCCGGGGTGGTCACCCCGAACATCGACGCGCCGACGAGCGGCCGGTCGGAGCCGCCCGTGGTCAGCTCGGCCCTGGCGAGCTGGTGCGCGCGGGCCATGCCCGCGGCCGCGGCGGCGGCGTTGCCGAGGATGGCGCGGGAGAGCCGGTTGATGCCCGCGATGTCGACCACGCTGTACATCATCGTGACGTCCTTCGCCCCGACGTACGGCGAGACGTCTCCCGCCGCCATCGTGGACACGATCAGTTTGGGCAGGCCGATGGGCAGGTCGCGCACGGCCCGCGCGGCGATCGACGAGCCGCCGCTGCCGCCCAGCGCCAGCACGGCGTCGGCGCGGCCGTCGGCGTGCAGCCGGGCCAGGATCTCCGCCGCGCCCTCGCCCATGGTGGTCACGGCGGCGCCCCTGTCGCCGGCGGAGCGCAGCGCCCGCAGGTCGCCCCCTCCCGCCTCGGCGACCTGCTCGTTGGAGACGTCGGCGAGCAGCGTCTGGCCGGGGACGCCGACGCCGGCGTCCACCACGACCACGTCGCTGCCCAGCTCCACGAGCCGGTTGCGCAGCCACGCGTACTCCTCGCCCTTGGTGTCGAGTGTGCCGATCAGCACGACGGACGGCATGTCCTGCCACACCCCTCTGTTCGGAGACCTCCTGGATGTTGCCCGCACCGGCGGCCTCCCACGCCTGGCCGGGCGCATCCCCCGGCGGGGGGTGGTCACCGGGCCGATCCTGGCGGAGTCTGTTCCCATGGCTGACGCACTGCTCTCGTACGCCTCGGGCGTGTCCGGTGTCCCCTTGCTTGGCGAGACGATCGGGGAGAACTTCGAGCGCGCCGTGGCCCGTTTCGGCGGGCACGAGGCGCTGGTGGACGTGGCGGCCGGGCGCCGCTGGACCTACGCCGAGCTCGACGCCGCCGTGAACGAGGTGGCGCTCGGCCTGCTGGCCCGTGGCGTGGCCAAGGGCGACAGGGTGGGCATCTGGGCGCCCAACTGCGCCGAGTGGGTGCTCGTCCAGTACGCCACCGCGAAGATCGGCGCGATCCTGGTCAACGTCAATCCGGCGTACCGGGCTCACGAGCTGCGGTACGTCGTCGAGCAGTCCGGCATGCGGCTGCTGATCAGCGCGGTCTCCCACAAGACCAGCGACTACCGGGCGATGATCGGCGAGATCGGGTTCGCGCAGGCCGTGTTCATCGGCGAGCGCGGCTGGGACGAGCTGGTCGCGAGTGGCAGGCGCGGCGACCCGGCCACGCTGCGGCGGCGGGCGGCGGAGCTGGCGTTCGACGACCCGATCAACATCCAGTACACCTCGGGCACCACGGGCTTCCCCAAGGGCGCCACGCTGTCGCACCACAACATCCTCAACAACGGCTATTTCGTCGGCGAGCTGCTCGGTTACACAGCGGCCGACCGGGTCTGCCTGCCGGTCCCGCTGTACCACTGCTTCGGCATGGTCATGGGCAACCTCGGCGCGACCTCGCACGGCGCGTGCATCGTGCTGCCCGCGCCGGGCTTCGACCCGGAGGCCACGCTCCGCGCCGTGCAGGAGGAGCGCTGCACGTCCCTGTACGGGGTGCCGACGATGTTCATCGCCGAGCTGGCCCTGAGCGGCGCGTACGGCCTGTCGACGTTGCGGACCGGCATCATGGCCGGCTCCCCCTGCCCGGTGGAGGTCATGAAGCGGGTCGTCACGGAGATGAACATGGCCGAGGTCGCCATCTGCTACGGCATGACCGAGACGTCGCCCGTGTCCACGATGACCCGCGGCGACGACGGGCTGGCCCGCCGTACCGAGACCGTCGGCAGGGCCATGCCGCACATCGAGGTCAAGGTCGTCGATCCGGAGACCCGGCTGGTCGTCCCCCGGGGCGTGCCCGGGGAGCTGTGCACCCGGGGCTACTCGGTCATGCTCGGCTACTGGGGCCAGCCGGACGCCACGGCCGAGGCCGTCGACGCCGCGCGCTGGATGCACACCGGCGACCTGGCCACCATGGACGACGACGGCTACGTCACCATCGTCGGCCGTATCAAGGACATGGTCATCCGCGGCGGCGAGAACATCTACCCGCGCGAGATCGAGGAGTTCCTGTACGGCCATCCGGACATCAGCGACGTCCAGGTGATCGGGGTGCCCGACGAGCGTTACGGCGAGGAGCTGATGGCCTGGGTGGTCATGCGGCCGGGTGCGGAGCCGCTGACGGCCGGGCGGGTCAGGGAGTTCTGCGCGGGCCGGCTCGCCCACTACAAGATCCCCCGCTACGTCCACGTGGTGGACTCCTTCCCGATGACGGTCACCGGCAAGATCCGCAAGGTGGAGATGCGCGAGCGCGCGGCCGGCCTGCTCGGCCCGCGCCCGGACGGCATGGCGGGCGGGCAGGACACCTGACGACTCCTGACACCGGCCCTTTGGGTATGACATACGCTGATGTGCGTGTGCCATACCCGTAGCGGAAGGGGACATCGTGCCGAGAGGCAGACGGCGGCGATCAGGACCGATCGTTACCTGTACGGGCCGTACCCGAGCCGCCGGACCCCTCCCGATAACCGGTGTCGGCGCCACGCGGCTTTCGGCTAGCATGCGACACCCCGTCAGCCGAGACCCGCAGGAGCGCAGATGGCCTACGACCGGGCGGCCGACTTCGCCGACGTCTTCCAGCACTTCGCTGTCGGGGAGGCGGGCAGGCCGGAGCACTCCTGCTATCCGTACGCCCCCGTCTTCCCCGTCCGGTTGGACGGCGGCAAGGCCGTGATCAAGCGGACCACCGGCCCCGTGACGGCCGCGGCCGCGATCGCCCGGTGGGTGGAGGGGCTCGCCGGGGAGGACGTCGGCGTGGTCACCCCGCTCCCCCTGCCCGTCGACAACCCGGCCCCGATCGGCGACCAGGTCTGGGTGGCCTACCCGTGGGTCGACGGCCGCCCGTACACCGGCTCCGCGGACGACGTCGCCGCCGCCGGCGACCTCCTGGGCCGCATCCACGCCGCCCGGCCGGCCGGGCCCGGCATGCCGGAGTTCGGCTGGCCCGACCACGACGCCGCCTCGGTGGAGGAGGACGTCGCCGGGCTCAGGCGGGTGCTGGGCGAGCACGCGCCCGACCTGCGCGACGAGGTGCCGGCCCGCCTGGAGCCGTGGCTGGAGTCATTCATGGCGGAGACGCTGCCGCCGGTGCGCGACGGCGGGCTCCCGCGGGCCGCGGTGTCCATGGACTACAAGGCCAACAACCTGGTCTACGTCGACGGGGCGCCCGTGCTGGTCGACCCCGACAACGCCGAGTACGCGCCGCGCGTCCTCGATCTGGCGCTGGCCGCGCTGCTGTTCCACAACGAGATGGCCACCGCGCCGCCCCGGCTCTTCACGGCCGACGAGTGGTCCGCCTTCTCCTCGGCGTACCGGCGGCACGTCCGGCTCACCGAAGCCGAGCTGGCACTGTGGCCGGTGGCCGTGCGCTACATGCTCCTCGAATGGGGCGTGTGGACGCTGATCGACGCCGCCGAGTGGAACGACTGGGACGACCCCCACAAACGCGGCTTCCTGCGCGACCTCGCCACGGTGGACCCCGGCCGGTTCCCGCTGCGCTGACGGACAGGCGCCCGGCGTCTCCGGTGCGCGACGTCGCGCACCGTGCCGAGGATGGTGGTGACCGGGCACAGCGCGTAGCCGTTCCGGACCTCCCTGGCCAGGCGCTCGGCCTTCCGCGCGTGGTCGAGCGCCTGGTCGAGGTCATGTTGTCGCCGGCGCTGGGAAGGCCGAGGCGTCGGGCGGGACGGAGTCGTGACCAGCCGGGTTCCCGTCGCGTCAGGAAAGGGTAGGAATCTGACGGGCTCGCGAATCACCGTGAACGGCGTCATCGGGGGAAGTCGCAATGGACGGTGTCTACGGGCAGCGGGTGAGTGGTCTGACCTTCGAGGTGCTGGAGCCGGCGCCCGTGGGGGTCGCGGTGACCCGTGGGCCCGACCACCGGCTGCTGTACACCAACGAGACGTACCGGTCGTTGTTCGGGGAGCGGCCGATCGGGTCCCCGCTCAGGGACGCCTTCCCCCGCGTGGCCCAGGAAGACTACGCTTCCATCTTCGACCAGGTGCTCAGGACGGGCAGGCCGGTGGTCCGCACCGACGCCCCCGGCGGCGAGGCCCTGGAGGACCGGGAACGCTTCTTCACCTTCAGCCTCTCGCGGATCGCCTTCGATGACGGCACGTACGGCGTCCTCGCGGTCTTCCTGGACGTCACGGATCAGGTCACCGTGGCGCAGCGGCTCCAGGCGGTGGCCGACGAGCGCCGCCGCATCCTGCGGCGTTACCAGAGCCTGGTCCGGGTCAGCGCGCAGATCGTCTGGGTGACCGACCCCGGCGGCCTGGTGATCGAGCCGAGCCTGGGATGGGAGCGGGTGACCGGCCAGTCATGGGACGACTTCCGCGACGACGGCTGGATGAACGCCGTCCATCCCGACGACCGCGCCTCCACGCAGGCGTCGTGGTCCCGCGCGGTCAAGGAGGTCTCCGAGGTGTGGGAGCACGTCTACCGGCTCTGCACGGTCGACGGCACGTACCGGCATTTCCAGGCGCGCGCCGTGCCGATCCAGGAGAACGGCCGTCTCGTGGAGTGGGTGGGCACCTGCACCGACATCGAGCAGCAGTGGCAGGAGCAGCGGCGCCAGCGGCTGCTCGACTCGGCCGCCGCGGCGACGGCCGACCGGACGAGCCTGGAGGGCATGCTCGGCGCGCTGGCGAACGTCATCGTGCCCGACCTGGCCGACGGATGCAGCGTGCACCTGGTGATCGACCTCGCCGACGGGCTGGCCAGAGGCGGCGACTTCGTGGCCGAGCGCATCGCCACCGCCGCCCGCGCCGGGCTGCCCAGGCTCCCGCCGTTCAGCGAGGAACGCCTGGCCTCCGACAGCGGATTCGCCTCCGTGGTACGCCGGCGCAGGCCGTTCCGCACGACGTTCGCCCCCGGATCGGCGCTGGGCGACCTCGTGCCGGCGGGCACACGCAGCTGGCTGCAGGCCACCGGGGCGAACAGCATCGCGCTCCTGCCCGTCGTGGTCGACGGCACGCTCGCGGCGGTGGTCACGGCGGCCGCCTGCGCCGACCGCGCGCCGATCGGCCAGAGCACCGTCGCCCTGCTGCGCGAGATGATCGAGCAGGCCCATGACAGCCTGAGCAGCGCGATGCGGTTCCAGCGCACGCACAAGGTCGCGGTGGCCCTGCAGCACAGCCTGCTGGCGCAACCGCCGCGGGTGCCCGGCATGCAGATCGCCGCACGCTACCGCGCCAGCCCTGCCGCCGCCGACGTGGGCGGCGACTGGTACGACTCGTTCGTGCTGCCCGACGGCGCCACCGTGCTGGCCATCGGCGACGTCGCGGGGCACGACCTGCGCGCCGCGGTCGCCATGGGCCAGCTGCGCAACATGCTCAGAGGGCTGGTCGTGGACCGGCAGGAGCCTCCTGGGGAGATCCTCGCCCGGCTGAACATCGCGATGAAGACCCTCTACTGCGAGGAGACCGCGACCTGCGTGCTGGCCAGGGTCGAGAAGGGCGAAGGCGGTCACCGGCTGAACTACGCGGTGGCCGGCCACCCGCCGCCCCTGCTGATCACCGGCGAGGGCGAGGGCCGTTTCCTCGAGGACGGCGCCAACCCGCTGCTCGGCATCCCGTACGACGCCCGGTGCGTGTCCGCGCGGGAGCCGCTGCCCCCGCTGAGCACGCTGTTGCTCTACACCGACGGGCTCGTGGAACGGCACGACGAGCACCTCGACGAGGGCTTGGAGCGGCTGCGCAGGCACGCGTGCGCGCTCGCGCGCACGCCTCTCGACCGGTTCTGCGACGAGTTGCTCAGCGCCCTGCCGCTGTCGGCCGACGACGACGTGGCCATGATCGCGCTGCGGCTCCCCGAGCCGGCCGCCAGGCACGAGGCGAAGGGCAGGGCGCCGGTCGAGGACCGGTGAAGCGGTTCTCCGGGCGGACGGCCGATTCCCATGGGGGCGTAACGGATCGATCGTGCTGCGGTATGGCGGCGATTCGGGCGGGAGCGCCGGGGTAGCGAACGCTGGTCGGGCAGGTGGTCGGCGGCGCGCTCGTACAGGGGCCGTGGTCAGCCGATGCCCGTTGAGCTGGAAAGACGGAGATCGTACATGACCACCTTCAAGCCACGGGACGAGCCGCTCGCCTCGCCGCCGGAGCCGCCACGGGTCCGCCGCAAGGGCAGGCTCATCGCGGCCTGGCTGGCTTCGACCGATCACAAGGTGATCGGCTACATGTACCTGATCGCGTCGTTCGCCTTCTTCCTCCTTGCCGGTCTGATGGCGCTGGTCATCCGGGGGGAGCTGGTCCATCCGGGCCTGCAGCTCGTCAGCCAGCAGCAGTACAACCAGCTGTTCACCATGCACGGCACGATCATGATGCTGCTGTTCGCCACCCCGCTGTTCGCCGGCTTCGCGAACGTCATCATGCCGCTGCAGATCGGCGCGCCCGACGTCGCCTTCCCGCGGTTGAACGCGGTCAGCTTCTGGTTGTTCCTGTTCGGCGGGCTGATCGTGGTGAGCGGGTTCTTCACCGCCGACGGAGCGGCCGACTTCGGCTGGTTCGCCTACACGCCGCTGTCGGACGTCGTCTACAGCCCCATCACGGGCGGCGACCTGTGGATCATGGGGCTGGCGTTGTCGGGTCTGGGGACCATCCTCGGCTCGGTGAACTTCTTCACCACCATCGTGTGCATGCGCGCTCCCGGCATGACCATGTTCCGCATGCCGATCTTCACCTGGAACGTCCTGCTGACCAGCATGCTCGTGCTGATGGCGTTCCCGGTGCTGGCCGCCGCGCTGCTGGCGCTGGAGGCCGACCGCAAGCTCGGCACGCAGGTCTACGTGGCGGAGAACGGCGGGCCGCTGCTCTGGCAGCACCTGTTCTGGTTCTTCGGCCACCCCGAGGTCTACATCATCGCGCTGCCGTTCTTCGGCATCATCACCGAGGTCATCCCGGTCTTCAGCCGCAAGCCCGTCTTCGGCTACATCGGGCTCGTGGGCGCCACCATCGCGATCTCCGGGTTGTCGATGACCGTGTGGGCGCACCACATGTTCGGCACGGGGCAGGTTCTGCTGCCGTTCTTCTCGTTCATGACGTTCCTCATCGCCGTGCCAACCGGGGTGAAGTTCTTCAACTGGATCGGCACGATGTGGCGCGGGCACCTGAGCTTCGAGGCGCCGATGTTGTTCGCGGTCGGGTTCCTGGTGACGTTCCTGCTGGGCGGGCTGACCGGCGTCATTCTCGGCTCGCCGCCGCTCGACTTCCACGTCACCGACACCTACTTCGTCGTGGCGCACTTCCACTACGTGGTGTTCGGCACCGTGGTGTTCGCCATGTTCGCCGGCTTCTACTTCTGGTGGCCGAAGATGACCGGCAAGATGCTCGACAACCGGCTCGGCGTCTGGCACTTCTGGCTGCTGTTCATCGGCTTCCACACGACGTTCCTCGTGCAGCACTGGCTGGGCGTGGCCGGGATGCCGCGGCGCTACGCCGACTACAGCGCCGTCGACGGCTTCACCGACCTGCACCTGGTCTCCTCGATCGGCGCCTTCATCCTCGGCCTGTCGACGCTGCCGTTCCTGTACAACGTCTGGCGTACGGCCCGCCGCGCCCCCCGCGTCACCGTCGACGACCCGTGGGGGTTCGGCAACTCGCTGGAATGGGCCACGTCCTGCCCGCCGCCGCGCCACAACTTCACGTCCATGCCGCGTATCCGTTCGGAACGGCCGGCGTTCGACCTGCACTACCCGCACATGTGGCACCCCCAGCATGACGCGGAGATCGAGCAGGCGAAGCGCGACACCTGAACGACGGGCGCCTAGCGACGGACGGCCGCGTCGAGGAAGAGCTCCAGGTGGGAGGCGGCCCGCCGCCTCCCCTCGTCGTGCAGGTCGTCGGGGCCGTGCAGGTAGGTGAGCCGGATGAACACCAGCGGGGACAGCAGTTCCCAGGCCAGCTCGCCGCCGTCCAGCTCGCCGGCGAGCAGCCGGGCGCGCACGCGCGGCGACAGCAGGCCGCGCTCGGCCCACCGGGAGAAGATCGGGCCGAGCGTCCGCGTGCCCTGGGAGATCATCTCGTTGACGACGCCGGGATTGTCGGCGATCTCCTCGCGCAGCAGGAGCCGGCTGAACTTGCGCGCGGCCGGCTCCTCGAAGAACTCGACCACGCGGGCGACGCACCCGCGCAGGAACGCCTCGGGGTCGTCCGGGGTCGCCCCGGGGTCGGGGAACAGCTCCGCGATCACCTGCCCCACCGCGCCGGGGCCGGCCGAGGCCAGCAGCTCGTCGTAGATCGCGCGCTTGCCGGCGAAGTGGCCGTAGAGTCCGGCGTCGCTGAGGCCGGCGGCGCGGGCGATCATGCGGACGGACGTGGCGGCGTAGCCCTTCTCGACGAACAGGTCGAGGGCGGCCTCCAGCAGCACGGCCCGCGTGTCCTTGGCGTCTTCCTTGCGCGGCCGTCCCGCGCGGCGCGGCCTGCCCGTCGTGGTGCTCACACCGACCGATGGTAGGCGGTCCCTCAACTCCATGGTTGCATATTAATCGATCGCTTGTTTAATATCGAGGGAACGCCGCCGGCCCGCGGCGGCCACGAGGACAGGAGTCCCGTTCATGTCCGAACTCTCCCGCCACCTGCTCGACCGCGAGATCAAGGAACGCCCGCCGGAGTACTACGGCCCCAACCTCAGCCCCGTCGGCCTGGAGTTCCAGGCGCAGGAGCTGGGCACGGGCGTCCACGCGCTCATGGCCACCGTCCCGCCCAAGGACAACAACGGCGTCGTCGCCGGAACCAAGGCATCGCTGATCATCGACTCCGGCGTGACCCCGGCGGTCGGCGCGCAGGTCCAGCGCGCGGCGAAGGACGTGACCGACCGGCCGCTGCGCTACCTGGCCAACACGACCTACCACGGCGACCACACCTTCGGGAACCTCGCCTTCCCCGACGACGTGGCCGTGATCACCTCGCGGGAGAACCGCGACAACATGCACGACCTGGCCTACGAGAAGGAGATGCGCTCCAACAACATGTACGGCGCCGAAGCCGAGTTCGACGCCTTCACCACCTGGCGGCTGCCGGACATCGTCTTCGACACCGGCGCCGAGATCGACCTGGGCGGCATCACCGTCGAACTGCACCGCTTCGGGCCGGGCAACGGCCCCGGCGACACGATCGTCTACATCCCCTCGACGCGGACCGCCTGGACGGGCAACTACCTGTGCGCGGCCGGATCGGCGCACATGATGCTGCAGGGCGGTCCCGTGCCCTACATCCAGGGACTGCGCGCGATGAAGGCCGGCCTGCCCGAACTGGAGACCATCGTCCCCGGCCACGGCCCGATCGGCGACGGCCCGCAGGCGATCGACGCCCTGCTCGCCTACCTCGAACGCCTCCAGGACGAGGTGAGCACCGCCTACCGGGCGGGCGTCCCGATCGACGAGGTCTACGCCCGCTGCACCGACCCGTGGGCCGGCGGGCTGGACCCGGAGTTCGCGGCCAGGCTCGACGCCTACCCCAGCACCCCGGCCCCGGGGCGCCAGGACTTCCTCGGCCTGTGCCGCCAACTCCACCGCATCTGCGTGATGACGACCTACCGCATCTGCGAGCAGGTCGCCTGACGACGGAGGCGGTCCTCCCTCGGCGACACCGCGCGGCGTCGACGGCGGCGGTCCTCCCCCGGCGACACCGCCCGGCGGACACGGCGGCGGTCCCCCCTGGCGACACCGCCCCGTGGACACGGCGGCGGCCCCCCTTGGCGACACCGCCCCGCGGACACGGGGGCCGGGACCGGTCAGGCCGGCCCCGGCCCAGGGGCGGAGGGGGTCAGGAACGCCCGGCTTCGGGAAGCTCGAACCAGACGGCCGCACCACCCGCCGTCCTGGCGACACCCCAGCAGCAGGCCAAGCGGTCGAGCAGGTCCCGCCCCCGCCCGGCCGGACCAGGGCATTGTCCGACCTCGCACCTGCACCACCCGTCCTCGGCGGACAAGCTGATCATGATCTTGCCGGGAGCGTGCCGCAGCGCCTCGTCGACCAGCACGCCGACCAGTGACTCGGCGGCCTCGGCCCGGTCCCGCAGCCCCCACGCCCGCAGCCGGGTCGCGACCATCCGCCGGGCGCTCGGCACCGCGGACGGCGTCGCCGACAGCTCCCAGGTCACCTCCTGCTCGTCACCGCCCCATCCGACCCGCAGGGCCAAGCCGTCCCGCAGAGCCAGGAACCGGTTCCCGGACAGGGCGTCCAGACTCATGCGGGCATTCTGCGGCTGTTCAGTGGCTCGCAGCATGGCCCCCTCCCCTCTGGTGAGCACATGGAAAGCATGCCTCCCACCCACCGAGGAAGGGGACGTGGAAAATCCCCATTTAGCTACCCATATGCGGGCACGTAGGTACGTCGGGCGTCCCTCACCCCGTCGACCGCCGGCGGTCAGCGCGTGACCGCGGCGCGACCTCGGGTCAGCAGCACCCCCAGCGCGACCATGCCGACGCCGAGAACCAGGTGGAGCCAGTTGTCGGCGGTGTTGAACGGAACGAAATTGGCCGCGCTGTCCTGGTTGATGAGCAGCCCGTACAGCCAGAGCACCAGGTAGATGATCCCGCCGACGATCAGGAAGGCGCGCGCGCCTGACCACGAGCGGGCCATCGTGACACCGGCGATGCCGAAGAGCAGGTGCACGATGTTGTGCAGGATCGACACCTGGAAGATGCCGAGCAGCATCGCCTCGGAGTGGTGGCTGGCGAACTGGAGATCGCCGTAGTTGGTCGTGATGCCCGGGATGAAGCCGAGCACACCGACGAGCAGGAACACCAGGCCGACGACCAGCGCGGCGAGTTGCACGGGCGAGCGCGTCGCCGGCTTGTGCGAAGTACTCATCGTGAGCCTCCTTGAGTTGACCGGTTTCCGCTACCCTCGCGCGGGCGGATAAGTCGCACCCACCTGGGCTGACGTATCGTGTGGCGGTGCACGAGACATCAAGCGTTGGAGAGGCCATGAGCACGGGTGTCAGACTGATCCGCAACGACCGGCTGGCACAGGACGTCGAATACGCCTACGCCTCGGCCGTGGACGCCCCGCTGCGCACCATCTGGGTGGCGGGCGCGTGCCCTCTCGACGCCAAGGGCGCGACGGTGGCGCCGGGCGACTACGCGGAGCAGGCCCACCAGGTGATGCGCAACCTCGTCACGGCGCTCGACGGCGCGGGGGCCGCGCTGACGGACATCGTCAAGACCACGGTCTACGTCGCGTCCGCCCGCCAGGCCGACCTGGTGACGGCCTGGCGGGTCTACCGGGAGTACATGGGGGCGCACGACGTGCCCAGCACCCTGCTGGGCGTCACCGTGCTGGGCTATGACCACCAGCTCGTCGAGGTCGAAGCGGTCGCCGTGATCGGTGACGCTTAACCTGGCCGAGGGCGGGTAGCCGCCGGTCATGCGCCTCGGGAACTGGGACGTCCGGCCCCTCGGGGGGTGGGCCGGATGCCTGACCATGATAGCGATATCGATCGTGCTGTCGATCCTGCTGACGATCGTCATCAACCTCCTCCTCTGACCCGAGGGGCGCGAGGTCGCCCCACAACGCCGCAATCACCCGATCGACGGAGACGACGCGATTGACGTTGAGCGCGAGGAGCGCGAGAAGCGATGCTTGGCCCCGCCCGGCAGCGCCACCGAAGTCCCTGACCGAGTTCCCGGACGTCCGCGCCACGCCAGGCACGTGAGGGTGGCGTCCAACCGGTTGAGCCGGTCACGAGATGGTCCTCGCGGTCGTCTTCACCACGGCAGGCACGGCCGCGTGTGGTCTCCGGCGAACGGGGACGTGGTCGGGTGAACGCCGATGGCTTCGGCGCGTCCCTCGACACCGGCCAGCCTGGAAGCCCGCCGCCGCTCAGCCGGGGCGATCGCGGGAAAACCGAGCCGGATGGGTGCGATCGCTCCCGCACCCCCCGGTCGACCGGCAGGCGGCCATGGCCACAGGAGCCCGCACACGGACATCTTCACCGGTCCGCATGACGTCGCGATGGCGGATCGGCGCGCCGGGTGGCGAGGCGGAGCCGAATCCCTCTGATCCGGCTCCGTACAGGCCCTAGGGGCCGGTCTCGTCGTACTCGACCGCGTAGTCCATGTGGGCGCGGTCCTTGAGCGCGAACGCGGCGGCCACGCTGATCAGGCCGCAGATCGCCATGTAGACGGCGATGGCGAACGAGCTCTCATAGGTGGCGTACAGCCAGACGGCGATCAGCGGGGCGGGCCCGCCCGCCGTGATCGAGGCCAGCTGGTAGCCGAGCGAGGCGCCGCTGTACCGCAACCGCCCGGTGAAGCTCTCGGCGATGAACGTGGCCTGCGGACCGTACTGGATGTCGTGGATGGGCGCCGCCGCCACGATGGCCAGGAAGACCAGCGCGGGCACGCGGGTGTCGAGCAGCGGCCAGTAGACGAACGACCAGACCACCATGGCCGCGGCGCCGATGATGTAGAGCCGCCGGCGGCCGACCAGGTCGGAGATGTAGCCCCAGAACGGCACGGTGAACAGCGAGACGACGCCCGCGACGATGACGTACAGGTAGACGTCGCTCGCCGCGAAGCCGAGCGTCTTGGTGGCGTAGGTGAGGATGAAGACGGTGAAGATGTAGAACGGCGCCTGCTGACCGGTGCGCAGCAGGGCGCTCAGCACGATCTCCCGCCAGTTCTTCACGATGACCTGGCGTACGGGGACGCGCTCGACCTTGTTCTCCCGCAGGACCTTGGTGAAGACCGGCGTCTCCAGGATGCCGAGCCTGATGTAGAGGCCGACCGCGGCCATCACGATGCTGAGCAGGAACGGGATGCGCCAGCCCCAGTAGGGGTCGAGCGGCTGGAAGATCTGCAGCGCGAGATAGCCGAGCACGAGCCCGACCGGGACCCCGAACTGCGGCCAGCTGCCCAGGAACCCGCGCCGGCCGCCGCGCGTCTTGCCCCACTCTGTGGCGAGGAGCACGGACCCGCCCCATTCGCCGCCGACGCTGATGCCCTGGAGCAGGCGGAGCAGCGTCAGCAGGATGCCGCCCCAGATGCCGATCTGCGCGTAGGTGGGCACCAGGCCGACGAGGGCGGTGGCGACGCCCATGGTCATGAGGGTGATGATGAGGGTGGCCTTGCGGCCGATGCGGTCACCGTAGTGGCCGAAGATCGCGGCGCCGATCGGGCGGGCGGCGAACCCTCCGAAGTAGGTGCCGAGGGCGAGCAGGAGGCCGGTCGTCGGGTCGTTGGTGGGGAAGAACAGCTCCGCGAAGATGGTGCTGGCGGCGAAGCCGTACAGGAAGAAGTCGTACCATTCGATCGAGGTGCCGACGGCGGAGGCGATCACCGCCCGGACCACCTGCCGTCGCTTCTGCTGATCTGTCGCGTCGAGTCGCTGGTCCTCTGCCATCTACCGCTCCTCCGGTAGTGCCGCGTTACCCGCGACGCTACAGGACGCGTCGCCGATGGTCATCAGGCTCTTTTCGCCGATTTCCCGTGCCCCCCGGGGGTTCGCGGCGGGCGGCGGTTGGGCGGGGTCGTCACGGGTAGCGACTGGGCGACGACGGAGGTGCCGAAGGGGGTTGGGTGCGATGCGTCCCATCGTCTCTGTCATGGTCGCCGTGGCGCTGGCCGCCACCGGGTGCGCGAAGCTGGGCATCGACACCGTGCAGTGGCATCCGCAGAACGACGGCACCAACGCCGACGGGCGGGGCGGGGTGCGCGTGCGCAACGCCTTCCTCCTGGGCGGCGCCGACCCGGCCAAGCCGCCGGCGCAGTTCCCCCTGTACGGCGTGCTGGTCAACGCCGGCGACAAACCGCTGCAACTCGAACGGATCACCGTCGAAGGGGGCGGCTCGGTGCGGTTGCCCGGCCCCATCGCCCTGCCGCCCGACCAGCCCGTCGGCACGGGAGAGCAGCCGCTCGCCACGGCCAGCGGCATCCGGGGCGGCGCGGTGCCGCTGACGTTCTCCTTCCGCGGCGCGCCTCCCATACGCGTGACCGTGCCGGTCAAGCCGCGAACGGGCCATTTTGCCCGCCTGGCACCGGCGCCCGCGGGCCCGCCGTCGCCCACGTCCCCTGCGACCGCCCCGCCGAGCCCGGCGCCGGGCACCGCCTCGCCGAGCCCGGCACCGACGTCCACGGGCACCGGCGCCCCGGGCCCGCGCGAGCCCGGGGTGACGACGCCCTAGCCGGGCCGGCGGGCGGCGTAACCGGCGAACCCGCCGGCCAGCAGGGCCAGGCCGCGGCGGGCGGCGGCGACGGCGCGCGGCCCGAGCTCGTCGCCGGGTGTGCCCTCCAGCAGGCCGGCGCGCATCATGGCGAGCGACTCCCCGTGCACGACCATCAGCGCCTCGGCGAGGAGCCGGGGACGCATGTCGTCGGGCGCCGCGCGCTGCTCCGCGGCGATCAGGGCGCACAGGGCGTCGGCGTAGCGGGCGTGGATCCGGCGTTCGCGGGCCCGCAGCGCCGGGCTGGCCGCGACGAGGGTGGCGAACATGCGCGCCCGGTCCCCCGACGCCGGGTCGATCGCGAGGCGCCGGTATCGCCCGACGAGGAACCGTTCGGCGGCGGCGAGCGCCGGCTCCCCGGCCGGCCTGGTGCGCACGCTCTCCAGCAGCTCCGCCTCGAAGGCCCGGTCCTCGCTGTAGACGAGGTCCTCCTTGGTCTCGAAGTGGTTGAAGACCGTCTTCTCCGTCACCCCCGCGGCCCTGGCGACCTCCGCCACGGTGACCGCGTCGAAACCGTGCCCGGCGAACAGCCGCAGGGCCGTCTCGGCGATGCGCCGCCTGGTCTCGCGCTTCTTCAGCTCGCGAACGCCCTCGACCATCCGTCGCTCCTTCGGCTACAGTGACTAAAACTTACAGTCACTGTAGCGAAAGGCGGCCGACCATGCCGGTGCTTCCCGAGCTCGTCCCGATGCTGGCCCGGATCCAGGAAGCCCGTAAGCACTTACCGGACGCGTCCACCCCGGTCGCCGAGCGGCGCGCCGCCATCCATCGCGGCATGGACCAGCGGGCCGCCACGGTGGCGCGGCCCGCGCCGCCCGTGACGGTCACGGACCACGAGATCGAGGTCGACGGCGGGCGCATCACGGTGCGCGCCTACACCCCCGGACGTTCCGGGCCGCTGCCCTGCCACGTCTACGTCCACGGCGGCGGGTGGTGGCTCGGCGAGCTGCGTCACCGCGACGCGATCTGCGGCCTGCTCGCCGCCGAGGCCGGCTGTGTGGTGGTCTCCGTCGCCCACCGGCTCGCACCGGAGCACCGCTTCCCCGTGCCGGTCCACGACTGCCACACCGCCGTCCGGTGGGTCGCCGGTCAAGCGGACCTGCTCGGCATCGACCCCGCCCGGCTGTCGATCGGCGGCGACTCCTCGGGCGCCAACCTGGCCGCCGCCACCGCCCTCATGCTCCGCGACCAGGGCGGGCCCGCGCTGCGCGCGCAGGTGCTGGAGATCCCCGTGCTCGACCTCACGGCGAGCCGGCCGGCCCTCGACCCGGGCGCGGTCGTGCTGACGCCGGACGAACTGGCCGCGAACGTCGAGCAGTACTGCGCTCCGGAGCAGCGCCGGGACGCGTACGCCTCGCCGCTGCTGGCGGACGACCTGACCGGGCTGCCGCCCGCCCTGATCATGACGGCGGAGTACGACATCCTCAGCGGCGACGGCGAGGCGTACGCCCGGGCACTGACCAAGGCGGGGGTTCCGGCCCGGCTGACCTGCTGGCCGGGGCACGTGCACGGGTCGCACGAGCTGACCGCGATGCTGGAGTCGGCGCGGGAGTGGCAGGCGCAGGTCGCGGCGTTCCTGCGGGCCGAGCTCGACGCCTGACGGCTCGACGCCTGACGGCACCACATCGTACGGCTCGACGCCTGACGGCACCACGCCGTACGCCCCCTTGCGACGTGGCCGGCCGCCGGCCCGCGGCGTCCGCCCCCGGCCTGGCGAGCGGGGCGGCGCCGAGGTCGCCGGATCAGCGGGTGCGGTAGAAGCGGACGTAGTCGAACTCGGCCTCCACAACGGGCCGGGCCCCGCCGTGGGCGACCAGGCCGATGCGCGGGGACGTGTCCTTGCCGAACGTCCACACCCCGGCCCACGTCCACGTCCTGCCGTCACGGCTCGACCCGGCACGGAACTCGTGTTCCCCGGTCTCCCTGTCCACGTGGTGGGCGAGCCGGAGCCACGTCGTCCTCGCCGGGGCTCCGGCGATGTTCCCGCCGTACGACAGCCGGTCGGCGAAGGGCAGCTCGCGACCGTACTCCACCTGCCGGGTGTTCCAGATGGCCACCTGGGAGAGCCGGGCGAAGTCGTCGTCGGAGGCGTAGGCGACGAGCCCTGCCTGCTGGTGGTTGCGTACGGTGTCCTCGCCCAGGTCGAGCGTCACCTTGGTCTCCACGATGTAGTCGCCGCGCGGCGGCGTGCGCACCAGCACGCTCGCGGTGTTGCCCGTTCCCACCAGGTCGGCGTCCTGCACCGGCCAGCGCAGCGCGCCGCCGGCGACGCGGGCGGCGGGGTCCTCGCGCACCCACCGCCAGGCGCGGTCCAGGGTGCCGAACTCGTCGGCGTCGAGCCGCCTGCCGGGCTCCGGGACGGGCGCCATGCGGGTGACCGGCTTGGCGAGCCGGGCCACGCCGGCGTTGTCGAACTCCGCCGTGCCCTTGGCGACCAGCCCGAACGTGCCGGACAGCGGGACGGGCGAGTCCAGGCTCACGGTGGCCTGGGGATCGCCGAGCCGGGCCGAGGTGACCTCGGCGGTGATCGTCCGGCCCTTGACCGTGACGGCCAGGTTCCGCCAGGTGGCGGCGCCTCCCGGCAGGGCCACCGTGCGGCGCGCGCCGCCCGCCGTGACGGTCAGGCCGGAGTCCGACACCACCGCGGTGGCCGCGCCGGCCCGCAGACCGGCCGCGGCCCCAGGGTGCGCCGCGGCGAGCCGGAGGTCGGTCTCGGCCCGGCGGTCGCCGCCGAGGCCCTTCCTGGACGTCAGCGTCGCCTGCTCACCACCGGTGTGCCGGACATATCCCTCCTGTACGGCCCAGCCCCCGGTGTCACGCCACCCGGACAGGCCGCCGGAGAACCGTTCGTCCACGTGGCCGCGCGTCACGGGCCGCTCGGAGGAGCGGTCGGACGGTCCCGCGCCGGCGCGGACGACCGGCCAGCCGTCGATCCAGTCGAGCCGGTCGAGCAGCATGGGCCGCTCGTTGACGCCGTACGGCTCGTCCAGGAACGGGTCGGAGCGGTCGATCGCGTGGTACAACATCCAGTCCTGCCCGGCCAGGTCGGTGAGCTGGGCGTGGTGGCCGGTGCCGATCCAGCGGTTGCCGTTCTGCGCGAGGACGGGGGTGCCGCCGGCGCGGGAGGCGAGCAGGGGTTGTCCTTCCCGGTCGGTGAACGGCCCGAGCGGGCTGGTGGCGCGCCCGGCCAGCACCGAGTAGCCGGTGGTGGGGCCGGCGCAGCAGTTCGCCGACGAGGCCAGCAGGTAGTAGTAGCCGTCGCGGCGCACGACGTACGAGCCTTCGAACTTGTTGTCCACGGCCACCTGGGCCGGCCGGCCGACCGGCTGGAGACCGTCCGCGGACAGCTCGGTCACCCACACCCCACCGAAGAATCCACCGAAGTAGAGGTATTTCTTGCCGTCCACGTCCGTGAACTGCGAGGGGTCGATCGTGTTCCAGTACGCGTCGCCGGACGGGCGCGGCGGGACCACCGGCTCGGATGCGGGCGTCCACGGCCCCGTCGGCGTGGGCGCGGTGGCGGCGCCGATCGAGTAGTCCCATTCATGCGGCGTGCTCGCCGAGTTGGTGACCGTGAAGTACATGACGTACCGGCCGTCGAGATAGCGGACGTCCGGCGCCCAGAGCAGGGTGCTCGGATCCGCGTACGACGGCAGGTCGCCCTCGCCGAACGCGTCGCCCACGTACGTCCACTCCACCAGGTCGCTGGAGCGGGCGATGGGCAGGCGGTGATGTCGGCCCTCGCCCTCGCGCAGCGGGTCGGAGGTGCCGTACGAGTACCAGTAGCCGTCGAGGCCGCGGATCACGGCGGGGTCGGCGAAGGTGTCGGCGAAGTCCCGCGACACGGGATTGTCGAAGGACGGGTTGCCCACCAGCGACAGGATGAGCGAGGCAACCGCTGCGATATGCATGTATCAGCCTTTCAGCCCACTGCGGGAGATGCCCTCGATGACGTAACGCTGGGTCAGCGCGAACAGGATCAGTACCGGAACGCTGGCCAGCACGGCGCCCGCCATGATCACCGGGTAGTCGATCGTGTAGGCGCCCTGGAGGATGGACAACCCTGGCGGGAGCGTGAAGTACTCCGGGCTGAAGATCACGAAGATCGGCCAGATGAAGTCGTTCCAGTTCGCCAGGAAGCTCAGCACCGCGAGCGTGGCCAGCGCGGGCTTCGACAGCGGCAGCGTGATCCTGGTGAAGATCTGCCAGTGGTTGGCCCCCTCGACCAGCGCGGCCTCGTCGAGCTCGCGGGGCAGGCCGAGGAAGAACTGGCGCAGGAAGAACACCCCGAACGCGCCCGCCGCGCCCGGCACGATCAGCGCGGTCAGGCTGTCGAGCCAGCCCAGCTGGTCGATGATGAGGAACTGCGGGATGAGGAAGACGAAGCCCGGCACCAGCAGCGTGCCCACGATGACGGCGAACATCAGCCGCTTGCCCCGGAACTCCAGCCTGGCCAGCGCGTACGCGGCCAGCGACGAGACCGCGAGGACGAGCAGCATGTGCAGGGTGGCCGCGATCAGGCTGTTGGCGAACCAGCGCAGCACCGGCGTCTGCGTCGTGCCCTCGAAGATGGTGCCGTACGCCCTGGTGACCGGCTCGGTGGGGAACAACGTCGGCGGCATCCTGGTGGCCTCCGACTGGCTCTTCAGCGAGGTGCCGAGCGCCCACAGCAGCGGCGCCACGAACACCACGGCCAGCGCGGCGAGCAGCGTGTAGCGCTTCACGAGCGCCTCCTGAACAGGCGGAAGTTGATCACGCTGACCAGGATCAGGGCGAGCGTCAGCACGTAGCTCATGGCGGCGGCGCTGCCCATCTTGTACTGGCTGAGGCCCTGGTCGAGGATGTAGTAGATCGCCGTCCTGGTTTCGCCGCCCGGCGCCCCCTGGGTCAGCAGGTACGACTGGCCGAACATGTTCGCCGAGGCCAGGATCGTCGTGGTGACCACGAACAGCGCGACGGGCCGCAGGCCGGGCAGCGTCACGTGGCGAAACTCGGCCCACTTGCCGGCGCCGTCCACCTTGGCCGCGTCGTAGAGGTCGCGCGGGATGTCCTGCATGCCCGCGAGATAGATCACGCCGTTGAAGCCGATCGTCCACCAGACGGTCACGCCGACCAGCGCGACCCACGCCCAGGGCAGCGAGGTCGTCCAGCCGATGTCGGTGCCGAGCAGCCAGTCGACCAGGCCCAGGTTCGGGTCGAGCAGCAGCCGCCACATGAGGCTGACCACGGCCACCCCCAGCACGTACGGCGCGAAGAACAGCCCGCGGAAGAACGTCCGCCCCCTGAACGGCCGGTGGAGCAGCAGCGCCAGCCCGAGCGGCAGCACCACCAGGAACGGCACGCTGAACAGCGTGAAGATCCCGGTGGCCCGCATCGACATCCAGAAGTCGGCGTAGACCGCCGACGCGGGGTCGAGCAGTGCGGTGTAGTTGTCCAGCCCGACGAACGGCCTGGCCTCCAGCAGGTAGTCCCAGTCGTGCAGGCTGATCCAGATCCCGAAGATCGCCGGGGCCAGCACGAACACGACGAAGAGCAGCAGGTAGGGGGCCAGGAAGAGGTAGGGGGTGGCCCGTCCCGACCGGGGAACGGCGGTGGCCGGACGGGACGCGGCCCCCTTCAGGGTGAGCGAGACCATCAGGCGCCGTACTTCTTCCGGTTCTGCTCCAGGACCTTGTCCGCCTTGGCCGCCGCCTCGGTGAGGGCGTCCTTGGGGCTCTTCTTCAGCAGGATCGCCGCGTTGACGGCCTGGTCGACCACCGCGGAGGCGTCGCCGATGCCGGCCACGGGCGGCAGGAAGTACAGGTGGTCGATCTGGGAGCCGATCGCCGCCTGCTCCTTCAGCTCCTTGAACTCCGCGCTCTCGCGGATGGTCTTGCGCGCGGGCACCTGCCCGGCCTTGGCCCACTCGATGGAGTGACCGCTGATCCAGTTGATGAACACCTTGGCGGCGGTCAGCTTGTTCTGGTCGGGCCGGCGCTGCTTGAAGATCACGAACTGGTGCGAGCCGGCCCATGCGGCGGGCTCGGTGCCGATCTGCGGCAGCGGCGCCACGCCCCACTCCAGGTCCTTGTGCTCCCGGAGCGTGTTGATGGACCAGATGCCGTTCCAGTTGAAGGCGGCCTTGCCGTTCTGCAGGGCGATGAAGTCGGCGTCCTGGCCCACGTTCTTCGGGCTGTAGCCCTTGTTGACCAGCTCGACGAGCCAGGTCAGCGCCTGCACGCCGGGCTCCTCGGCGAAGCGGGAGACGCCGGCGTCGTCGGCGAACAGCCGGCCGCCGTACTGGTGGAGCAGGCTGCCGAACTGCATGCTCCCGGTGAAGGGGAACGGCGTGGCCCAGTGGCCCTGCACGCCGGCCTTCTTCAGGGCTTCCAGCGCGGCCAGGTATTCCTCGCCCGTCTTGGGCGGATTGTCCGGGTCGAGCCCCGCCTTGGACAGGACGGTCCTGTTGTAGAACATGCCGAGCGGGTGCACGTCGAGCGGGATGGAGTAGCGCGCGCCCTTGTAGACGCCGGCCTGCCAGACGGGCGGCGAGAAGTCCGCCTCGGTCAGGCTGAGCGAGGTGGCCACGTCGTCGAGCGGCAGCACCACCTGCCGGGCGGCGTTGGTGGCCACGCTGTCGACGTGCATGATGCCGAGGTCGGGCCCCCGCCCGGCGGACACCGCCGCGGGCACCTTCGCGTAGTAGTCGGACCACTGATAGACGTTCATCGTGATCTTGATGTTCGGGTGGGCGCTGTTGAACTGCTCGACGAGCCGCTTCATGAAGGGCCCGTCGCCGCCGGTGAACCCGTTCCAGAAGGCGAGGGACACCGTGGGGCCCGTGTAGCTGGTGGGCGCCGCCGTGGCCGGCCCGCTCGACTGCTGGGCCGCCTGCTTCGGGCCGCCGCCCCCGCCGCATCCCGCGAGCACCGTCGCGCCGAGGCCGAGGCCGAGGCCGAGCGCGCGTCGCCGGGTCAGGCTCTCCAGGGACATGTGAATCACTCCTGCCCATGTGATGTTGCCCCGTTCTACATCGTGGGTTCTAACGTTGTAAACAGGCATGGCGAAAGTCGTTACAGCGTTGTAAACCGGGCCTTGTAAGGTCGTCGGCAGCGGAAGGGGGCCGGGGTGCGGGCAAGGCTCAAGGACGTCGCGGAGCGCGCTGGGGTGTCCATCAAGACCGTCTCCAACGTGGTCAACGGCCATCCGCACGTGAGCGCGGTCACCAGGGCACGGGTGGAGGCCGCCATCGCCGAGCTGTCCTACCGGCCCAACCTGTCGGCCAGGAACCTGCGGTCGGGCCGCTCCGGCGTGGTCGCCCTGGCCGTGCCCGACCTGGACAACCCCTACTTCGCCGAGCTGGCCACCCACGTCATCTCCGCCGCCGACCGGCGGGGCTGGACCGTGCTCGTCGACCAGACCCAGGGCGACCCGGGCAAGGAGCGCCTCGTCGTCGGGGGCATCCGGTCCCACCTGATCGACGGCCTGCTGTTCAGCCCGCTCGCCCTCACCCACCGCGACCTGGCCGGCCGGGAGGACCACACGCCCATGGTGCTGCTGGGCGAGCGCGTCGGCCGGCGAGCGCCGTACGACCATGTCGGCATCGACAACGTGGCCGCCGCCCGCGCGGCCACCCTCCACCTGGCCGAGCGGGGGCGGCGCCGGATAGCGGCGCTCGGCGCCCAGCGCGCGCCCTCGGCGGCGACCGCGCGCCTGCGGCTGAAGGGCTACCGGCAGGCGCTGGCCGCGTGCGGTCTGGCGGCGGACCCGTCGCTCATCGCCCACGCCCCGGCGTGGCACCGGACGGGCGGGGCCGAGGCGATGGCGGCGCTGCTGGGACCGGACGCGCCCGACGCGGTCTTCTGCTTCAACGACGCCCTGGCGCTCGGCGCCCTGCGCACGCTGCTCTCGCGCGGATACCGGGTGCCGGAGGACGTCATGGTGATGGGCTTCGACGACATCGAGGACGGCCGTTTCGCCACGCCGTCCCTGTCGACGGTCTCCCCCGGCAAGGCGCTGATCGCCGAGTCGGCCGTGTCGCTGCTCGCCGACCGCCTCGCCGGCGCCACGGGCGAGCCGAGAGAGGTGCGCGTCCCCCACCGGCTGACGCCCCGCGGGAGCAGCCCGTACGGCGAATTCCCGTGAACCGCACGCCATTCATGAGACTCGCCCATTCCTTCATCATGCCGCTCTGACCAGCGCATTCAATTGTCCAACGTCCACTGGATAATGTTCGGACATTGATGGCTTGGCACCAGCGGGGGCGGCGGGCAAAAGTGTTGGAGGAAAGCACCGCAACGGCAACTGGGGGAAATTCTCATGCGCATTCGTACGAAGGCGGCGCTCGCGGCGGCATCCGTGGCGGCTTCCATGCTCACCTGTTCGGCGACGGCCGCTCCGGCGTCCGCCACGGCGGGCCCGGCGGCCTCCGCGCAGTCCCAGGCGGGAGCCCTCGACGTCGTGCGCGGCAAGACCAGGTGCTTCACCTACTCCTACGGCGACGACGGCATCCGCAGCGTCACCGTCTACTTCCACAACCGCTGCAAGCACTCGCGGGGCATCAAGGTCCGCGTCGCGCAGGCCGTGGACGACTGCGTCTGGGTGCGCGGGGGCGACTACGACAGGAAGAAGTTCAAGGGCCCCCACCCGACCGTGCAGACCGTCAAGGAGGTCGGCCACTGCGGCTGACATGCCGCCAATGATCGCCTGGGCGCTCGCCGCCGAGGCGCCTCGGGGCCCCGGCCGAGTGGATTCGCGGTGGCATCCACCCGGCCGGGGCCCGCACCGGAGAGGCCCCCGCCAGGGATCGGTCCGACCAGGACACCTTTGATAGCCTCGTTCAGTCTGGACGTGGTGCGGTTCTGCAGCCGCACGGGCGCTCGACCGAAGCAGGGGTGGGATGGCGGAGTCCTCCGGACCGCAGGACGAAGGCACGGGATCCCGGCGAGGGCGCCGGCCGATCCGGCCTGACCCTGGCGCCGGTCCCGTCGCCCTGCTCGCCCACCGCCTCTGGGAGCTCAAGGAGGAGGCGGGCGACCCGTCGTTCGCCGACATGGCCGGCCGCCTCGGCGCGGCGGCCTCGAAGTCGTCGCTGGCGGCCGCCGCCCGGGGCAGCGCGCTGCCGAGCTGGGAGACGACGTGGGAGTTCGTCCGCGTTCTGGCGGTCGACCGGCTAGGCCGCGATCCTGAGCGGGTCAGGCGCGAGTGGCGGAGGCTCTGGGAGCAGGCGCAGGCCGGGGAGACCGCAGACGCCATGAACGAGGCCCGCATGCCGGATCAGCCCGAACCATCTCAACCC
>NZ_SMKO01000269.1 GCF_004348685.1 Nonomuraea deserti | reverse complement strand
CGCCCGCCCTGCCCGTTGCCCTGCCCGGTCACGCACCCGTACCCGGAGCCGTGCCTGCCGGGCAGGCCCAGCGCCAGCGCCAGGTTGATGAACGCGCTCACCGTGTCGGTGCCCTTGGCGTGCTGCTCGGCGCCGCGTCCGGTCAGGACGTAGGCGTTGCCGGCGGCCGCCAGCGCCCTGACCGCCTGCCGCATCTGGTGAACCGGCACGCCGGTGATCCGCTCGACCCGTTCGGGCCACCAGCCGGCCAGCGACGTACGCACCTCCTCGAACCCCGCGGTCCGCGCGGCGACGTACTCGCCGTCCACGAGATCGTCGGCGATGACCAGGTGCAACATTCCCAGGGCGAGCGCCAGGTCGGTGCCGGGCGCGGGCTGCAGGTGCAGCCAGGCCTCCTTGGCGGTCCTGGTCCGCCGCGGGTCGATGACGACCAGCCGCGGCCCTGACAGGTGCCGCAGGAACGGCGGCATGGTCTCGGCCACGTTCACCCCGGCCAGCAGCACCACGTCGGCCCCGGCCAGGTCGGTGATCGGGAACGGCATCCCCCGGTCCATGCCGAACGCCCTGGTCGAGGCGGCCGCCGCCGAGGACATGCAGAAGCGGCCGTTGTAGTCGATCTGGCTGGTGCCGAGCGCGACCCTGGCGAACTTGCCCAGCGAGTACGCCTTCTCGTTGGTCAGGCCGCCGCCGCCGAACACGGCCACGGCGTCGGGGCCGTGCTCGGCGCGTAGGGCGGACAACCGCGAGGCCACGTGGTCGAGCGCGGTCTCCCATGCGACGGGCTCGCCGTACAGGAGCGGGGTGGTCAGGCGCTCGCCGTTGGTGAGCAGCTCACCCGCCGTCCACCCCTTCTGGCACAGAGCCCCCGAGGCGTTGGCCGGGATGTCGGTCCTGGGGGTGATGGCCAGCCCTCCGCCCGGTCCGGGGCCGATTTCCATGCCGCACTGCAACGCGCAGTACGGGCAGTGCGTCGCGGTCACGTCAGACCCGGGCATGGGCGAGGCTCCCGATCACGGAGGCGCCGGCCTTGCGCGTGTAGCACCACCAGGTCAGCGCGGCGCAGGACACGTAGAAGGCGCCGAAGGCGAGGAACGCGGGGGCGGGGGTGCCGGCCGCGGCGAACGACATCCCGAACGCCCGGTTGATCAGGAACCCGCCGAGCGCTCCGACGGCCGAGATGATGCCGATGGCGGCCGAGGCCTGGCGCTTGCCGTACAGCAGGGCCTGCTCGCTCTCGCCGCGCTCGGCCACGGCCTTGGCCTGGAAGATGGCCGGGATCATGCGGTACGTGGAGCCGTTGCCGATGCCGGCGGTGAGGAACAACGTCTGGAAGGCCAGGAAGAACAGCCAGAAGTCGCCGGACGTGCCGGCCAGCCACACCAGCAGCACGCCGCCGCCCATCGCGGCGAAGTTCCACAGCGTGACGGGGGCGCCGCCGAACCGGTCGGCCAGCCAGCCGCCCGCCGGCCTGACCAGCGAGCCGATCAGCGGCCCGATGAAGGCCACCGCGGCGTACGGGGCGCCGGAGTCGAACAGGTTCGCGCTCAGCAGCGGGAAGGCCGTGGAGTAGCCGATGAACGAGCCGAAGGTGCCGATGTACAGGAACGACATGATCCAGGTCTGGGCCCGGCCGGCGACGGCGAGCTGCTCGCGCGGCTCGGCCCTGGCGCTCGCGAGGTTGTCCATGAAGAACCAGGCGCAGGCGGCCGACACGACGATGAGCGGGATCCAGAACCACCCGGCGGCGGCCAGCCCGAGCGAGCCGATCACCAGCGGCATGACGAGCTGGACCGAGCTGACGCCGATGTTGCCGCCCGCCGCGTTCAGCCCGAGCGCGACGCCCTGCTTGTCGCGGGGGTAGAAGTAGGTGATGTTGGCCATGCTCGAGGCGAAGTTCCCGCCGCCCAGCCCGGCCAGGGCCGCGATCACCAGGAAGAGCCAGTACGGCGTGCCAGGGTCGTTGACCGCCACGCCGAGCAGCGCGGCGGGGATGAGCAGCAGCAGGGCGCTGACCACGGTGAAGGTGCGCCCGCCGAACCTCGCGGGGCCGAACGTGTAGGGGACGCGCAGCACCGAGCCGACCAGGTTGGGCAGCGCGACCAGCCAGAACAGCTGGTCGGTGGAGAACTCGTACAACCCCATCCGCGTGGCGACGATGCTCCACACCGTCCACACGGTGAAGCCGAGATGCTCGGCGACGATCGAGACGATCAGGTTGCGCCGCGCGACCCGCCTGCCTGATCTCGCCCAGAAGGCTGGGTCATCGGGGTGCCAGTCGGCGATCCAGCGCGCCATCGACCTCTCCTACGCTCGGCGTCCGGGATCTCCAAGCTAGGAATGGCGCGTTACGCACGTTGACGGTCCGTCGCTGTGCGTTCGTTACGGGTGATTCACCTCGGTAACACGCCACGCACATGTGTCACGGCGGAAACATGCTGGAAATGATCGCTTATCACGTCCCCCTCCGGGTAACAGCACTCCAGCAAGGGGGGAGAAACATGATCAAGAAGCTTCACCATATGGGGATAAAGTCGGGCCACATGTACACCGCGGGGGTGGCGTCGATCGCCATGTCCTTCGCGACCTGGTTCATGTCGAAGAAGATGGAGGCGTCGGGCATCGACAGGGCCGACCGCTGGGGCATCTTCATCGGCGAGTGGGCGCCGTCGTTCTTCGCGCTCGGGGTGGCGCTCCGCATCGAGGAGACCCACCGCGAGCTCGAAGGGCCCGAGTCCGAGACGTACGAGCAGGCGGGGACTCGCGCCAGGACCCACGCAGGCGTGTGACGCGGAGGTCACGCAGGTCACATCACACTCCGTGACCTGCGTGACCGCGCGCCGCCGGTCAGCAGGACCGCTCAGGAGGACCGCTCAGGAAGGCCGATCAGCCAGGCGCCGCAGCGGAGCGTCGCTCAGGCGGTAGTGCGGCCATTCCTCCTGGCGCACCGCGCCGAGATTCTCGTAGAAGCCGATGGCCGGCTCGTTCCAGTCGAGCACCGCCCATTCGAGCCGCTCGTATCCGCGTTCCGCGCAGATACCGGCCAGCTCGCCCATCAGCGCCCGGCCGTGGCCGCCGCCGCGGTGCTCGGGGCGTACGTAAAGGTCCTCCATGTAGATGCCGTGCACGCCCTTCCACGTCGAGAAGGTCAGGAACCACAGGGCGAACCCGGCCACCTCGCCGTCGTGCTCGGCGATGTGCGCGAACACGGCGGGCGCGTCGCCGAACAGCGCCGTGCGCAACTGCTCCTCGGTCACCCGCACCTCGTGCTCGGCCTTCTCGTACGTGGCGAGTTCGCGGATCAGCATGGCGATGACGGGCACGTCGGCGGGTGTGGCGGGGCGAATCATGGCTTTCAGCGTAGCGGGGGGCATCCGTGCCGGAATGCGGCGGTCACCACCGTCCCGCCGGGTGGACGCCATACGGGACACTGGATCCCCAGGCACCCGTAACGGAGGACGGTTCATGGAACACCGCGTGTTGGGACGTACCGGCCGGCAGGTCGGCGTGGTCGGCCTCGGCGCATGGCAGCTCGGCGCCGACTGGGGCGAGGTCAGCGAGGATGAGGCCCGCGCGACCCTCGAGGCGGCCGTGGACAGCGGGGTCACGTTCATCGACACCGCCGACGTCTACGGCGACGGGCGCAGCGAGCAGATCATCGGCCGCTTCGTCCAGGATCGTCCCGGGCTGACCGTGGCCACCAAGATGGGGCGGCGGCTGGAGCAGATCCCCGCCACGTACATGATGTCCAACTTCCGCGCCTGGAACGAACGCTCCCGCCGCAACCTCGGCGTCGACACGCTCGACCTGGTGCAGTTGCACTGCCCTCCGACGCCGGTCTACTCGTCGGACGCCGTGTTCGACGCCCTCGACACGCTGGTGGCCGAGAAGAGGATCGCCGCGTACGGCGTGAGCGTGGAGACCTGCGAGGAGGCGCTGACCGCGATCGCCAGGCCGGGCGTGGCGACCGTGCAGATCATCCTCAACGCCTTCCGGCTCAAGCCGCTGGAGCGGGTCCTGCCCGCCGCCCGAGCCGCCGGGGTGGGCATCATCGCCCGTGTCCCGCTGGCCAGCGGCCTGCTGTCGGGCCGCTACGACGAGCACACCACCTTCTCGCCCGACGACCACCGCGCCTTCAACCGCCACGGGGAGGCGTTCGACGTCGGCGAGACCTTCTCTGGCGTCGACTTCGCCACCGGCCTGGAGGCGGTCCGCCGCCTGGCTCCGCTGGTGCCGCCGGGGGCGAGCATGGCCCAGTTCGCGCTCCGCTGGATCCTCGACCAGGAGGGCGTCTCGGTGGTCATCCCCGGCGCCCGCAACCCGGCCCAGGCCACCGCGAACGCCGCCGCCGCGGACCTGCCCCCGCTGGACGCCGCGACCCTGGAGGCCGTCCGCTCCGTCTACGACGACCTGATCCGCCCTCAGGTGCACCACCGCTGGTAGAGCACGCCACCGGCGGTCTGACGGGTAAGGGGCCGTCGGGGTCCGGTCACGTTCGTCGTCATCCCGGGGACGTGATGCTGCGCCGGGAAGCGGCCGTGGCGTCCATGCGGCTGTCCGCCGCCGCCGCGACCCCGGCCGCCGACGTCCTCCAGATCGTCGCCGGCGTGCGCGAGGAACTGGCGGGCGAGCTGCGAGCTCGCTGCGGATCGAGTACGGCGGGACGGCGGACGAGCTGGTGGGCCACGGCCTCGCCGCCGCCCTGCCCCTGATCAACAATCTGGAGATCAACGAGCAGGTCCTCTACGCCCGCATGGAGAACGTCGACCAGAGCACGCTCATCGACTGAGCCGATCGACCTGCCCGCCCACCGGTGGCTCCGGCGCTGAAGAGATCGCTCCAGGTCAGACCTGTCCGGAAGGGCGAAGGGCTTCGACGGAGGCGAGCATCCGGGCCAGGCGTGCCGCGACCTTGTCCGGGTCGAGCTCGTCGGGCGCGATCGCCTCGCCCAGCGCCTCGCTCATCACCTGCTGAGCCTTGCGCCGCTCGTCCGTCCGCGCCCCCTCCACCGCCGCGAGCACCTCAGCGGTGAGTTCCTGGCTGGTCATCCGCATGGCTCGCGGGCCGAGGGATATCTCCTCCACCAGGCCACCGGCGCTCACGACCGCCCGCGCCCGTCCCCCGGGGGACTCCCCCGTGCCCGTGAGCGACTCCAGCCGGCCGATGGCCGCGTCCGGCTCGGACACAGCTATCTCCCGAGCTGGGCGGGACGCAGCACGCGTGAGGCTCCGAGGATCTCGATGCCGATCAGGAACCCGTTCTCGTCGAGATCAAGGACGACGTCACCGCGCAGCTCGTCCGCCTCGACCAGAACCTGCGTCGCCGCCTCGCCCTCCCTGATCAGGTCGGCGACGTAGACGTAGGCGATGTCGGCTTCCTTGTCATATTCGATCCGCAAGTTTACTTCTTTCTCCTGCCCAGCCAGCCGGTGGAGACCACCCGGCCGCTCTTGTCGTCGGTGACCGCCCAGACGTTCTTGCCCTTGTGGAAGGTCGTGCCCGGCGTCTTGCCCGACTGTTTCTTTCCGGTCTCGATGGCCTGGTCGACCATATCGTCGCTCACGCCGCGCTCTCCTTGCCGTTTCCTCGCGTGGTCCGAGTAGCCGCCGGAGCCTCTCTTGTTGCCCATGGCCATCGTGCTGGGCCCTGGCGTGCCGCCGGTCGCGTAAGGGTCACGCGGGAGACCCGTGGCCCGGATCCGGGCGCCGTTGGCCCCCGCGAGATCCGCCATGCCGCCGTTCGGCCTGGTGATCCTGGGCAGCAGCTCGCGCAGCGGGACGCTGACCCGCTCCCTCACCAGGTTCGCCAGCCGGTCGCCGACCGTGTGCCTGACCTGGTTGTCGATCTGGTGGACGGCCCGCCGGGTGGCGAGGATCCTGGCCATCGCCAGGCCGGCTCCGGCGGCGCCGCCGGCCAGCAGCGCCGGGGCGACCTGGGCCAGGCTCAGCACCTGCGCGGCCGCCGCCACCTTGCCCGCGGAGACGATGTTCGCCGCGCCCTCCAGCAGGGGCGGGGCGTGCCCGGCTGTGTTCGCCGCCCGCTGGAGGTGGCCCGCTTCGCCGCCACCGGTCTGCTGCCAGAAGCTCGCGAGCTCGGCGCCGCCAGCGCCCTGATAGGCGTTGACCGCCGGCCGCATGGTGGCGTCGGAGTCCTGCGCCGAGGACTCTGCGTAGGCGTTGACGACGCGCAGGTCCCGCGCGGTCGCCACGATGGCGTCCTCATCGACGTTCGGGAAGTGGATGCCCGCCCATTCGGCGACCGCGTCCACGACCGGCGGAATGGTCACGCTCACGTCGTGTCCCCCGTACTGCCCGCGACGGCGTCAGCCGCAGCCTTATCGCCGCCGCGGGCGGTCGCCGCCGTGACGCAGAGACCCATGCCGGTCGCTCGAAGCGCTCCCCCTTGGGCGGCGAGCACCTCGACCCAATCCCGGATCCCCTGGTCGCAGGCCTCAACGAAGCCCTCGATCAGCCCGTCGTCCGCCCACGCGAGCCCTCGGCCCCGCAGGCGCTCCACTGCCGCCAAGAACTCCTCGGCGTGCCCCTCCATGTGGCTGGAAGCAGCGACCAAGGAGTCCGGCTCCATCTTGTATCCCGCGTCCACCCGGAGAGGGTAGAAGGACTCACCGGCACGCCACCGACACTTCGAGGAACGTTCAAGTGTCGGGGACGGCAGGCGGGATCCGGCACGATGGCCTGTCGGATGTCGAGTGGAGGAGCCGCGGACCGTGCAGCCATCATCCATCGAAGAAGACCGCGAGTTCATGGCGCGAATGTCGGCGCAGGCGGAGGGCGTGCTGCGGAAGGTCCGCGACGCGCAGTTGAGACTCCAGGAGATCACGGGCGCCGGCGAGGCCGCCGACGGGCTCGTCCGCGCGGTCGCCGGCCCGACGGGGCACATCATCGACCTCACGGTGAGCGCCCGCTGCATGCGCCTGGACCGGAGCACCGTCGCCGCCGCGATCAGGGACGCGCTCCGGGCGGCGCAACTGGACGCCCGGCGCCAGGCGCAGCAGATCATCGGCGACCTCGAGACACACGCGGCCGGCTTCCAGCAGCCCCTCGACGCGTCCTTCGTCGCGGAGAGGGCCGAGCGCGTCCTGGAGGACCTTGGCTGACCCGATCAGCGGGGACCGCGGCGCCCGGGCCTCCAGGCGCCGCGGGGGTTTCGTCACCTCACGTACGGCCAGCCTTCGCGGTCCGAGCCGAGCCGGTTGAGCCGCGTTTCGGGGTGACGTTGTCCTCGGCGTCGTAGTACTGGTAGACGAGCACGTCGCCGCCCCTGTCGCGCATGATGCTCTGCCCCGCCGGGCCCGATGTGGCGGCCGTGGGTCTCCAGGAGCAGGGTGCCGCCGCCGTACAGCATCGGGACGCCCGCGCGGTCGGCGTACGGGCCGGTGGGGCTGGTCGAGCGGCCGAACCTGATCTTGTACGTGCTGTCGACGCCGGCGCAGCACCCGTCATAGGAGGCGAACAGATAGTGGTAGCGCCCGCGTTTGACGATGTCGGACGCTTCGACGGCGTACGGGAGGTCGGGGCGGGTGGCCAGGTGGTAGCGGGTCGTGTCCTCGGGGTGCGGCCTGCCGGCACCGCCGGTTGCACACGTTGTCGCCGAGAGCGATCGCCGCCGCCATGAGCGCCACGCTCCACGCCGGTTCGTAGCCGACCAGATAGCCGAGCTCCTCGCCCTGGCGCAGGCGGAAGGAGTTGGAGATGGCGAGCAGCGCGACGGCGACTCCCATGGCGAGCCTGGGCCTGCCGTGCTCGGCCGCCGAGTAGAGCGCGGCGGCGACCGGCACGGCGAGCCCGACAGGGGATAGCCGACCGCGTGGTAGCCGAGGATGCCGACGCCGGTCGCCACCAGGGCGAGCACCGGATGCCGGCGGCGGACCAGCATGAGCAGGCCGAGCCCGGCGGCGAACATGTAGGCGGACGGCTCCGGCCCGCGGCTGCCGCCGAGGTCGGAGGTGATCGCCACGGCGATGAAGAGGGTCATGACGGCGGCCAGAGCGCCGTCGGTGAAGATGTCCCGTCGTGTCCCAACACCGCAGCGTAGCCGGGGGTCCGGTGGCCGTCCTCAGACGTGGGTGCCACCTGCGATGTCGACATCCGACGTAGCGGCGTACGTCGAATGTCGACATCGACTGTCGACCACGTCCCGATGACCCGCCGCCGGCGCCGGTCGCGATGGTGATCGCGACCTGGTCGCCGGGCCTGCGGGTACGCCGCTCGCGGCCCGGCGGGGACGGCTCATGAGCGCCCTGTCGCGCCGCCGGTTCCTCGGACTGGCCGGAGCGGGTGCGGCGGCCCTGGCGATCCCCGGGTGCGGGCGGCTGACCGCCGAACGCGCCGGAGCCGTGCTCGCGAGCCGGCTGCCGCTTCCCCGGCCGTTCACGACCGCCCTGCCGGTGCCGACGGCGACACATCTGCACGGCGGCGTCACCCCACCGCGCTCGGACGGCTATCGACCCATCTGGTCGTCCCCGAGAAGCACGCCGCCCACTTCGCCCCCCGGGTCCCACGTGGCCCACGGCCGGCTGACCACCGGCAGGTTCGTGCACGAGTACCCGCTCGGCCAGCCGGCCGCGACCCTCTGGTACCACGACCACCGCATGGACTTCACGGGCCCACAGGTCTACCGGGGGCTGGCGGACGATCAACGGCCGCCCCTTCGACCCGGCGGAGGCGCTGGGCCACCCCGCGGCTCGGCAGCACCGAGCTCTGGACGTTCACCAGCGACTTCCACCACCCCGTCCACGTCCATCTCGGGCACTTCCAGGTGTACCGCCGCAACGGGCGCCCGCCGGCCCTCACGGACGCCGGCTGGAAGGACACTGTCGACGTCCGGCCCTACGAGGTGGTGGAGGTGCTGGTGCGCTTCACCGGCTACCGAGGCCGTTATGTCCTGCACTGCCACAACCTCGAACACGAGGACATGGCCATGATGGCCAGCTTCGACGTCGTCTGAGCCCGCGCACCCGAAACTGTCGGTCGTGTCGGACAGAATCGTCGGCATCATGACTCCTTTCAACGCCGTGCGATCGCCCGCGGGCGACATCGTGGTCTTCTATGTCGGCGCCGAGCCGCGCCTGACGGCCGAGCAGGCCCTCGCCTTCGCCGACCAACTCCGGGCCCTGGCCGCGGAGCCCGGCCCGACACCGGCCGGCGCCCCCGGCCACCGGCACCACGCGGCCGCATGACGTCCCGGCGTCACGCGCAATCGTCCGCAACGCCCTTGGCCTTGCGGACGATTCACGGCGGCGGTCAACGAGCGCGACCGTTCAGCCGTCTGCTCCTCCCGCCCGGTAAGAGCACTTTCCGGATCTGCAGTATCCACCTAAGGACGCGCGACCTAACTTTTGCTCCAGGGGTCCGGATTTTCCGGCGGTTCATCGTTCCGGGCCTCGTCGGGCCGGACCGGACTCCGTTCCGGCTCGGGGTCGGAATGAGCAGGCCGCCCAGCTACCTTGACGGAATCGTGTAAATGGCTCAGCAATTGGATGCTCTCCTCTTTGAGAGCTTCCTGGGCGGTGGCCAGCCGCCTCGCCAACTCCTCCTGAGCGATCGCCGTCTGCTCCGCCAGCTCCTCCTGAGCGACCTCCAGGCGTCTAGCGACCTTGTCGAGTTCTGTGGCGAACCGCTCGGGATCGAAGCTGGGGGGTGCTGAGGGCCTTCGCTTTTCCCGCTCCTCCACCACGTTCAGCAGTCGCGACAGGTTCGCATTCCACTTTGCAGCACTGTCGTGATAGCCGCTGAGGACGCCGATCTCACTCTCGTCCCAGCCGCCTTCACCGAAGTGACCTTGCAGCTCCTTCGCCGCCTGTGTGCGAGCTTGCAGCGCCTGGATTTCCGAATAGATCCTGCCTTTGAGCTCCTCGTAATTGGGCATGGACTTCCTTCCCCCTGTGTCCAGGAATCAATGACCGGAGGCCGACCTCCCCACTATCGACGCACATCGGCGCTTTCGAAAGCCTTGCTCCCGATGTTTTCCAGAAGTCGGCTCGGCTGGTTCATCAGAAGCCACACACCGTCCCAGGATCCACAGGCGCCGAAATAACGGGCCGCGTACATCCCGCCTTCCTGCGGCGGGCCCATGAATTTGTGAATGCACTTTCCGGAGATAGGGAATGCTCAGCTGAGGGCGCGGCCGGTGGGGGTCGTCCGGTCGGTGTGGTCGGCGACGTGGCCTTCGAAGAGGATGGTCCCGCCGTGCCGGCCGGGTCCCGGGCCGAGATCGATGAGCCAGTCGGCCTGGCGGATGACGTCGAGGTTGTGCTCGATGACGACGACGGTGTGGCCGTGCTCGACGAGGTCGCCGAGGACGTGCAGGAGCGTGTCGATGTCGTCCATGTGCAGTCCGGTGGTGGGCTCGTCGAGCACGTAGACGGTGGGCTGCCTGGCCTCGCGGAGCTCTTTCGCGATCTTGACGCGCTGGCACTCCCCTCCCGACAGCGTGCTCAGCGACTGCCCCAGGCGCAGGTAGCCCAGTCCGACGGCGGAGAGCTGCCGCAGGGCGCGGGCGACGCCCTGGTCGGGCAGCCGGTCCACGGCCTGGTCGACGGTGAGGTCGTCGACGTCGGCGATCGACAGTCCGTTCACGGTGTGGGCGAGGACCTCCGGCGTGAAGCGGCGGCCGTGACAGGTTTCGCAGCCGACCTCCTGGCCGTCCATGAAGGCGAGGTCGGTGTAGATGACGCCGAGCCCGCCGCAGTCGGGGCAGGCGCCCTCGGAGTTGGCGCTGAACAGGGCGGCGGGAACGCCGTTGCGCCTGGCGAACAGCCTGCGGATCGCGGGTGCGACGCCGGTGTAGGTGATCGGGGTGGAGCGGCGGCTGGTGCTGACCGGCTTCTGGTCGATCACGGTCGCGTCGTGCTGGGCCACCAGTTCCCCGGCGAGGCTGGACTTGCCCGAACCCGCGACGCCGGTGAGGACGGTCAGCGCTCCCGTGGGGAACCGCACGGTGAGGTTGCGCAGGTTGTTACGGGTGGCGTCCGCGACGGTGATACCACCGGTGGCGGGG
>NZ_SMKO01000268.1 GCF_004348685.1 Nonomuraea deserti | reverse complement strand
GGGAGCGGGTGTCAGGGCGGGGAGCGGGGACCGGGCGTCAGGGCATGGCGCCTGGTGTGATCAACCCCGTCTCGTACGCCAGCACCACGGCCTGCACCCGGTCACGCAGCCCCAGCTTGGTCAGCACGTTGCCGACGTGCGTCTTCACCGTGGTCTCGCTCACCACGAGCTTGGCCGCGATCTCCGCGTTGGACATGCCCTTCGCGATCAGCCGCAGCACCTCCAGCTCCCGCTCGGTCAGGCGGTCGAGCCGTGCGGGGGTGGCCTGCTCGTGGGCGGGCGGCAGCCGCGCGGCGAACCGGTCGAGCAGCCGCCGCGTGACGCTGGGCGCCACGATCGCGTCACCGGCCGCCACCACCCGGATCGCCTGCACCAGTTCGTCGGGTGGCACGTCCTTCAGCAGGAACCCGGAGGCGCCGGAGCGCAGGGCCTCCACGATGTACTCGTCCAGGTCGAACGTCGTCAGCACCAGCACTTTCGGCACGTGCGCCGACGGCGCCGCCTCCCGCACGATCCTGCGGGTGGCCTCGATGCCGTCGACCCCCGGCATCCGGATGTCCATGAGCACCACGTCGGGCAGCAGCGCCCGCGTCTGCTCCTGCGCGCCCTTGCCGTCGCCGGCCTGGCCCACCACTGTGATGTCGGGCTCGGCCTCGAGAATCAGGCGGAATCCCGTACGCAGCAGCGGCTGGTCGTCCACCAGCAGCACTCTGATCGTCATTGGCCGTCCTTCAACGGGAATCTCGCCCGCACTTCGAAACCGCCCCCGGGTAGCGGACCGACGCTGAGGATTCCACCATAGAGGGCAACCCTTTCACGAATGCCCACCAAGCCATGACCGGGCCGCGCCGGCGCCCCTGCCACGCCCTTGCCGTCGTCGGCCACGCGTACGTCCAGCTCGTGCGGCGCGTGGCGGACCGTCACCACCGCCTTCGCCCCGGCGCCCGCGTGCCGCATGCTGTTCGTCAGCCCTTCCTGGACCAGCCGGTAGGCGGCCAGGTCGACCCCGGCGGGCAGCGGCGGCGGCTCGCCCTCGACGATCAGCCGTGTGGGCAGCCCGGCCTCACGCATCTGCTCGACCAGCGCGGGCAGGTCGTCCATGCCCGGCTGCGGGCCCAGCTCGGCACGGGCGTCGGTGCGCAGCACGCCGACGATGTTGCGCATCTCGGACATGGCCATCCGGCCGGTGTGCTCGATCGCCGTCAGCGCCTCGCGGGCCAGGCCGGGGTCGGAGGACAGCACTTTGCGCGCCGCGGCCGCCTGCACGGTCATCACGCTGACGTGGTGGGCGACGACGTCGTGGAGCTCGCGGGCGATCCTCGACCGCTCCTCGGCCCGCGCGGCCCGCGTGTCGGCCGCGCGCGCCCGCTCCAGCCGCGCCGCACGGCCCCTGAGCTCCTCCATGTACGCCCGGCGCAGCCGCAGGCTCCGGCCCGCCCCCCACACCGAGACCAGCACCATGGCCACCACCACGTGGTCGCTCAGGCTCGTCGCCCTGGGCGGGCCCGACGCGGCGCCGAGGGTGTACGCCAGCACCGAGATCAGCAACCCGCCCAGCGCCATCGCCAGGCCCCGGTTGGAGGCCACGGAGTAGAGCAGCACCAGCCCGGACAGGCCCGGCACCCCGGTGCTGTATCCGAACGCGGTCAGCAGCGTCTCCGGCACCAGCCCCGCGCACAACGCCGCCAGCGGCCACCGCCTGCGCACGGCCACGGGGACGCACGCCAGCAGCACCAGCAGAACACCGAACGGATCGGGCTCGCGCATGCCGTCGACCGCCAGGCCACCGGACGGCAGCCGTCCGGGGTCGTAGAGCACGAACAGCGCCACCGACGCCGCGGCCACCACCCCGGCGAGCACCGTGTCGTGGAACCTGGTTCGGTCTATCCGCACCGCTTCACTGTAGGCCCAGGCCAGAGCAGGCAACCTCCTCCCTCGGGAGGATTAGCGCGCACGCCCCGGCCACGCCGCGACCCTGGGACGCGCTCGGAGCTCGCCGGTGCCGGGCGGTGGTGCGGTGGGACGCGCGCTCGGAGCTCTCCGTGCCGGGCGGCGGTGCCGTGGGACACGTGCTCTGAGCCCACTGTGCCGGGCGGCGGTGCCGTAGGGCGCGCGCTCAGAGCTCGTCGGTGGCCGCGCGGCGGCTGCTGCGGACGGTGTCGCCGGGCTGGCGGTCGGGCACCGGCGGCGGGGTGCCGCCGAACTCCGGGCACAGCGCCTGGTGGTCGCACCAGTCGCACAGCCGGCTCCTGCGCGCCCGCCATTCGCCCGACTGCAGCGACCGCTCGATCGCCGCCCACAACGCCATCACCTTGCGCTCGGTGGCCAGCAGGTCGGCCTCGTCGGGCGCGTAGCGCAGCACCTCGCCCTTGCCCCCCAGGTAGACCAGCTGCAGCAGCCGGGGCACCTGCCCGCGCAGCCGCCACAGCACCAGGGCGTAGAACTTCATCTGAAATAACGCCTTGGCCTCGAAGTCGGGCCCCGGCGCGCTGCCGGTCTTGTAGTCGACCACCCTGACCTCGCCGGTCGGCGCCACGTCGAGCCGGTCGACGTAGCCCCGCAGCATCAGCCCTCCGTCGAGCACCGCCTCGACGTAGAGCTCCCGCTCGGCGGGCTCGAGCCGCGTCGGATCCTCCAGCGTGAAGTAGCGCTCCAGCATGCCGCGCGCCTGCGCCAGCCACTCGGCCTGCTCGGCCGCGTCGGCGAACATCTCGCCGTATTGCGGGTCGTCGTCGAGCAGCCGCCGCCACTGCGGCTCCAGCAGCTCCAGCGCCGCGCTCACGGAACGCCGCGGCGCCGGCAGGTCGTAGAGGCGCTCCAGGACCGCGTGCACCACCGTGCCCCGCACCGCCGCCTGCGACGGCTTCTCGGGCAGCTGGTCGATCACGCGGAAGCGGTAAAGCAGCGGACATGTCATGAAATCGCCCGCCCGGGACGGGGAGAGAGCTCCGATGATCGCCGGCTCGGTCAAAGTCATGCACCGCACTCTAGGTCAAGAGCCCGACAGAATAACGCCCGCGAAACGAGGATCACGTGATCCGGCGCGTAGCATCAAGGCAGCAACAGCACGTGCCGACGGGAAGTCCGCGACACGGACCGTCGCCCGGCCCCCCGGCAGGGCGACGCGACGGGTTCCCCGCGGCGAGGATGTCAAGGAGTGCGGTGAGCGAGCAGAGCCCGCGACAGGAGTTCTCCGGCCTTCGGATGGGAAAGCCGTTCGGCATTCCGGTTTACGTCTCGTGGACATGGTTCATCGTGGCGGCCTTCATCACCATGCTCGTCGGGCCGAGAATGCAGATCATGTTGCCCGAGCTGAACAGCACGGCCGCCTACGCCGTCGCGTTCGTGTTCGCGGTGCTGCTGTACGTCTCGGTGCTGCTGCACGAGCTCGCGCACAGCGTGCTGGCCAAGGCCTACGGCCTGCCGGTCCGGAGGATCACCCTCTACTTCCTCGGCGGCGTGTCGGAGATCGAGAAGGAGCCGCCGACGCCGGGCAAGGAGTTCCTCGTGGCCGCCGCGGGCCCCGCCCTCTCGCTGGGCCTGGGCGGGCTCGGACTGGCCGCCGACATCTACGTGATCAACGACGGCGGCATCCCCGAGGCGCTCGTCTGGCAGCTGTGGGTGGCCAACCTCATCGTCGGCGTGTTCAACCTGCTGCCCGGGCTGCCGCTCGACGGCGGCAGGATGCTGCGCGCCGGCGTCTGGAAGCTCACCAAGAACCCCGGCTCCGGCACCATCGTCGCCGCGTGGGGCGGCCGGGTGCTGGCCGTGCTCCTCGTCGTCGTGCCGGTCGCGACGGCGCTGTCCGACGGGCGCGAGCTCGACCTCACCGACCTGCTGTGGCCGATCGTGCTGGCCATGTTCATCTGGCTCGGCGCCAGCCAGTCGCTGCGGGTGGCCAAGATCCGGGCCAAGATCCCGCAGGTCAACGCCCGCACCCTCGCGCGCAGGGCCGTTCCCGTGGCCGCCGAGACGCCGCTGGCCGAGGCGCTGCGGCAGGCGGGCGAACACCGGGCCGGCGCCATCGTCGTGGTCGACCACGACGGCAGACCCCTCGCCATCGTCAGTGAGGCCGCCGTCCAGGCCACGCCCGAGCACCGCCGCCCCTGGGTGAACGTCGCCTCCCTCGCCAAGTCGCTCGAGCCCGACATGGTGCTCGCCGCCGACCTGGAGGGCGAGCCCCTCATCGACGCCATGCGCGAGGCCCCGGGCAGCGAATACCTGCTCGTGGAGCGCGGCGGCGAGATCTACGGCGTGCTGGCCACGGCCGACGTGAACCGGGTCTTCTCCGGCGTCTGATTTGTCCCACTCGTTTAAGCGGCAACCCCCGGATAGGGTCGTGTCCAGCAGTTTCGGGTGGGCCGGAGCCGACTCTGGCGATTTCTGCGATGTGATGACTGGCCGATAGTGTGCTGTTTGGCCAGACTTGCACAGTTGAGGGGTTTGCCACGGTCGACCGGTTCACCGAATCGAGACGAGGTGGCCGCGACGTGGCCTCGTCGTCGGGGTACGTATGGCTGGTGACCAGCACGGCAGTGCGGGTGCCGTAATACCGCCGGCTTCCGGGGAGGAGAGTTGAGTGACCGAGCGCAGCGAGGGCACCAATGAGCGCAGCACGGTCGTCATGAGGGAGGACGCATGACCGACCAAGGCTTCGGAGTGGTGCGTCCGCTTCCTGGAAATGGGCTGGTCGCCTACGACGGCGGGCTGCTGCTCGTGTGCGACGCCGGCGAGTCCGCCGCCGACGACCTGCTCGAGGCGCTGCGCGCGACGGCCTCGTCCGGCGGGGACGGCCGGGCGCTGGCCCGGCGCGCCGCCCAGGTGCTCGCGGCCAACATGGCGGGCGACCCGGCCACCTGCGCGGTGGCCGGCTCCGTCGGCGACGGCGTGGCGGTCCTGGTCAGCGGCTCCGCGGCGGCCACCATCACCACCCCGGCAGGCGAGACGCGGCTGGCCGGGAGCGACTCCCTGACGTGGGCCGACCGGCTCGTCACCGGCACGGTCGAGCGCGTCGAGCTGAGCCTGCCCGGCGCCGGCAGCCCGCACCCCGCGGTCCGGTTCGACGGCGGCGTCGTGCACGGCGGCGGCCTGGTGGGCGATTTCTCCGAGCAGCCCTCGGCGCCCGCCGTGTCCAGGCCGCTCACCAGCGAGATGCCCGCCACCGGCCTCCACATCGAGCCCGACCTCATCCAGCCGCCCGCGCAGCAGCCGGTCGAGCGCCCTCCCTACCCGCTGGCCGACCAGCCGCCGGCCACCTCCGGCCCGCAGCCGGGCCCTCCCTCGGGGCCGCAGCCGGTCGAGCAGCCGTCCTACATGACGCCCCCGGACCAGCAGTCCCCCTTCGGCCCGCCACAGGACCAGCCTCCTTACGGCCCGCCCCCGGAGCAGCACTCCCCTTACGGCCCGCCGCAGGACCAGCCTCCCTACGGCCCGCCCCACGAGCAGCAGTCGCCCTACGGCCCGCCGCAGGAGCAGCCGCCGCCCCTGCCCGAGCCGCAGCAGCAGTTCCCCTACGACGAGCCCGCGCACTCGGGCAACGGCGAGCAGCAGGTCCAGCAGCACATGGGGCCGCCAGACCCCTACGACCAGCCTGGGCCCGGCCCGCAGGAGCACTACGACCAGCCCGGCCCGCCCCAGCAGGATCAGCAGCCCGACCACGGCGACCGGCCGCTGGTCTACGGCGTCGACTGCAAGAACGACCACTTCAACGATCCCCGCGTGCCCTACTGCGCCGTCTGCGGCATCGCCCTGGTTCAGCGCACCCTCGTCCCCTACAAAGGGCCGCGTCCCGCGCTCGGGGTCCTCGTCCTCGACGACGGCACGGCACTGCCCCTGGAGACCGACTACCTCCTCGGCCGCGACCCGGAGCGCGCGCCCGAGGTGGCCGGCGGCAACGCGAGGCCGGCCAAGGTGACCAGTCCCGACGGCTCGGTCTCGCGTCGCCACCTGCGCGTGGCGCTGGACGGATGGGACGTCAACCTGGTGGATCTGGGCTCGGTCAACGGCACCCAGATCCAGCCGCCCGGCGACCCCAACTTCTACGACATCCCGCCCAACGAGCCGGTCACCATCGCCCCGGGCACGACCGTCCGGGTGGGCGTGTCCCGCACGCTCCGCTTCGAAGCCCACCGGGGCTGACACCGCGCCGCCTGGCGCTCGCGCCCTTGCCGGGGGCGCGAGCCTGCGCGCTCCCTCCCATGACGGGCGCGTAGGAGGCATTCGAACCTTCACCGCGTGTGGTTCGCGGCGTACGGGGGCGCGGACGCGGGATCGGCGGCCACGCAGGGGATCCCGGCCGCGGAACACAGACTTTATAGCGCTATATCCGAGAAAAGCCTCAGTGTGGTAAAAGCCGAGGAATAGGCGAAGGATCTTCACGAGTGACGGGCCGGAGAAGCCGCTGCGGCACGGTTTTCCCGCCCTATTGGGGCCCGCAACCGGTCGTCCGTATCTCCGAGATCCCGGCTGTCCGGAAGACGGCCGGCTCCCGCTAGACCGGCCGGAAAGACCGTACCCCGCGCAACATGCGCACCGCGGCCTCCAGGCCCCCGGCGGCCTCCAGCGCCCGTCCCGCCGCCGTGGCGAACCGGCTCACCAGGTGCTCGTCACCGTCGCCGAACCCGCGCCCCGCCACCCACAGGTGGGTGGAGTCCCGCGTCGCCATCGGCACGCGCATGGACAGGAAACCCGGCTCGCCCACCGACATGTCGCGTGCCAGCCGTACCGTGCCCGGCGACGCCAGGAGTTCCTTCATCACTCCCGACTCCGCCAGCCACCGCCGCACGCGCAGCGGATCGCCTGGCGGGGTGTGCACGTGGATCGAGCACGCGTGCCGGCGCAGCACGTCCACCTGGACGAATCCGGCGTTCCCGGTGCCCGCGACGGCCGCGGCGGTACGTGCGAGCCGGTCGATCAGGTTCGCCGCCTCCAGGCAGGAGAACACGGCGATGAGCTCGCGCATGGCGACGTCGGCACGGTCGTATGGCATCGCGGCGCCCCCATGTGGGGAGAGGGTGAGATCGCGTACCCCGATCACGCGACCCTTACGTGCGGGTGCCCCGACTATCGCCCTGGACGGCGCCCTTGACCAGACCTCAACAGGAAATCAGGATTTCCGGCCCGCGGGCTCGTCCTGCCGCAGGCGCGCCCACGCCACGTCGTCGGCCCAGCTGCCGTCCGGCTGCGGGAACAGCTCACGGTGCACGCCCTCCCGGCCGAACCCCGCCCGTTCCAGCACCTTCTGCGAGGCCGTGTTGCCCGCCTCGGTGCCCGCCACGATCCGGTGCAGGGGCGTGTTCGCGAACGCCCAGTCCACCAGCAGCCGCACCGCCCGCGTCATGAGCCCCTTCCCCCGGTGCGAGGGCATCAGCGAGTACCCGATCATCGCCTGCCCCAGCGTCGGGACCACCTGCGTCAGCTGCACGTGCCCCGCGAACGCCCGCGACGCCGCGTCCCTGATCGCCAGCTCGACGCGCTGCCCCGACGCCCACCAGTAGCCGGTGTAGCGGCAGCGCCGCTCGTTGTCCTCCAGCGTGGCCGGCGGCCCCACGGAGTAGACAGCCACGCTCGGCTCGGCCATCATCCGGTGGAAGTCCATGGCGTCCTCGGCGGTCAGCGGCTCCAGCACCACGACGCCGTCGGTGAGTTCCCCGCCCTTGAAGAACGGAAGATACGGCTCCGCCACCACCACGGCGTCGCCCGCGAGCCGGCCGAACGTGACGAAGTCGGCGTACCGGCCGTCGCGCCTCTGCTTGGCGTCCCGCCTGCGCCCCTCCTCGCGGAAGCCTGCTTTGTACGCCACCCGCAGGCTCGCGACGTTCTCCACCTCGGCCTGCACTTCGACCCGGCGCATCCTGCGGTCGAACAGCCAGTCGGTGACCGCCCTGGCCGCCGTGGCCGCGACGTTCCTGCCCCGGGCCCACGGCGCCACCAGGTAGCCGATCTCGGTCACGCCCCAGCGGTCCGGCGGACTGACGTCGATGGAGCCGGCGTAGCGGCCGTTCTCGGTGATCGCGAACGCCGCGCCGCCGTCCCGCCACTTGGCCGCGGCCCTGGCGAGATGGTCGCGCGCGTCCTCGGCCCGGTAGGGCGACGGCAGCAGCGGCAGGAATCTGGCCGACACCGGATCGTCGCAGGCCGTCACGATCGCCTCGGCGTCGGACTCCACAGGTGGCCGCAGGATCAGGGAACCGGTGGAGATCACGTCGTGAGGGAGCATCACCCATAGATATCGCGCGTCCTGACGCGCCCGAAAGCCCTATAACCTTGCCGCCATGGGTTTCCGCAGGCATGGGCCTTTCCAGGCGGGGGATCAGGTGCAGCTCACCGACCCCAAGAACAAGCGCCACACGATCACGCTCAAGGAGGACGGCGTCTTCCACACCCACAAGGGCGCCATCCCGCACAGCGAGCTGATCGGGCAGCCTGAAGGCTCCGTCGTGCGTTCCTCGGGCGGCACCTCCTACCTCGCCTTCCGTCACCTGCTGCAGGACTACACGCTGGCCATGCCGCGCGGCGCGGCCGTCATCTACCCGAAAGACGCCTCCATGATCGTCGGCATGGCCGACATCTTCCCCGGCGCCCGGGTCGTCGAGGCCGGTGTCGGCTCCGGGGCGCTGACCTGCTTCCTGCTGCGCGCGGTCGGCGCCGAGGGCCACGTCACGTCGTACGAGCGGCGCCAGGACTTCGCCGACGTGGCGCGCAAGAACGTCGAGAAGTTCTTCGGGTCCGAAAAGGGGGGCCCCACGGACGGCAACTGGCGCCTGGTCACCGGGGACCTGGTGGCCTCGATCGACGAGGTCGACGTCGACCGCGTCATCCTCGACATGCTCGCCCCCTGGGAGTGCGTCGACGCGGCCGCCAAGGCGCTGACGCCGGGGGGCGTGATCTGCTGTTACGTGGCCACGACGACCCAGCTGTCCAAGACGGTCGAGGCCATTCGCGATCATGGGTGTTTCACCGAGCCGCATGCGTGGGAGACCCTGGTTCGCGACTGGCACGTCGAAGGACTCGCGGTGAGACCGGATCATCGGATGATCGGCCACACCGGATTCCTCGTCACCGCCCGCCGCATGGCCGACGGCGTGACCCCGCCGCCGCGCCGTCGACGACCGAAGGGGACGACCGAAGAACTATGACAATTTGGCCACGAGGGTGCGTTGGTGCGTGACACGGGAACAGATGGCCGTGTTCATATGCTGGGAGTATTAAACGCGCTATTGGGGATTAATCACCGAATACTGAATGTCACACGACGAACACTGCCCGGCCAGGTTACGGAGGGGCCCGAGATAGGTAAGGTCCTTAGTAGTCGCCCTCGACTGGGAAGGAGGTGACGGGGCGTGGCAGCTCGCGATGATGCTGAGGCTCGAGCCGCGCAGCGCGAACGGGAGGTCGCTGATCTTTCAACACAGGTCTCCTTCCTCCAGGAGGAGATCACCGCGCTGAGGCGGAAGCTGGCCGAGTCACCCCGTCAGGCCAGGGTCCTCGAAGAGCGTCTCCATGAGGCACAGGCCAATCTGGCGGCCGTGACCGGCCAGAACGAACGCCTGGTGGCCACACTCAAGGAGGCCAGGGACCAGATCGTCGCCCTCAAGGAGGAGGTCGACCGGCTGGCGCAGCCGCCATCCGGCTTCGGCACCTTCCTGGAGGCCCGAGAAGACGGCACGATCGAGGTGTTCACCGGAGGCCGCAAGCTCCGGGTGAACGTCAGCCCCGCTGTCGACGTCACTTCGTTGCGGCGTGGCCAGGAGGTCATGCTCAACGAGGCGCTCAACGTGGTCGAAGCCCTCGGCTACGAAGAGGTCGGCGAGATCGTGATGCTCAAAGAACTGCTCGACGAGGGACAGCGGGCCCTGGTCATCTCGCACGCCGACGAAGAGCGCGTCGTGCGACTGGCCGAATCGCTGGTCGGCCAGCCCATCAGGGCGGGCGACTCGCTCCTGCTCGAACCTCGCTCCGGCTACGTCTACGAGCGCATACCCAAGTCCGAAGTCGAAGAGCTCGTGCTCGAAGAGGTCCCCGACATCTCCTACGAGGAGATCGGCGGCCTCATGCGGCAGATCGAGCAGATCAGGGACGCGATCGAGCTGCCCTACCTGCACGCCGACCTGTTCCGCGAGCACAAACTCCGTCCCCCGAAGGGCGTGCTGCTGTACGGCCCGCCCGGTTGCGGCAAGACGCTCATCGCCAAGGCCGTCGCCAACTCCCTGGCCAAGCAGGTCGCGGAGAAGACGGGCCAGTCCGGCAAGAGCTTCTTCCTCAACATCAAGGGCCCGGAGCTGCTCAACAAGTACGTCGGTGAGACCGAGCGGCACATCCGCCTCGTCTTCCAGCGAGCCCGCGAGAAGGCCTCAGAGGGCACCCCAGTGATCGTGTTCTTCGACGAGATGGACTCGATCTTCCGGACCCGAGGCTCGGGCGTGTCCTCCGACGTCGAGAACACCATCGTCCCTCAGCTGCTGTCGGAGATCGACGGCGTCGAGGGGCTGGAGAACGTCATCGTCATCGGCGCCTCCAACCGCGAGGACATGATCGACCCGGCGATCCTGCGGCCCGGCCGCCTGGACGTCAAGATCAAGATCGAGCGGCCGGACGCCGAGGCGGCCAAGGACATCTTCTCGAAATACCTCATCTCTGACCTGCCTCTGCATCCCGATGACCTGACGGAGCACTCCCGCTCCCGCGAGGCCACCATCCAGGGCATGATCCAGAGTGTCGTCGAGCGCATGTACACCGAGAGCGAGGAAAACCGCTTCCTCGAGGTGACCTACGCCAACGGCGACAAGGAGGTCCTCTACTTCAAGGACTTCAACTCCGGCGCGATGATCCAGAACATCGTCGACCGGGGCAAGAAGATGGCCATCAAGCAGTTCCTCGAATCCGGCCAGAAGGGCCTGCGGGTGCAGCACCTGCTCACGGCCTGCGTGGACGAGTTCTCCGAGAACGAAGACCTGCCCAACACCACCAACCCCGACGACTGGGCCCGCATCTCCGGCAAGAAGGGCGAGCGGATCGTCTACATCCGCACGCTCGTCTCCGGCAAGCAGGGCACCGAAGCCGGCCGGTCCATCGACACCGTCGCCAACACCGGCCAGTACCTGTAACACCCCTTGATCGGGAGGGCCGCGCGGGAAACCG
>NZ_SMKO01000267.1 GCF_004348685.1 Nonomuraea deserti | reverse complement strand
CCCCGACCCGGCCCAGGATCCCCCCGCCTCGGCTCTCACCAGCCCGGCACACGACCTCACCGCCGACGGGCCCGTCTTGGAAGAGCCGGCGCACGGGGGCGTCGAGGGCGCTGAGGAGCCCTCGTACCTTCTGGCCAAGCTCTCCACCCTCTGCCGCGCCCTGGGAGACCCGGTCGCCGCCTACGGGCATGCGGCCCGCGGTCACCGGCTACGCGACGGCCGCCGGATCGAGCACCTGCGGAACCTGGGTGCGGCGGCCAGGGACCTCGGACGGACGGACGAGGCGGTCCGGCACCTCGACCAAGCCGTCAGCCTGGCCAGGGCAACGGACTCGGCCCTCCCGGTCCAGCTGGTCCAGGCCCTCGACCTGCTCGGCCGTACGCTCACCGCCCAGGCCCGCTGGCAGGACGCCGCGAACGCCTTCGACGAGGGACTCGCGCTGGCCGGCGCCCCCATGTGGCGCGCCCTGCGAGCCCCGCTCCTCGCCGGACGGGCCGCCCTCCACCTCAAACTGGACGAGCTGGACGAGGCGGCGTCCCGCTACCAGCAGTCCCTCTCCATCAGCGAGGAACTGGGCGTCCGGACCGGGCTCGCGGACGCCTACGCGGACCTGGCCCTGGTCCGCACGCTGCGCGGGGAACGGGACGAGGCCAAGCCGCTCGCCGAACGCTGCCTGTCGCTCGAACGCGCTCATGGCAGGGGCCACGGCGAGGTGCTGGCCCTGATCGCCCTCGCCCACCTGGAGGACCCGGCCCGGGCGTCGACGCGCCTGGAAAACCCGGGCGAGCAGCTGACCCGCCTGCGGGACCCGGCCGAGACGCTGGCCCGGCTGGAGAGCTCGGCCCGGGCGTCGCTCCTCCTGGAGGAGGCGCTGGCCCTGGCCGAGGAGCTCGGCTACCGCCCCGGTACGGCGCTCGCGCTGAGCCGCCTGGGCGCCCACGACGTCACGACCTCCTCGTACGCCCGCGCCCACCGTCGGCTGTCCTCGGCCATCGACCTGCTGACGGAACTCGGGCACGATCTCGAGCTGGCCGTCGCCTGCCACCATCGTTCCCTGGCCGCGGAGGCGCTCGGCGACCTGCCCGCCGCCCTGGCCGACGCGGAACGCGTCTTCGACCTCGGCCACACGCCCGCCCGCGACCGGGCCTTCGACCTCGCCGTACGTCTTCGCCGCGGCCTGACCGCCTGGACCATCCTCGAACGCGCCAAGCTCACCACGCCGGCCGCCGGAGGGGTGCCCGGTGGGGTGCCGGAGGCCGAGCTGCGGGGGCTCGACGCCGTGCGCACGCTCATGACGGCCGCTCGTAACACCCGAGACCCGGAGCAGGCGGCGACGCTCATCCGGCGCGCCCGCGAGGCCAGGGCCGACGTGGAGTCGTCGTGGCGGCGCATGGAGCCTCCGGCCTTCGGCCATGTGGCGCTGCGGCGGGCCGCCCCACCCGACCAGGCCCAGCTGGACGCCCTCGTCGCGCCGGAGCCGGGTCTCGGCTCTCCGGCGGTCACCGGCGCCGCCTCCCGGGGTGCCACGGGGGCCGTGGGGCTGCTCGGGTTCTCCGTGGGGGACGGCGCCGTCACCGTGCTCGCCCATCGCACGGGCTGGGCCGAGCCGCGGGTGTTCCCCACAGCCGCGGGCCGCGATGTCCTGAGCGACTTCCTCGTCACCGCGCGCGAGCGGCCGGGACTGCTGGACGTCGAGGCCCGCCGGCGGCGCGCGGACCTCTGGAGGCGGCTGGCCGATCTGCTTCTGCGGGAGGCGCTCCAAGCCTTCGGCGACGACCTCGACCTGGTGCGCCTCCTCCCGCACGCCGAGCTGCACGGCATCCCGCTCCACGCGCTCGCCCCTGACGGCCGCACGCTGATCGAACGGTTTCCCGTCGCCTACGCCCCGTCCGCCGCCGTGCTGACCCGCCTGGCGCGGCGTCCCCGGGTGGTCGGTGCGAGTTCGCTGGTGCTGGGCTTCCCGCGGGAGGACGGCGCGAGGGCACCCATGGAGGCCGAGGCGGAGGAGGTCGCCGCCCTGCTCGGCACCCGGCCCCGCACCGGCCCGTCCGCCACCGCGGCCCTTCTGCCCGGCACGTGGGACGTGCTGCATCTGGCGTGCCACGGGGTGTTCGGTCAGGGCGGCGACCCGTTCGGCTCCGGCGTCCGGCTCGCCGACGGCCTGCTCACCGCCAGGCGGCTGATGAGCATGAACGTCGACGCCGGCCTCGTCGTCCTCACCACCCACGAGCAGCCCCGCGAGGACGCCCGCGCTCAGGCCCGTGATGAATCCCACGCGCAGCCCCGCGAGGACGCCCGTGCGCAGGTCCGCGAGGGCGCCCATGTGCCGGCCCGCGGGGGCTCCCGCGTGAGCGTCCCCGGCGCCGAGGACGTGGCCGCGCTGGGGCACGCGTTCCTGCACGCGGGGGCCAGGTCGGTGCTGCTGGCGCTCTGGCCGGTTGCGCCCGAGATCACCCTGGCTCTCCTGCGCGACTTCTACGCCAGGCGGCGCGACGGTGAGGGCGAGGCGCGGGCCCTGCGCTCGGCCGTGCTGGGGTTGCGCGAGCTCTACGGCTCCGCCGAGCCCGAGCTCTGGGCGCCGTACGTGCTGGCCGGCCTGCCCGGCTGAGCATCCGTCCACTTCGAGCCGGGCATGAGCGTGACCAGCGCGAGGTGGCCGAAGAACCCGATCGCCAGCCCCACCGCGTAGCCTCCGAACGCCTCCGGCAGGCCCAGCAGCGCCGTCACCGCGCCGCCGCCCACGACGGCCAGCACCGCGGAGAGGTCGGCCAGCCCTGCCACGCCCGGCCGGTGGCGCTGGGTCGCGTGGGCCAGCCATCCGATCACGATCCCGAAGCAGATGGCGCCGAGCACCGCCATGCGAGAACCCCCTCGTCGTCAGGCCGCTCCCGCGGAATGATCTCCGATCACCATCGCACGCGGGGGCCGGGGCGGCTAGAGGTAGGGCCGGGCCGCGCTCACCAGCGCGGCCACGGCGTCGCGGGTGTCGACGGAGAGGGCGGTGTCGGGCGTGCGCTCCCGGACGTCCCGGTCGCGGATCGCGAACACGGCGGGGGCGACGCCCACGTCGCCGTAGCGCCCGGTCACGGCCTCGCCGATCGCCCTGCGCAGGTCGCAGACCACGCCGCGCGCGGTGTGCCCGGGGCCCGAGGCGGCGAGATGGCCCAGCATCCCGGCGAAGCGCAGCTCCGTCTCGGCCGCGGGACGCTGCCCTGGCAGCACGGGCCGGTCGAGCCAGAACACCTTGCCCGACAGGAACGCCGCGTAGCCCGCGCCGTCGCGGCCGAGCACGCGCGCCGTCTCGGCGAGCAACTCCCCGAACCCGGCCAGCTCCGCCCCCGGCGGCAGGTCCGTGGTGACGAACAGGGGCACGATCAGCGAGTCGAGCATGGCAGTTTCCCTCCGTGAGGAGGCTCATCGTAGGACGCCCCACCGACAATCGCGGATCCCGCCACTCCGCCTGCCCGATGGGTCTGCGCGGTAAGGACAGTAAGATCCCGCACGTGGCAGAGGCACTCTTGATCACCGGCACGGTGGGCGTGGGGAAGACGTCGGTGGCGGACGCCGTGGGCGACGTCCTGTCCGGCGCCGGCGTGCCCAACGCGGTCATCGACGTCGACTGGCTCCGCCGGGCCTGGCCCGCACCCCCCGGCGATCCCTTCAACGGAGCCCTGACGCTGCGCAACCTGCGCTCGGTGGCGGCCAATTTCCTGGCCGCGGGCGCGCAGCGGCTCGTGCTCGCCGGCGTCATCGAGAGCCGCGCCGACCGCGCCGGCTACGCGGAGGTGCTGGGCGTCCCGCTCACCGTCTGCCGGCTCCACGCCGCTCTGCCCGAAGTCCGCGAGCGGCTGAGGGCGCGCCACACGAACGATCCCCAGTCACTTGCCTGGCACCTCGACAGGGCCGGGGAATTGGCGTCGATCCTCGACGCGGCCCAGGTGGAGGACTACAACGTGGACGCCTGCGCGGGCTCTCCCGAGCAGGTGGCCGCCCTGGTCGTCAAGGGGTGGGACGTCTAGCGCTCGGTCCACTCGTCCTCGAGGGCCGAGTGCACGATGGAGTCGCGCCAGCCGTGCGGCGTGTGCACGTGGTGGCGGATCCGGCCCTCCTCGACCATGCCCGCCGTCAGCATCGCGAGCTGCGCCGGCAGGTTGGCGGGGGAGCGGGCGCCCCAGACGCGGTGCAGCCCGAGCTGCTTGAAGCCGAACTTCAGCAGCAGGCGTACGAGGTCGGTGCCGATCCCTCGGCCCCACTGGCCGGGATGGAGCCCGAAGCCGATCTCCGCGCTGTGCGGGTGGTCGGCCTCGATCCGCAGGCGGGCCACCCCGATCACGTCGTGGTGCTCGGCGTCGATCACGGCCAGCACGTAGAGGTGGCGCGGCTCGGCGCAGGCGGCCTCCACGGCCTGCTGGACCAGCGCGGTCACCTCGTGCAGGTCACGTGGGGTGAAGGGCGTGTGCTGCGTCGCGGCGGGGTCGCCGTAGACGGCGTGCAGGGCGGCGACGTCGGCCTCCGTGACGTCACGGAGGCCTAACCGCTCACCTTTGCACAGGACACGCCGCATGCGCAGACGGTAACGCGAGTTCAGTGATCTCTACAAGTTGGTGTCAAGTGGCGAGTTGACTGCCGTAAGCTCGCGCGACAAGTTCAGCGACGGCGCTGTGGGAGCCGAGCGGCTCCGCGTGCCCGGCGTTGATCGCCGCGGCCGCCTGCTCGACGATGCCCTGCGGGGCCTCGTGCCCGATGATGCAGGGCGCGATCGCGAGGCGCTCCGCGCCGGCCTTGCGCAGCTGCTGGGCCGCGAGGACGACGCCGGGCTCGCTGTCCATCGAGGCGGCGAGGACCGGCAGCGTGAGCCTGGAGGCCAGGAGCACCGCGGTGGCCTGCACGGCCTGCACGGCCCGCTGGCCGCCCACCGTGCCGAGGATGACGGCGTCGGTGGGACTGTTGACGTTCAGCAGGCGTACGCGGTCGACCCTGGCCAGGCCGCGCTCGGCGAGGCGGATGTGCAGCGCCTCGGCCAGCAGCGGGTGCGGCCCGAGCGCCTCGGTCACGGCGGCCCCCGAGCCGCTGGCCGCGACGGCCTTGCCGATCTCCGCCATCACGACGGGGTCTTCCCAGGTGAGCAGCGGCACGACGACGGCGTCGCGGCCGGGGGGAAGCGAGTCGGCGAGGTCGGTGACGCTCTTCAGCCGCACCTCGATCTGCGGGTGGTCGACGCGTACGACCGCCGCGATCTCCTCGGCCACTCCGGCGGTGTCGCCGGGGGTGGCGAGCACGAGCAGAGGGGCGTCCGGCGGCAAGGACGTGGGCACGGGACGGCGATGGCGACCGCCTCCCGGCCGGGGGGAACGTTCACGTACAGGCAGGCTCACAGGCGCGCAGTTTATGCCTATTCAAGGCCGCCTGTTCCGTGAATCGATGGCGATTCCGTCACAACCTGCCATGCCCGGCCACGAGATGGACCGCTCCGCTCGCTATGAGTGATCGAGATGGGTTTGTGATGGCCCAAAAGATTGACTTGCCGGTACGAAACAGAAACCCTTGAGTAACTAGAAACGCGTTCTAGAGCGACAGTCCCAGGCCGTCCCCCGGAGGATGGGAATGAAGCCGTTCTATGTCCGCGAACTGAGCGTTTATCCCGTCGGCCGCCGCAGGATCTTCCTGCTCGCGATAGCCGTGCTGGCCAGCCTCGTGGTCAATTTCGAGACCACGATCGCCACCATCCTGCCCCTGCTCATGGACGACCTGGGCATGTCGCTCACCGTCTACGGCCAGATCGCCGCGCTGTCCGTGCTGGTGGGCGGGCTCTCGGCCGGGTTCGGCGGCATCCTGTCCGACCGCTGGGGCCGGGTCAAGATCCTCGTGCCGACCCTGACCGTCACGGCCGCCTGCAACTTCCTGCTCGCCACCGTCGACACCGTGGCCGGGCTGTTCTGGATCCGGTGCCTCATGCTGTTCATCGAGGGCGCCGGCATCACGATCACCGCGTCGCTGGTGCGGGACTTCTCGCCGCGGATGGGGCGGGCGCAGGCGTTCGCGTTCTGGACGTGGGGGCCGGTCGGGGCCTCGTTCCTGGCCGCGCTCATCGCGGGCTTCACGCTGCCGCTGTTCGGCAACGCGTGGCAGTCACAGGCGATCATCATGGGCGTCGTGTCGCTGGCGATGTGCGCGATCATCGCCTGGAAGATCGCCGAGCCGTCCGCAGCGCTGCGGGCGCAGGTGATGGAGGACGAGCAGGCCGTACGGGTGGGGGAGATCATCGCCCACGGCAAGGTCAGGGAGCTGTTCAGGCACCCGCACCTGTGGGCGCACGTGCTCGGCAACACCGGCTGGCAGGTGCTCTACTGGACGTTCGCCATCTTCGGGCAGACGATCCTGTCGGGCGCGTTCGGCATGGACCCGGCCGTGGCCAACCGGGTCGTGGCGCTGAGCATCGTGCTCAACGCCCTGGCCGTGGTCGTCGTCGGCCGCGCGTCCGACCGGCTGCGGCTGCGCAAGCCGTTCATCGCCGTGGGGACGGTGCTGACGACCGGTGCGATGGCGTACTTCATCGCCCTGATCGGTCCCGGGGTGCCCACCGCGCACGTGACCGTCGTGTACGCGCTGATCCTCCTGTTCATGGGCATCGCGTACGTGCCGTGGATGGCCAACTTCTCCGAGAACGCCGAGGACGTCGAGTCGCGGCTGCAGGGCTCGGCGCTGGGCATCTGGGGCATGGTCGTCCGCGTCATGATCGTGGTCCTGCTGGTCGTCTCCCCGATCGTCGTCGAGGCCGGCGGCTGGCAGACGTGGCTGACCGTGGCGCTCGCCGGCCAGGTCGTGTTCCTGATCTCCATGGCGGCCTTCAAGGGCCGCTGGCGGCCGGAGCGGGCGGCCGCACCCAGGATCCCGGCCTAGCGTGCGGGCACGACGACCGACTGCGGGTTGCCCGGGGCGTACACGGTGATGCCCTGCGGCAGCGACTTGAGCTTCTCGATCTCGGCGCAGGACGGGCACTTGTCGTAGCCGTCCTGCCTGGCCTTGTTCGCCTCCGCCTCCGCCTCGGCCTGGGCGACCTTCGCCCGGGCCTCGGAGACGGCCGCGGCGGCGGCCAGCGAGCGGTCCACGGCCTTCTGCACCTCTCCGGGCAGCGTCACCTTGACCAGCGTGAAGCGCAGCCCGGTCAGGAAGTCGCCGCCCAGCGTGGCGGGCAGGTCGCGGGTCAGCGAGGCGTTGACCGCCTCCTGCACTTTGACGATGGTGGCGTTGCTGTCCCGCGGCTCGAGATCGGAGCTCTCCAGCAGCGAGCAGGAAGGCACCAGCTCGGCGCAGCGCATCGCGCCGATCTGCCCGCGCAGCGCGTTGTCGATCACCGGCCGGACGGCCTGGCCGAAGAAGGCCGCCCAGCCCTGGTCGCCGTCCCACGGGTGGAGCGAGCTGTCGTCCTGGGCGCGGAACGTGCGCGTTCCGTACTTGTCGTCGAACGTCTTCAGCGTCTCGTGGTCGAGATTGAGCGTGAAGTAGAGGGTGCCCTCGATGCCGAGGTTCACGCCGTCGCTGCTCGGGACCGTCACCACGTCCACCCCGAGCGCGGTCGCCCGCTTGGCGTCCGCGGTGATCGTGTAGAAGCGCTGCTGCGCCGGATAGCGGTGCACGGACGACCACATGCCGGTCCAGGTCACCCCGGAGCCGGGGTTGATCACCTCGCGCACCTTGTTGTCGTCGAGCGGGCCGCCGTCGCGCACCACGGCCACCTCGCCGCCGCTCGTGCTCTCCATGCCGCCCACACCCCCGATGAGCAGGGGGATGGCGATGATCGCGGCGACGACGGCCAGGGCGATTCTCATCCGGATCCTTCCGCGCGGGCGGCGTTGGCAGCCGCCGCCCGCGGCTTTCGCGGCATTCCTGTGGATCTCAGGCGAACGGACCCACCTGGCCCGGCAGCGAGGGCTTGGCGGGGACGTCAGGGCCGGCGGCGAGGTCGAGGTCGCGCGTCTCAGGGGCGATGGCCAGGCCCACGGTCGTGACCGCCAGGGCGGCGACCACGTAGATCGACACCGCCAGCGTGGTCTGGAACGTGTGGAAGAGCTGGAGAGCGATGACCGGGGCCAGCGAGCCGCCGACGATGCCGGCCACCTGGTAGCCCATGGACGCGCCGCTGTACCGCAGGCGCGTGCTGAAGAGCTCGGCGATGAACGCGGCCTGCGGGCCGTACATGGCGGCGTGGGTGACCAGCGCCACGATGGCGGCCAGCGCGATCAGCGGGAAGGATCGGGTGTCGAGCAGCGGGAAGAACGCGAACACCCACACCGCGGCGGCGACCACGCCCGCCAGGTAGACGGGGCGCCGGCCGTACCGGTCGGACAGCGCGCCGGCCACGGGGATCAGGGCGAGCTGCAGCGCCGAGGCGATCAGCACCGCGTTCAGCGCGTACGAGCGCGGCAGGTCCAGCTCCCCGGTGATGTAGACGATGATGTACGCCGTGAAGGTGTAGAAGGCCACGTCGACCCCGATCCGCGCGGTGAAGGCCGACAGCAGGGCGCGCGGGTGCGTGCGCAGCACCTCGAGCAGCGGCATCTTCGCCTTGGCGCCGTGCTGCTCGACCTCGGCGAACAACGGCGACTCCGAGATCCTGAGCCGCACCCACAGCCCCACGAAGACCAGCGCGCCGGACAGCAGGAACGGCACCCGCCAGCCCCACGACAGGAACGCCGCGTCGGACATCGTGAAGGACATGACCGTGAGCAGGCCCGTCGCCAGCACGTAGCCCGCGGGCACGCCGACCTGCGGCCAGCTGGCGTTGAAGCCGCGCCGGCGGCCGTCGCCGTGCTCGAGCGACATGATGACCGCGCCGCCCCACTCGCCGCCGAGCCCCAGGCCCTGCACGAACCGGAGCAGCGCCAGCAGGACCGGCGCGATCACGCCGACGCTCGCGTAACCGGGCAGCACGCCGATGAGGAACGTCGAGACGCCCATCACCAGCAGCGTGACCACCAGGACGGTCTTGCGGCCCGCGCGGTCGCCGAAGTGGCCGAACACGATGCCGCCCAGCGGGCGCGCCACGAACGCCACGGCGTTGGTCGTCAGCGAGGCCAGGGTGGCGTTGAACGGGTCGAGGTCGGGGAAGAACAGCTGGGGGAAGACGAGGGTCGCCGCGGTGGTGTAGAGGAAGAAGTCGTACCACTCCAGCGACGTGCCGATCAGGCTGGCGAGGATCACCCGCCGGGTCTGTTGCGTGGAGCCTGACATCGAATGCTCCTAGAATTGAGGGGGATAGTTTCAACGTAAGGATCGTTGAACAATTCGACAAGAGGTTTGCTCCATGATTCCCTGTCGAATGTGGATAACGTGGTTGCTGATCTCTCCCAGGACCGGCCCCGCCTGGGACGCAGCAGCACGGCGGAACGGGTGGCCGACATCCTGCGCGACCGCATCAGCGAAGGCTTCTTCCCTCCAGGCCAGCGGCTGTCGGAGGAGTCCATCTCCGAGGCGCTCGGCGTGTCGCGCAACACGCTGCGCGAGGCGTTCCGGCTGCTCGGCCACGAGCGGCTGCTCGACCACCGGCTCAACCGCGGCGTGTTCGTCCGGCTGCCGTCCGCCGCCGACGTCTCCGACCTCTACCGCGTGCGCCGCGTGCTCGAAGGCGCCGCGGTGCGGCGCACCCCCGACGAGACGGAGCTCGCGACGATCGGCGAGGCGGTCCGTGACGCCGAGCGGGCCGCCGCGAAGGACGACTGGCAGGGCGTCGGCACCGCCAACATCCGCTTCCACCAGGCCCTCGTCTCGCTCATCGGCAGTCCGAGGATCGACGAGGCCATGCGCCAGCTGCTGGCCGAGCTGCGCCTCGTCTTCCACGTGATGGAGAACCCGCGGGCCTTCCACGAGCCGTTCGTCGACCGCAACCGCACGCTGCTCGAGCTCATCGGGTCGGGCGGGTCCGACGCGGCCGCCGCCTACCTCGACGACTACCTCGACCACGCCGAGCGGCTGCTCATCCACGCCTTCGAACCGAGCCGCTAGCGTGGACGCATGGACCGGATCTTCACCCTCGACGAGGCCCGCGCACTGCTCCCCGCCGTGATCGAGGACGCCCGCGTCGTGATCTCCGCCCGCGCCGACCTGGCCGAGATCGACTTCGACCGGCGCACGAAAGGGCACTCCGAGCTCGGCGGCCTGCCCGAGCTGAAAGGGCTGCAGGCCCGCGTCGAGGAGATCCTGAGCGGATGGAGCGAGCAGGGGATCGAGGTCAAGGGCATCGCACCCGTGCTCGTCGACTTCCCCTCGGAGCTGGAAGGAATGTCCGTACGGCTCTGCTGGATCGAGGGCGAACGCGAGCTCGCCTGGTACCACCGCACCGATCTGGGCTTCGCCGGCCGCCGCCCGCTCTGATCAGCGGTCCACGCGGCGGACCTCGCGGTGGGAAGGGCCTGGCGCGGCCGGGCGTGACGTGCGCGCGGGCCATGCCGGCCACGGCGGGCATACGCTGCTGGGGTGGAGGTTCACTCGACCAAGGCGATGGCCGCGCGAGCCGTCGACCTGTGCGTGGCGCTGCTGCACGAGCAGCCGTCGATCGAGTCGGTGTCGCGGGTCCTGCGCGACCACGGGGAGATCGGAGACCTCGATCTCAGCGCCAACGACCTGACGGCGATGCGGGAGGCGGCGGCGCGGCTGCGCGAGGTGCTGGGCGCGCAGAGCGCCGGCGAGGCGGCGGCCCTGCTCAACCGGCTGCTCGCCGGCGGAGCCCAGACGCCCAGGCTCACCAGCCACGGGGGTTCGACGACCTGGCACCTGCACGTCGACAGCGGTGACGACGCGCCGTGGGGGGAGTGGTTCCTGGCGTCCTCGGCGATGGCGCTCGCGGTGTTGCTCGCCGACCACCAGAGGGTCCCCGGCGGGCTGTGCGCCGCACGGAGCTGCGGGCGGCCGTTCCTCGACCTCGGGGGCGGCAGCCCGCGACGCTACTGCAGCGCCCGCTGCGCCACCCGCGAACGCGTCGCCGCCCACCGCTCCCGCTCCTCACCACACGTCCCCAACTGACCCTCTTCCCCGTCGTCGGCTCCTCCCCGGGAGCGCGCTCGCACCGGTCGCTCGCGTTGCTCCCGGGAGCGTGCTCGCCCGGTCGTTCGCTTCGCCCGGGGAGCGCCCTCGCCCCAGCATTCGGCCTTGCCTGCGGCGCCGTCCTCTGCTCGGGGCATCTCGTCCATCCCGGGCGGGCGCGCCGGGCCGTCGTCCCTGTCACCGCCTCGGGATGAGCACCACCACAGCCACCGCCTGCAGCGCCGCCCCGGCCAGCAGGGCCGCACCGGGCGAGTACGCCGCCAGCGGGCCCGCCGTCGCGGAACCGACCGCGTACGAGGTGATCTTCAGGCTGGCGGCCGTGGTGAACACCTGGCTCCGCAGGTGCGCGGGCGCCTCGCGGTGGCGTACGGAGAACAGCGCGGTGAGCTGCGGACCCTCACCCGCACCCGCCACGGCGGCGGCGATCACGGCGATCCAGAACGACTCCGACACGGCCGCCAGCGCCATCCCCGCCCCGAGCACCGC
>NZ_SMKO01000266.1 GCF_004348685.1 Nonomuraea deserti | reverse complement strand
GGCCAGGGCGGGGGGACGCCGCCGGCGGCGATGATCGCCCAGAGCGAGATCCTGCTCTACTACACGCGCCTGGCCGCCCGGCGCAGGACGGCGCCGGGCGACGACGTGATCAGCCTGCTCGTCGGCAGCGACCTGACCGAGGAGGAGGTGCTGCTCAACTGCTACAACCTCATCATCGGCGGCGACGAGACGGCCCGCCTGGCGATGGCCGGCGGGCTGCTGGCGCTGGCCACGTACGACAAGGAGTGGGCGCGCCTGCGCGAGGACCACGCGCTCGTCGCCCCGGCCGTCGAGGAGATCCTGCGCTGGACCACCCCCGCCGCCCACGTCGGGAGGATCGCCACGCGGGACGCGGAGCTGGCCGGGCGGCGGGTCGCGGCCGGCGACGTGGTGGCGCTGTGGACGGTGTCCGCCAACCGTGACGAGGCCGTCTTCGACGACCCGGACCGGTTCGACGTCGGCAGGACGCCGAACCGGCACCTCACGTTCGGTCACGGACCGCACTTCTGCCTGGGCGCCCAGCTCGCCCGCGCCGAGATCCGCGCGCTGCTGGCCGAGCTGCGGGCGAGCGTGTCGGCGATCACGGTGACGGGCCCGGTGACCTGGCTGCCGTCGAACTTCATCAACGGCGTCGGCACGCTCCCCGTCGCGCTGGCGTAGCCTGCGAGTATGGCTGTCCACCTGAACCACACCATCGTGGCGGCGAAGGACAGGGACGCGACCGCCGCGTTCCTGGCCGACGTCCTGGGGCTGGAGCCGCCGCCTGTCTACGGCCCGTTCCGCGTCGTCTCGCTCGGCAACGACGTCTCGCTCGACGTCGTCCAGGCGGGCGGGCCCGTGCATCCGCAGCACTACGCGTTCCTGGTCGGCGAGGAGGAGTTCGACCTGATCAAGGGCCGCATCGAGGAGCGCGGCCTGACCTACTGGGCCGATCCTCACCACCGGCGGCCCGGGGTGATCAACACGAACGACGGCGGCCGCGGCCTCTACTGGGAAGACCCCAACGGCCACAACCTGGAGATCATCACGGTGCCCTACGGCGGCGTCTAGGGCGCCAGGGCCTCCAGGGCCTCCTCGGCCCGGCGCATCGCCTCCTCGGGAGCCGCGGTGACGATCTCGCGGTCGAAGTTGAGGTCGTGGAAGACGTCCGTCACGCCGCGGGCCGCCAGGCCGGCGACATCGGCTCTGATCTTGTCGTACGTGCCCGTCAGCGGACGGTCCTCGTCGGCGGGCCGGACCTGGGTGACGCCCCGGCACACGAACCGGAACCCGGTCGCGTCGCGTCCCGACGCCGCCAGCTCCGCCTTGATCAGCTCTACCCTGCCCGCGATGCCGGACAGGTCCTCCCTGCTGGAGCTCACCCACCCGTCGGCCAGCCGGGCGGCGCGGCGCAGCGCGACCTCGGCGGTGCCGCCCAGCAGGAGGCGTGGCGGCGCCGGCGCCGGCTTGGGATCGATGTGGGCGGGCGGCACCCGGTAGAACTCGCCGTTGTGCTCGACGACGTCGTCGCGCCAGGCCTTGCGCAGCACCTCGACGAACTCCTCACCCCTGCGGCCGCGCCGCTCCATGCCGACGCCCGCAGCCGTGAACTCCTCGGGCAGCCAGCCGAGCCCGATCCCGGCGGTGAGCCGTCCGCCCGCGACCGTCTGCAGCGTGGCCAGCTGCTTGGCCAGCAGCACCGGCGGCACGTAGGCGTTGACCACGGCGACGCCGAGGCCGATCCCGCTCGTGACGCCCGACAGGTGCGCCAGCGTGATCAGCGGGTCGTGCACGGCGCGGTAGACCGGCCCCATCGGGTGCCCCACCGGGTACAGCAGCCGCTGGTACGTCCACAGCTCGTGGTAGCCGAGCTCCTCCGCCCGCGTGGCGACGCGGCGCATGTTGGCCGGGGTGGCCCATGGCCCTGACTGGGGGACTGCGAAACCCACTTTCATGCCCCCTAGTCTGACCGAGGCGATCTCGTCCCGGGAATGGGCCTCTTACCTGCGAGGCAGTACGGGACAAGCCCTCCACCGATATGGCCATTCCGCGCGCATTCCGTAGCGGCACCCTGCTGATCAGTCGTCCTCCAGAGCGTGTTCGATGCGCTTGTTGGCGATTTCTTGCTGGCCGTCGATGCACTTGGCGTAGATCTTCAGGAGGATCGCCACGGTGTGCCCGGCCCGTTCAGCGACCTCGGGTGCGTGCACGCCGGCGTTCAGCCAGAGCGACACGGCGGCCTGCCGCAGGTCATAGAGGCGACCCCCAGCGGGGACTCCACCTGCCCCGGGGTGAACGCCAGCTTGCGAGCTTCCCGCCACACTGATGTGTAGTCGCTGTCGTACGAGCCGCCGCTGCGCGTGTAGAACAGCCGTCCGTCCGAGGTCGTGCCGTAGGTCTTGATGTGGGTGCGCAGAATGGCGACCAGTTCGGGTGGGATCGGCACCAGGCGTTCCTCGTCCTCCTCACGATGTTTGAGGCCGCGATCCTCGAAGACCTCCCCCGAGTCGCTGAAATCGCTACTGCTCTGTGGACGGCTCTTCCTGAGGGTGAGATGGCCCCATCCGTCCCGTCGATGACGTCGCCGACGAGGTCGGTGTCCCCAGCGGCTGGGTGGCGATCGACGCGGCGGCCGAGGGCGCCGACTCGTTGCCAGGCCGATCGAGCGCCGTGAGCCGGATTCAGCGCAGCTCCCCGTACGGCTGGTCCGTAACGAGCGCGGCCCCGGCCGCACGCAGGTGGTCCACCACCTCGTACGGGCCGTCCTCGTCGGCCGCCACGTGCACGCGCACGGTGCTCGAAGTCGGCGGGCATCGCCGCGCCGGTCTCGGCGAGCCCATCCCATCCGACGTGGATCACGCCGAGGCGCGTGCACAGCGCGGGCGCCGGCGGAAGGGGCGGCGGGGTGACGTCGTCGGGGATCAGCGCCACGAAGGTGGCGGAGAACTCCCCCGGCGTGCCCTGCGCGACCATTGCTCGCCGCGCCTGGCTCTCCAGCTCGTCCGGGTGGACGTGCAGATCCATGCGCACGTCCCCGTCGATCGCGCGGTCTGTCATCGGCACACCACGTCCGTGTGATCGGGCGTGGGCACTCCGCCGCCGTTGCGGTTGTGGGAGGCGATGACCGTGGTCGTCCGGCCGTTCACGGTCACCCGCGACCCTTCGGGGCAGTGTGCCCCGTCCGGGAAGAAGATCGTCGTGTCCGACACGGTCTCCGACCCCTCCGCGTTGCGCACCAGTTTGCGTTCGTCGTCCACCAAGCACCGTTCCGTGACCGGCGCGGCGAAGATCGGGCCGTACGCGCCGTCACCGAGGAACGCCTCGATGGCCGCCTCGTGCGTGAACACCCACTCCGGGATCAGCAACGCGACCCCCTCACCAGGCGCCTTGATCGATCGCGTACGTTCTCCGACGTGAGGATCGGCTCCGTCAGCCTGAAACGAGCCGGAGGCGGCCAGGGCTCAGCGGTAGACGCCCGCTTCCTTCCGCGCATCCCGGACGATCCTCTGCGCCCAGTCGGGCAGCTGATCGACCTTGATGGCGTCGGGTTGACCTTCTGCTCGTCCGCCTTCGCCTTGGCGAGCGGGTCCGGTCCGCCGCCGCTCTCGCCCTGACCCTGCCCGGCCGGCTTCGGAGGCGGAGCGCCTTCCCTCGCCGCCGCCATCGCCGCCGGCCGCCCCGGCGTCCCCTCCCCCTCAACCTCGGGGCACCTCCGGCGATGAGCCGGATCGGCTGGCCGTTCCTGCGGCAGCCGAGCCGGACATGAGAAAGGCCCGCGCCAGGCGGGCCCACAACTGATCAAGCCGGGCTGCCCCGGCAGCGTATGAACGACGGAATGCCCAAGTGTCAGACGTTCACCTGACATGACTCCCATCCCACTCTTCGTAGGCTCGCCCCTGGACGCCCAACTCTGCCGCACTGGTGCCGTACCTGGAAGTCGCACACCTCAAGGAGTGATCATGAACGTTCGTAGGCTGGTGGGAAAGACCGCCATCGCCGCAGTGCTCGCGGGGGGAGTACTCTTCTCTGGCACTGGGATCGCCCAAGCAGAGACCTGGCACCTCGTGGGGGACTACACCACTGCGGCGAAATGCAATGCTGCGGGCAAGTTGCAGTATCTGAAGACGGGCTATCAGTGGAAGTGCGTCAAAAGCACCAGCGTCCAGTACCACTACCTGTACGTCTGGCACTGAGCGGGGAGCCACGGGCCCAAGAGGCATCGTCAGACCAGCGGCCGGTGCCTGCGGTAGGTAGATGCGCACCCACAGCACGGCGAGCGCCCGTTCACGAGCGGTCTCGCCGGCGGGGCCTGTACGGGCATTCCGTGATCGGCCGGGCGTGCAGGGCGGCCCACCGCGCGGTCGTGAACGCCGCCCGCCGGTCCAGGTCAGATAAGGTCACTGCAGGCGCGCGAGCACAGTCTCGCCCGGCCCAGCGTGTCCTTGTGCTGTTTGCGCCGCTTGCTGCTGGTGTGGAGCTTGGTGGCGCGGGCCTGCCGCTGCCACCGCGGCGACCGGTCCCGGTACGAGATGAGCGCGGGGTGACTGCTCACATACCGGCACCGGTATCCCTGCTCGGCGAGGTGCTGCGCCACCCACTCCGACATGCGCGCCCCGATGCTCAGCCCCTGGAAGTCCGGCAGGACCACCAGGCGGTGCTCCATCTTCATGTTCTTCACGATCGGATGCTGGAAGTGCCGCATGCCAGGAACGCCACCAGCTGCCCGTTGATGTACCCGGCGAAACAGTGCGCCGTGTTCGAGATGTCGGCGCTCAGACAGTGATGGTGGCGAAAACCTGCCAGAGGGAGCGGTCAGCAGCCCGGACATCGAGGCGGAGTCGCGGCCGACGTTGAACCGACCTCCACGAGAACTGCGCGGTGGCCACGTCGTACACCCAGTCCGGCTGCAACCAGTCGAGCACGTCGTGCCCTGCACGTGGATGACTCGGGCGGTGCGGCGTACGGGGGTTGCGAGGGTGACATCCGTGCGCAGGAGCGCCTCCTACAAGGGGTCACATTCTCATCACTCGGCGTCCGTCCTGGATGGTCACGCTTTGCCGGGCGACTGCGACAAGCACGCTTCAGCGCGAGCGCAGCGCTCCGGCATACCTGCGACATACCGCCCCTTGCTAGCGTCGCCCGCGTCAATAGCTCGCTATTCAAGGGGTTCGCATGCTCAAGACGTTCGCGTCGATCACGCTGGTCGCCAGTGCGTTCATTCTCGCCAGCCCAAGCCCGGCTGCTGCGGCGCCCAGCTCATGCCGCTCGTGGAAGATCTACGACAGTGGCAACGGAGAGGGCGGCGCGGCCGAGTGCAACGGCGGCACCGGACATTTCAGGGCCCGAATCTACTGCACGGCCGACCCCTCCAACGGCTGGGGCACCTTCTACCATGGCACCTGGAAGCTCGCCGGGCGAGACGAGCGGAGCTCGAGGTACTGCCCGGACTCGCAGCCCTATGTGGTCTCCGCCGGATATCAGACCGCGAATTGGTAGCGCCCTAGTCCGCCCCGACCGGGCACCCCTCTACATGAGCGCTCGGACAGAATGGCCTTCCTCCGACAGCCGCTCCAGCAGTTCCACCTGCTCGGCCTCCGACGTGCAGGTGACGACGACGCCCCACACGGTGGGCGGCTCCACCTGCTCGGCCGGCCCCGGCCCCGGCTCGGGGTTCGGTGGTTTCACGCCGGGTTCGGCGGGCAGCAGCTCGGCCACGTCGTACGGGTCGTAGCCGGTCGCGGCCGGCAGCTCCTCGTCGGCCCGCCCGATGTCGGTCAGGATGTCGCCGAGCAGAGGACGGTTCCGCCCGCCACGCGCCGAGGTTTTGTTCGCCACCAGGTAGCCCTCCGCGACCAGCTCCTCCAGCACAACGAGACGCCGCGGACACGCCCGCGTCGTCCCACCCGCCGGTGCCGTCGATGTACGAGCTGCCGGTCTGGTCGGCCAGGCGCAGCTTCTCCTCCGCAAGTGAGGGATGACCACACTCCGGTCGAAGGCGGCCAGTCGTCTCGGCGCGGTCGCCGATGAACACCGGGCAGTCGTTGACCATCTGCCACAGCAGGTAGCAGTCGCGGTCGGGCGCGGCCTTGAACCTACCGCGATCCCGACCCGGCCGCCACCGTCGCGCTGATCCAGGCCGTCCGGGACTCCGCCCGGTAGGAGATCACTCTGTCGAGTTCGCGGTTCCTGCAGGTCGGCGCGTCCACCCCGTGGAGGCGGTCACTGGCCGGTCGGGGTGGTTCCTGCGCACGCGTGGGTCGTGGTACTGCGTGGACAGGACGATGTGGGTGTCCATCTGGCCGTGCTTGCCGATCTGCTCCAGCACGCCTTCGAGATGCGCCAGTGACGAGGCCCTGACCTTGAGCATCGAGCAGTGCTGCCCGCTCAGCTTGTCGACCTCGACCACCTCCGGGTAGTCCTCGGCGGCCGAGCTCTTCAGCAGGCAGGAGCTCGGAGCGCAGCGCAGCTCGATGTAGGCCTGGATGGGGAACCCGGCCGCGACAGGGTCGATTTGCGCCTGATAGCCGACGATCACGCCGCGTCGTTCCAGGCGACGGATCCGGTCGGCGACGGCCGGCGCGGACAGATGCACCCGCCGGGCCAGTTCGTTGTAGGACAGCCGGGCGTCGGCCTGCAACTCGTCGAGGAGCTTCCAGTCGAGGTCATCCAGGTCATTTTCCGATCGCAAGGAATTCACGCCTTCCATTTTACGATCGCAATCAACGACCGCCCAGGTATGCCTCGACGGCCATGTTCCGCTGGCTCCTGGCTGCTTAGTGTGAATCCCGTGATCAGGAACGGATATCGGAGCGGAGGTGGCGGCGTCGACGCGCTGCCGGCCCGGGCTTGGCGGGACTTGGCGCGGCGGGTCACCGGCGTCGTGCTGATCGACGGTTCCGACGGCTACGACGCGGCGTTCAGACCGGCCGGGCAGCGCTTCGGTGAGGTTCGCCCGCGGGCGGTGGTACGTTGCCGGGCTGCCTCCGACGTCGTGGCCGCGCTCGATTTCGCCCAGCACAACGGCCTGCCGGTGGCGGTACGCAGCGGCGGACACGATTTCGCCGGGCGCTCCACCACCACCGGACTGCTCATTGACCTCGGCGAGCTCACCGGAGTCTCCCTAAAAGACGGGTATGCGCACATCGGCGCAGGTACGCGACTCGCCGACGTGTACCGGCGCCTCGAGCGACACGCCCGCACCCTGGCCGCCGGCAACGGGCCTTCCGTCGCCATCGCCGGACTGACTCTCGGCGGTGGTCTCGGCTTCCTCGGCCGTATCTGGGGGCTGACCTGTGACCGACTCGTCGGCGCGCGTGTCGTCCGCGCGGACGGCAGCCTCGCCCGCTGCGACGAGCGTGAGCACGCCGACCTGTTCTGGGCCCTCAGAGGCGGTGGCGCCGCGGGGGTCGGCGTCGTCACGGAGCTGTCGTTCGCGCCGGTCCCGTCCCCGCGGTGCACCGCAGTGAAGCTTCGGTGGGACTACCGGTACGCCGCCCAGGTCATGGACGCCTGGCAGAAGTGGAGCCCGGACGCACCCGACGAACTCGCCGTGAGCTTGCTGCTCACCGTCCCGGCCGAGCCGCACGGCCAGGCGCGGGTGAGCCTGTTCGGAGCGGCCGCCGGGCTGTCGCCCGCGCACACCGACGACCTGCTCAACGATCTCATCGCCAGGGCCGGGGCCCGCCCCAACAGCCGCTGGCGCCGGCAGATGTCGTGGACGGACATGCAAGCCACGCTCGCCGCGCACGTGCCCGGCGGTGATGGCGGGCACCTGTTCAGCAGGTCCGGCTTCTTCCAGCAGGACATACCGCCCGGCCCGCTCAACGTCCTGGTCGATCAGCTGGTGGCCGATCGGCGGGCTGGCGAGTCCCGTGAACTCGACCTCACGCCGTGGGGTGGCGCCTACAACCGCGTCCCCTCGCACGCCACAGCGTTCCCGCATCGGAGCGAGCGCTTTCTGCTCAAACACACCGCCACGCTGCCGCCGGCGCTGCCCGGCACCGTCCCGCAGGAAAGCGAATGGCTGCGGCGCTCCTGGGAGACAGTCCAGTCCTGGTCCAGCGGCGGCGTATACCCCAACTTCCCCGATCCCACCCTCACCGATCCCGGACGCACCTACTGGGGCGACAACCTCCCCAGGCTGGAACGCGTGAAAGCGGTCCACGACCCCCACGGCATCCTGCCCGGCCTGCACCTTCGAGAGGATTCACCATGATCGACCAGCCCACCCACCCCGACGTCTCACCGGTCGGCGACGCGCCAAGGCCCCCGCTCGCTGACCGGACCGCGTTCCAGGCCGAGCTGGACCGGCTCCGTGTCCGGGAGAAGGCCCACACCCGCGAGGGTGACGCGATCGCCGCCGCCCGGCGCCGCCTGCCGATGGTCGCGGTCGATCCACAGACTCCGCTGACCGGACCGAAGGGGCCGGTGCCGTTGATCGACCTGTTCGACGGCCGGTCCCAGCTGATCGCCTATTTCCACATGTGGCACCCCGGCCGGCCCGCCGCCCAGCAGTGCGAGGGCTGCACCTTCAACACCTCCCACGTCAACGAGCTGGCCTACCTGCACTCCCGCGACGTCAGCTACGCGGTCCTGTCCGAGGGCTCGTACGAGGAGAGCTTCCGGTATCGCGACTTCATGGGCTACACCGTCCCCTGGTACTCGGTGCCGCAGGACTCCGTGGACCGGCTGATCGCCGGCCGGTACTTCGGCATCCTGGCCTGCTACCTGCGCGACGGTGAGCAGGTGTATGAGACCTACTGGACCTCCGGCCGCGGCAACGAGGCGATGGCGCCCTCGTACGGGCTGCTGGATCGGACCGTCTACGGCCGCCAGGAGGACTGGGAGGACTCGCCGCAGGGCTGGCCGCAGCGCTGGGGCTCCAAAGGCGGCCAGTTCCGGTCGGCCGACGGCCGTCCGATGGCCCAGCAGCCGCGCCTGCAGGCCGGGCACGACGACGGCCTCGGCCCGTTGTCGGACGGACGGACCCGGTGCACCTGCCCGCTGCACAACTGACCGCGACACAACGAGAGGACGAACCCATGATCAAGGCCCGCGCGGTGGAGCACCTGCGGCTGATGATGGGCGAACTGCCGATCGCCGACGTACGCGCTCAGGTCACGCTCTCGCTGCTCACCGACTTCGAGAACTACAACGTCTTCAGACCGGCGGCCCAGCAGGAGAATGCGGTCGACACCATGCTGGACCAGGTCATTGCCTGGGGCGAGGCACTGCGGCCACTGCGCGGGCACGCGCTCGGCCGAGGCTAGCGGGCGGACGGCGAGGGCCCGTCATGCCTCTGCTCCACACGGTGGGGATATCGGTCGGCTGCGTCCTGGCCCTCGCGCCGGCGCTGCTGCCCTCCGTCCGTCCCAGCAGGCGGTGGCCGCACGTCGTCATGGCGTTTGGCATGGCGGCAGGGCATCTGGGCGGCCTGTTCCTGTCCGTCGCGGTGCTCGCGCTGCTGACCGCCGGCTGGCTGTGCGGCTCTCCTTGCCGCCGCGCAGAGACCGGTCACCACATCCAGGACTTCGTGATCATGTCTATCCTGTTGGTGCTGACGGCGTTCGACGGCGCCTCTGTCGTCGGCATTCCGTCCGGACATGCGCATGGAGGCGGTTCGCCGGCCACGCTGGCCCTGATCATCGGGCTGGCCTGGACCTGCGCCCGGCTCATCCGCGTCCTGCCCCAGCGGGGCGAGAATCGAAGCAGGATCGGCCAGGATCTGTGCGCGGCCGGAATGGCGGCCAGCATGGTCTTCATGGCCGCGCTGGCACTCTGATCGGGTCTATGCCGGTGGAATCAGAGTCGCTAAGGCTGTTGGGAGCTCAGAGGTGAGGAGTCTTAAGAGCCGTCACAGGTTTCCCGACTTGCTGGTTGCACCCTTCGGGACGCCGGGTGCTGCCGGTCCAGCCGCGGTTGACCACCTGTGCATCGGCCAGCCATGACGACGACCACCAGCGCGTCTTGGCCAGCAAGATGGCGAAGGCGAGGCCGACCGCCATGCCGGAGGAGAGCGTGGCGTACAGCCATCGGCCCCGGGCGGTGTTCTGGATGCGGCCGGTGACTTCGGTGAGTGTCACGCGCAGGCGGGCGTTGGTCTGGATGTCGTCGTTCATGCTCGCGCCTCCCGCTCGTCGCGGTAGATGGCGTCGTCCTCGGCGGTCATGGCGTGCTCGGCCGGGTTGGCGGAGTCGCGCCACACTGCGCGGGCCGCGTTGACGTATCGGGCGGCGGCCTGCGTGCCGGCCTGGTCGATGAGCATGTCGAGGGCGGCGGTGGCGTGGGGGAGCATGTGCCAGTAGCGCACCTCCGGCGCCTCGGTTTCCAGCGTCACGTACTCGACCGGCTCGATCAGCGCCCGCTGGAACGGCTCCCAGTACGGGGTGGCGCGGCCCTCGAAGACGAGCCGCAGGCACTCGGCCCGGTCGGCGTGACCGGCCTGGCAGCAGTCGAGCAATAGCCGCACATCGCCCGGCGTGACGTAGGTGTTGCGGCCGTGCTCCAGCCGCGACAGCGCTTGGTGGGACGACCCTGATGGGCGACGTGAACTTCGAAGAAGCGATCTTCAACGGTAGCCGGGCCAGTGGCGAGCGTTGGGATCAGCTGCCCGCGCTGGCCGTTGTCATCACCGCGCCGCGCTTGTGGCAGAGACGGGAGCGGACGGTGCCGAATAGTCTGTACTGGTGAGTCTGGAGGCGGAGCTGGCGGGCGTCGCCGCGGCGTACGGCGGCACGGGCGCGCCCGAGTCACACCCGACCCGCACCGATGTCGTGGTGTTACGCAGGGGCGAGGTCGTGGTGAAGGCTCACTCGGCGCGTGACGACGCCGAGGCGTTGCGGCCGAGGTTGCGGGCCGCCGCCTCGGCCGCGGTGAGCGGCGTGATGCTGGCCCCGCTGGAGCCCGAGGTGCTGACGGTGGCCGGGCGCGCGGTGACGGTGTGGCCCGCGGGGCGGCCCGTCGCGCGCGACGACGATCCGGGCTGCGCCCCGTGGGAGGAGGGGGCCAGGCTGCTGGCCAGGCTCCACGCCGTCCCCCTCACGCTGCTGCCGGTCCTGCCGGCGGCCGGTGGGCCCGCGAGGGCCGCCCGCGCGGTGGGGCGCATGCCGGGGGACGGCCCGGTCGCGCGGCTCGTCAGGAGGGCGTTCATGCGCCTGCCCGCGACCGGCCCGCTGCCGGGGCTGCTCACGCACGGCGACTGGCATCTGGGCCAGCTGGTCGACCGCGACGGGTGGCTGCTCATCGACATCGACGATCTCGGCGTCGGCGATCCGGCCTGGGACCTCGCCAGGCCGGCCGCCTGGTATGCCGCGGGGCTGCTCGACCCGGACATCTGGGCCAGGTTCCTGGGGGCCTACCAGGCGTCCGGCGGGCCGGCGCTGGGCCAGGGCGACGACCCGTGGCAGCGGCTCGACGTGCCCGCCAGGGCGCTCACCGTCCAGCTGGCCGCCGTCGCGGTGGTCAATGCCGAACGCGAGAGCCGGGAACTGGACGAGGTGGAGCATTCGTTGGTCGAAGCGTGCAACAGAATCGTCCGGGCGTGACGGGGTTGCGC
>NZ_SMKO01000265.1 GCF_004348685.1 Nonomuraea deserti | reverse complement strand
CACCACCTGGACCCACGCCCCCGCACCCGCCGCCCTGGCACACCACAAGTTCGCCGCCGCACTCGCAAGTCCCGCCGCCCTGGCACACCACAAGTCCGCCGCCGCACTCGCAAGCCCCGCCGCCCTGGCACACCACAGGCTCGCCACCGCGCTCCCCAGCCCCGCCGTCCGGGCGCGCGGTATCCGTGCCGTCGTGTGAAGGGTCCGTGCCGCCGCCGGGGGAAACGCCGGTCCGGGGTGGGATGTCACCGGACGCGGGAGGCGGCGCTGGGCATCCGGACGCCCGTACGGCAGGCAGGAACGGCGGCACACCCGGCTCCGGCACCGAGACCGCCGGCACCTACCTGCCCGGTACCCGCAGGCAGCACCCGGGTGCCGGGCAGGTGGGGGCGGACGGTGGCGCGAGCGGAGTGGGCGGCGGGCGGCCGGTCGTCGCCTACGCCGTCGCGGCGCTGGGCATGGGCGCGTTCGTGGCGCTGTACAACGCCGCCGGCTTCCGGCTGTCCGCGCCGCCGATCTCGCTCGGCCCCGCCGCCGCGTCCCTGGTCTTTCTCGCGTACGCCATGGGCACCGCCTCGTCGGCCGCCGCCGGACGGATGGCCGCCCGCCTCGGACGTACGCCCGCCCTCGTCACGGCGCTGATGGTCACGGTGGCCGGCACCGTCATGACCGCCCATCCGGCGCTGCCGCTCATCGCGCTCGGCTTCGCCGTGCTGACCGCCGGGTTCTTCGCCGCGCACGCCATCGCGAACGCCTGGGTCACCGCCGCCACCGCGCCGCGCGCCCGCGGCCGGGCCGCCGGGATGTACGCCCTGGCCTACTACCTGGGCAGCGGCGTGGGCGGCACCGCGGGCGGCGTCGTGTACGGGCACGCGGGCTGGACCTGGCTGGTGGTCCTGACGTCGGCCTGGCTGCTGGTGGCGGGCCTGGCCGTCCTCGTGTCACGCGCGGGGAGGGAACGACGGCTCAGACCGTGAGGGCGCCACAGGTCAGGCGGTGAGGGCGCGCTCCAGCGCGTCGGCGAGCCACAGGTGGGTCGAGCCGAGCGTGCTCTTCTCCCCGCTGACCTCGCTCACGAGCCGCCAGTAACGGCGGAAGCGCGGGTCGCGGTCGGGCGCCACGTTCGCCAGCAGCTCGCGCCGGAATCCAGGGGTGTCGCCGACACCCCGCACCGTGGCGTGCGCCGCCACGAACCGGTCCAGCTCGGGCCCTGGACGCGGTGCCTCTCCCGCGATCACGAGCGGCTCGACCAGCGCGCACGCCTCGCCCACGCCGTACATGAGCTCGTCCTCGTCGTGGATCACCCGCACGTTCTCCAGCGCCCGGGCGCGCAGGAGGCGCGTCAGCGACCGGTCGGCGGCCAGGGTGACCAGCTCGGCGTACGCGACGACCTGGGGCGGGGTCGGATCGACGGGCGGGACGGGAACGGCCATGGCCACGAACGCCGCGAACATCTCGTCGGAGATGGGCGCCACCATCTGCCGCCGCCAGAAGGCGACCAGCTCGTCGCGGGCGGCGGCGCCGTGCTCGACCGCGGCCAGCAGGTCCAGCCGTTTCGCCCGCTCGGCCGGGCCCGCCTCCTCGACGGCGCGCAGGGCGGCCCGCCGCCAGGCCAGCCCGGCGAGCTGGACGTCGAGCGCCGCGCGCTCCTCCGCCGCCGCCTCGGCCACGGAGCGCTCGCCGGCGAGCACGCGCGCGATCGCGGCCAGCCCCAGGCCGAGCCCGCGCAGCCGCCTGACCATGCCGAGCCGCTCCACCGCGGTGCTGTCGAACCTGCGGTGGCCGCCGGCGCTGCGCACCGACGCGATGATGCCCTCGTCGCAGTAGAAGCGGATGGTCCGCACCGGTACGCCGGTCAGCGCCGCCAGGTCGCCGATCCCGAACGTGTCGTTACTCACATCCACTTGAACCTCCACCGGACTGGAGTTTCTACGCTACCGGTGTCCCCGTTGAGAGGAATTTCGCCATGACGACACTGGACACCGCCCGGCTCGCGGAGGGGTTGCGGGAGCAGACGGCGGGGTTCGCCCGCGCGGTCTGCGGCGGCGACCCGGACACCCGGGTGCCGACGTGCCCGGAGTGGCGGCTGCGCGACCTGGCCGGGCACATCGGGCACGCTCACCGGTGGACGGCCGAGCTGGTGCGCGAGGCCGCGGCCGCGCCCATCGCCGCCCCTGCCGCCGACGACCCCGGTCCTCAGGACACGTGGGAGCGGTGGCTGGCGGACGGCGCGCGAGAGGTGATCGACGCGGTCCAGGAGGCGCCGGCCGGTGCCCGGGTCTGGTCGTCGATGGGCCCGACGCCGCCGGTGTTCTGGTTGCGCAGGATGCTGGGCGACACCGTCATCCACCACTACGACGCGGCGGCCACGACCGGCGCCTCGTTCGACGTCGCCGAAGACCTGGCGGCCGACGTGATCTCCGAGGGGATGGGGCTGCTCGCGGAGCCGTCCGCGGTGGAGTTCAAGCCCGAGCTGGCCGAGCTGCGCGGCCGGGGCGAGACGATCGTGATCCGGCCGGACTCGGGGCAGGGCTGGGTGATCACGAGGACGCCGGACGGAATCCGTTGCGATCGCGGGGGCGGCGACGGCGACGTCGTGGTGTCGGGCTCGGTGACGGAGCTCATGCTGGTGTTCACCCGGCGCGTGCCGCCGGGGAACGTCACGGGGGACCGCGCGCTGCTCGACCACTGGCTGGCGCACACCGCGTTCTAGCCCCAGGCGATCCGCTCCTCCAGCAGCGCCTGTTGCGCGGGGTTGGCGGTCAGCGCGAGGGCGCGCTCGTCGGCCCGCCGCGCCTCCGCCCTCCGGCCGAGGTCGCGCAGCAGCTCGGCGCGGGTGGCGTGGTAGAGCGGGTAGCGGCCGAGCACCTCGCCGAGGTCCTTGAGCTCGGCGAACGCCGCCTCAGGGCCGTCCACGTACCGCAGGGCGATGGCCCGGTTGAGCCGGGCCACGGGCGACGGGGCGAGGCACAGCAGCATGTCGTAGAGCACGACGATCTGCCGCCAGTCGGTGCCCGCCCATGACGTGGCCTCGGCGTGGCAGGCCGCGATGGCCGCCTGCAGCTGGTACGCCCCGGGACGCCGGTGCGTGCGGGCCGTCCGGGTCAGGAGCCGGATCGCGTCCTCGATGGCGGCGTGGTCCCACAGGGAGCGGTCCTGGTCGGCCAGCAGCACGAGCCGGCCGTCCGCGCCGAACCTGGCCGCGCCGCGGGCCCGGTGCAGCCGGATGAGGGCCAGCAGCCCGGCCGCCTCGGGCTCGTCCGGCATCAGCCCGGCCAGCAGCGAGGCCAGCCACTCGGCGTCGTCGACCAGGTCACGCGCCTGGGCCCGCTCCAGTGTGCTGGACAGGTAGCCCTCGTTGAACAGCAGGTAGATGACGGTGAGCACCTGGCGCAGCCGCTCCGGCCGCTCCCCTGCCGCGGGCACGCGGTACGGGATGCCCGCCTCCGCGATCTTCCTCTTGGCGCGGGTGATGCGCTGGGCCACCGTGGTCTCCCGGGTCAGGAACGCGGCGGCGATCTGCGCGGTCGTCAGCCCGCACACCACCCGCAGCGTGAGCGCGATCTGCGCCTGCCGAGGCAGCGCGGGGTGGCAGCAGGTGAAGATCAGCCGGAGCCGGCCGTCGGGTTCGCCCGGCTCCGGCACGCACAGCAGGGCGAGCTTGTCGCGGTGGTTGCTCTCGCGGCGCAGCAGGTCGAGGCCGCGCCGTCGGGCCACGGTGTACAACCACGCCTCGGGCCGCTCCGGCACGCCGTCCTCCGGCCAGCGCACCAGGGCCTTCTCCACCGCGTCCTGTACCAGGTCCTCGGCGGCGGAGAAGTCGCCCAGCAGCGTCACCAGCGAGGCGGCCAGCCGGCCGGCGTGCTCGCGCACCACGCGGGCCAGTTCGGCGTGGGAGACGTCCGTCATGGCCGCGCCCGGCGGATCGTGCCGCCGTCGCCGGCGAACCGCCGCGCGACCCGCGCCCGCGCGCCGCCGGTCACGGCGGCCCGCCCCTTCTCGTGATCCCCGCTGTCCATCGCCCCGTCTCCTTCGGTCGTCGTTGGACAGACGATCGGGAGCCTGCCGTATACGACATCAGGTCAGAGTTCGACGTGGGTGTCGGGATCGCCGCCGAGCCGTCCACCGCCGTCGAGTTCGGCCATCCTGGCCATCTCCGCGTCCGACAGGCTGAAGTCGAACACCTCCAGGTTCTGCCGCATACGTTCGGGGTGGGCCGACTTGGGGATCGGCACGGCGCCGAGCTGCAGGTGCCAGCGGAGCACGACCTGCGCGGGGGTGCGCGCGTGGGTGGTGGCGAGGTCGGCGACGACGGGCTCGTCGAGCAGCTTGGAGCCGCGGCCGAGGGGGCTCCACGACTCGGTGACGATGTCGTGCTCGGCGTGCCAGGCGCGCAGCTCGTGCTGCGCCAGGCCGGGGTGGAGCTCGACCTGGTTGACGGCCGGCAGGACGCCGGTCTCCTCGACCAGCCGCTCGATCTGCGCGGGGGTGAAGTTGGAGACGCCGATCGAGCGGGCCAGGCCCTGCTCGCGCAGGTCGACGAAGGCGCGCCAGGTGTCGACGTAGAGGTCGCGATCCGGCAGCGGCCAGTGGATCAGGTACAGGTCGACGTAGTCGAGGCCGAGCCTGGCCCGGCTCTCCTCGAAGCCGCGCAGGGCCGCGTCGTGGCCGTGGTGGGATCCGCGCAGCTTCGTGGTGATGAACAGGTCGTCGCGGGCCACGCTCGCCTCGGCCACGGCGGCTCCCACACCGGTCTCGTTGCCGTAGCTGGCGGCGGTGTCGATCAGCCGGTAGCCGAGCGATATGGCGTGTTTCACGGCCTGGTGCGCTCCCTCGTCGTTCATGGGCCACGTGCCCAGACCGAGGCGCGGCATCGGGCGGCCGTCGCAAAGCATGATGGTCATGGCCACATCCTTGCCCGATGCCCACCCGAAACAACCACTTCTGTCGCATTCGTACTCTCGCCGCTCGCAGAGGGGCGGGCCGTACGCGCCGGGCCCCGATCAGCCCTCGAGGTAGCGCAGGATGGCCAGCACGCGGCGGCTGTAGCCGGGGTCACGGGGCAGGTCGAGCTTGTCCATGATGGCGTTGACGTGCTTCTCCACGGTGCTGAGCGAGACGTGCAGGCGCTCGGCGATGGCGGCGTTGACCAAGCCCTGCGCCAGGTGCCGCAGCACCTCGCCCTCACGCGGGCTCAGCCTGCTCAGCGGGTCGGCGTGGGTGGTGCGGGCGAGCAGCTGGCGCACCACCTCCGGATCGAACGCCGTGCCGCCCGCACGCACCCGCTCCAGCGAGTCGAGGAACTCGCCCACCTCGGAGACCCGGTCCTTCAGCAGGTAGCCGAGCCCTTCGGCGGGCCCGGCCAGCAGTCTCGTCGCGTAGTGCTGCTCGACGTACTGCGAAAGGACGAGGACGGCGACGCCGGGCAGGCGGCCGCGGATCTCCAGCGCCGCCCGCAGCCCTTCGTCCGTGTGCGTCGGCGGCATCCGCACGTCGACCACGGCCACGTCGGGCCGGTGGCGCTCGACGGCGTCGAGCAGCGCGGGCGCGTCGCCGACGGCGGCGACCACCTCGTGGCCCGCGTCGTCGAGCAGCCGGGTCAGCCCTTCGCGCAGCAGCACGGAGTCGTCGGCCAGGATCACCCGCACGGCGGAGCCTTCGGCAGCGACGCGACGATCCTGGTGGGGCCGCCGGGCGGGCTGTCGACGGTGAACGTGCCGTCGAGGGCCATGACCCGCCTGGCCAGCCCGGACAGGCCGCCGCCCGAGGGGTCGGCGCCGCCCCCGCCGTCGTCTGAGATCGCCACGCTCACCACCTGATCGTCCTCGTCCAGCACCACCAGGATGTCACGGGCGCCGGCGTGCTTGATCGCGTTGGTGATCGCCTCGCGGGCCACGAAGTAGAGCGCGGTCTCCACCTCGGAGACGGGCCGCCCGGCCAGCCCGTGGTGCACGGTCACCGGCACGCTCGACCGTTCGGCGACGCCCGCCAGCGCGGCGTGCAGCCCCAGCTCGTCGAGGGCGGTCGGGTAGATCCGCCAGGCGACGCTGCGCAGCTCGTCCAGCAACCGGCGCGACTCGATGTAGGCCTGGCCGACCAGCTCGGCGGTCCTGTCGTGGTCGCGGGTGTGCCGGGCGCGGCCGAGCAGCATGGCCAGGGCCACACCCCGCTGCTGCACGCCGTCGTGCAGGTCACGCTCGATCCTGCGCCGCTCGTCGTCGACGGCCCTGACGATGCCCGAGCGGGTGGCGGTCAGCTCGGCGATCCGCGCGCGCATCAGCTCCTCGCCTCCCGGGCCGAGGAAGCGGGCGGCCAGCCGCCGTTCGAGCGCCGCGACCCCCACCACGAGCAGGGCGGTCACCGCCAGCAGCACGATCCCGCCGGTCAGCCCGAGCGTCCAGCCGCTGGTGACGAGCCGCACGCCGGGCAGGTCGAGCGGCACCGTCTCAGACCCGCCCGCGATCAGCTCCCACAACCCGCCGGCGAGCAGCAGCCCGCCGACGAACAGGGTCACCGCGCAGACGTAGCCGCTCACGACGCCCAGCGCGGCGCGGGCGGCGAGGAACGCGTAGCCGCCGTCCGGCCGGGCCGTCTCGTGGCCGAACCACCGGGCCAGCCTGGCCCGCTCGGCGGCCACCAGCCGGTCACGCCCCCGCGCCGCGAGCGGCCGGGCGGCCGGGATCAGCGCCGCGGGCCACGCCACGATGAGGAACGACAGCTCGGCGAGGCCGAGGACCATCCCCAGGAGGACCCCGGCCAGCGAACGAACGACCACGGTCCCCGGCACGGGCGCGAGTCTAGGCGTCACGGCGGCGCAGCACGGCGAATCCGGTCGCCAGCGCCGCCGCCGTCCAGGCGAGCAGCCAGGCCAGCCCCTCCCCCGCGGAGTACGGGATCGGCCCGCCGGTCAGGTTGTCCGTGCTGCCCATGAAGGCCAGCCCGGCGAACGTCGGAAGGCGCATGGAGGCGTCCAGGGCCACCGGAGCGCCGGTCATCAGCAGGAGCAGCGGCAGGCCCATGAGCAGCATGAACACCGCGGTCAGCGTCCCGGCCGCGCTGCGCATCGCGGCCCCCACTCCCACGGTCATCACCGACACGAGCGCCAGGAACACCCCCGCTCCGAGCAGGTCGGGCACGACCTCGCCGATCGGCATCACGACCAGGCCCCCGAACACGTCCGCCGACAAGACCACGTAGACGGACGCCGCCGCCACGGCCCCGGACACCACCCCGGCCGCGAACATCACCGGCCCCACGACCAGCGCCTTGGCCGCCAGCACCACGCCGCGGGCGGGGGTGGCCTGCAGCGTGACCCGGATGCTTCCCGAGGCGTACTCCGACGTGATCACCAGCATCGCCGCCGCCACCATCGCGAACTGGACGAACGACGTCGCCGACACCACCGGCTCGCCGGCCGTCAGCCGCACGCCCGCGCCGCCGTCGCGCAGCGCCTCGGTGGCCGTCGCGCCCCCCAGCGTGATCGCGCTCAGCACCATGAGCACCAGCGCGCCGGCCAGGCACCACCACGTGGACCGCACCGACCACAGCTTGCCCCACTCGGCCCCGACCGCCTGCCACAGCGTGCTCATGCCCCGGCCCTCCCCGCGCCGTACTCGACGCTGTGCGACGTCAACTCCTGGTAGGCCTGCTCCAGCGACGCCTCGCGGGTGCGCAGCTCGTGCAGGCGGATGCCGGCCTCGTACGCCACGTCGCCGACCCGCTCGACGGCGGCGCCGGTGGCCTCGAGCTCGTTCTCGCCGAGCCGGTCCACCGCGATACCGGCCGCGCGCAGGCGTACGGCCAGGTCTCCCGCGTGCGGCGTGCGCACGAGCACGGCCGTGAGGGAGCTGCCCGCGATGACGTCGGCCAGCGGCGCGTCCATGATGAGCCGTCCCTTGCCGATCACCACGAGGTGGTCGGCGGTGAGCTGCATCTCGCTCATCAGGTGGCTGGAGACGAAGACCGTGCGCCCCTCGTCGGCCAGCGACCGCATGAGCCCGCGCACCCACCGCACGCCGTCCGGGTCGAGCCCGTTGACGGGCTCGTCGAACATCAGCACCTCGGGATCCCCGAGCAGCGCCGCCGCGATGCCGAGCCGCTGGCTCATGCCCAGCGACAGCGCTCCCGCGCGCCTGCGCGCCGCGCCCGCCATGCCGACCGCCTCCAGCACCTCCGCCACCCGCCGCCGCGCGATGCCGTTGCTGCGCGCCAGCGCCGCCAGGTGCGCATGACCGCTGCGCCCCGGGTGCAGGGCGCGCGCGTCGAGCAGCGCCCCGACCGTGCGCAGCGGGTTCCTGATCTTGCGGTACGGGACGCCGCCGATCAGAGCCGTGCCGGAGGTGGGCCGGTCGAGGCCGAGGACCAGCCGCATGGTGGTCGATTTGCCGGCGCCGTTGGGGCCCAGGAAGCCGGTCACCGCGCCCGGTTTCAGGTCCAGCGACAGGTCGTCGACCGCGAACCGGTCGCCGTACCGTTTGCTCAGGTTCTTGAGACTGATCACGCCACCCCACGCTAGGCAGGCACCGCTCCGGCCACCATGGGGGCGTTCCGCCGACCTCGATGGCGGAAAGCCGTAAACCATTCATGACCGTGCAGGCCGGCTGAAAGCCTCGGGCCCTACCCTTCCCCTTTGGTCGTGCCTGGACGTCTGTGAGGTCGTGTGTTCGGAATCATCCGCCCCTGCGGTGACCATGGGTGCCCGACGTTGCGTGCCGCGTGGCGGGCGCATCTGTGCGGGTTGTGCCTGACGTTGCGGGACGAGCACGGGCAAGGGGCACGGCTGACCACCAACTACGACACGTTGCTCCTTTCGGTGCTCACCGAGGCCCAGCTCCCGGGGGACGCGCCGCGCCGCACGGCAGGGCCGTGCGCGTTGCGGGGATTCCGCACGGCCGAGGTGGTGGACGCGCGGGCCCGCGGCGCGCGGCTGGCGGCCGCGGTCTCGCTCGTGCTCGCCGCCGGCAGGCTGCGGGACCACGTCGCCGACGGGGACGCCGCCTTCGGCACCGCCGCGGCCCGCCGGAGGCTGGCCGCCCGCTGGGAGACGGGCGGGGCACGGCTGGGCGCCGGGGTCGGCTTCGACACCGCCGGGCTGGCGGCGACCGTGGACCGCCAGCTCGGCCTGGAACGCCTGGCCACCTCGCCGGACGCCGCCGAGCCTGGCCACCGCGACCCCGGTCCCGCGCCCGGCTTGAGCGTGCTCGATCTCACCGCGCCCGCGGAGGACGCCGTCGGGGCGGCGTTCGCGCACACGGCGGTGCTCGCCGGGCGGCCGGGCAACGTCCCCGCCCTCGCGGAGGCGGGCCGCTTCTTCGGCCGGATCGCGCACCTGCTGGACGCGGCCGAGGACCAGCGCGACGACGACGCGCGCGGGGCGTTCAACCCGCTGACGGCCACCGCCACCACAGCGGCCGAGGCGCGCCGGTTGTGCGACGACGCCGCGCACGGGCTCGCCCTGGCGCTCAGGGACGTCGATCTGGCCGAGCGGCACCTGGTGGACGTCCTGCTCGGCACCGAAGTACGCCGGGCGGTGGCCCGCACGTTCCATGCCGCCGCCTCGTACGAGCGGCCCGGTTGGATCCGCAGGTCGGCGGCCGGCGTCGCGACGTTCCTGACCTGCGGGATGTGGCGGCCCCGGTGGAGCAGGCGGCGCGGCCGCCCGTGCGACGAGCGCTGTCACCTGCGCGAGTGCGGCGACTGCTGCGACTGCTGCGACTGCGGAAGCTGCTGCGACTGCTCCTGAGCGCGGCGCTCTGGTTCGGTGACGGTCCTGGCGACCTCGGACCCTGAGCGCGGGTCATGGGTCGGTGACGGTCCTCGCGATGTCGAACGACTGGCCCGTCACGTCCTCCTCGGCCAGCCGGTACGCCTCCACGATGGCCTCGCTCAGCGCCCGCGAGCCCAGCCGCATGGCGCGAGGGTCGATGTGCAGCGCGGCCAGCGACCCGGCGGGCGTGACCTCGACGGCGACCTGCCCGCCCGCGCTCTCGCCGCGTCCCCTGGCCTCCTGCAGCCGGCGGCTGACCTCCTCGAACCCGGCCGTCTGGGCGGCCATCTCGGCGAGGACGCGGTCGAGCTCGGGGTCGCCCGTGGGCGGTGGTATGATCATCTCGCTCCTCGGTCAGCGTTTGAAGATGAACGCCCTCGGCGCGTGCGCCAGCGCCGAGCGCAGGGCCCCGGCCGCACTCAGCTCCCCGCTGATGACGAGCGGGTAGATGGTGGACGCCGAGACGGTACGACGGAAGAACCGGCCGGCCGAGCCGGTGCCCAGCAGCGTCTCCGTGACCTTCGTGGCGGGGAAGAACCTGCGCACGTCGCTCAGGGCCTTGATGCCGCCGTTGTAGGCGAGTTCGGCGGCGAAGTGTTTGCCCGCGTACTCGAAGAGGTTGCCCATGGGCTGGCCGGTGGCGGCCGAGCTGGCGGCGTGCACGCCGGTCTTGAGCACGGCCCACGTGACGGAGTCGGCCAGCGCGTCGAGCCCTTCGCGCACCAGGTAGGTGCCGACGCGGCGCTTGCCCATCCGCTGTTCCAGGATCATCTTGACGATCTTCTGGAACAGGGTGCGCTCCAGCTTGGCCCTGGTGACCAGCATGTTGAACGCCCGTTGCGCCACGAGCCTGGCCGCCGGGTAGATGAAGCCGAACATCATGGTGAAGGCGAGGGCGGCCAGCTGGGTGCCGATGATCCAGAGCTGTTCCCGGTGCCTGTCGACCGCGTCGGCGTACTCGTCGCAGCCGTCGGCCAGCTCGCGTAGCTCCTCCTGCAGCGCGGCGTAGCGGGGGGCGAGCTCGTACGGCCACACGTCCGCGAACCGGTCCACGGCCCTGCTGTCGTTCTGCCGGCGGGCCGCGGCGACGGCGCTCTCGGTGCGGGCCGCGACCTTGCCGATCGAGCCCGCCAGGTCTCGCAGGGCCTCGGCGCGCGCCCTCAGGTTGGACGTGTCGGCCTCGGGCACGTGCACCTCGGCGAACCTGGCGAGCGCCTGGAAGGGGTCGAACATCAGGCGCCTTCCCTGGGTGGGGGCGCCTGCGGGATCGGCGGCGGCGCGAGGCCGGGGATCTCCGGAAGCGACCTGATGATCTGCTGCTCCAGGTGGTCCCACAGCTCGTCGAAGTCGCGCAGGCCGCTCGCCGAGATGAAGCTCTTCTCCGCGATGCGTCGCATGGCGTCGGTCAGGGAGTCGTAGCCGTCGGCGTACCACTCGGCGAACGCGTGGCCCTGGTCGTCGCCGCCGACCAGGCCCGACGTGCCGGCTAAGGCCGTGGCCACGCGCTGTAAGGTCACGACCTCGTCGCCGGTCTTGTCGAAGAGCCAGGCGAGCTCGCGGATCGACCGCCAGTCGATCGCGATCTGATCGGCGCGGTCCCGGGCAGGAACGTTCCCGGTCGAGGGCTGCGGGTGGGGCGCCGGGGCCTGTCCGGCGGGCACGCCGTCCCCGTCGGGCATCCCGCTCCCGGACGGGGACGGCGTGCCGCCAGGGACCTCCGAAGGCTGGGGCGTCGAACCGTCCGAGGGCGTCGGGGAGCCCGAAGGGGTGGGAG
>NZ_SMKO01000264.1 GCF_004348685.1 Nonomuraea deserti | reverse complement strand
GCCCGGGGTGGGGTCAGGCCGCGGCCGGGGCCTGGTGGTAGACGGCGTGCCAGACCTCGTTGCGGATCCGTCCGAACTCGGGCGACAGCCGCATCTCCTCCGTCCTGGGGTAGGGCAGCTCCACGTCGATGATCTGCTGGATGCGGCCCGGCCTGGCCGCCATGACGACGACCCTGCTGGCCAGGTAGACGGCCTCGTCCACGTCGTGGGTGATGAACATGACCGTGCGCTGCTCCTGGCTCCAGGTGTCCAGCAGCCGGTCCTGCAACTGCACCCTGGTCAACGCGTCGAGCGCGCCGAACGGCTCGTCCATGAGCAGCACCTGCGGGTTCACCGCGTACGCGCGGGCGATCGCGCAGCGCTGCTTCATGCCACCGGACAGCGTCTTGGGCAGCGCGTCGGCGAAGTCGGACAACCCGACCAGCTCGATCGCCCGCTCGGCCCGCCTGCGTCGCTCGCCGGCCGGGATGTCGGCCAGCTTCAGCCCGAACTCGACGTTCTTGCGCACCGTCAGCCACGGGAACAGCGCGTACTGCTGGAAGATCACCCCCCGGTCGGGGCCGGGGCCGGCGACCGGCACGCCGTCCACGAGCACCTCGCCCGAGGTCGGCTCGACGAGCCCGGCGGCCATGCTCATCAGCGTGCTCTTGCCGCAGCCCGACGGGCCCACGACCGTGACGAACTCGCGGTCGGCGATGTCCAGCGACACCCGGTCGAGCGCGGTGAACGTGCCGTCCTTGATCAGGTAGGTCTTGACGACGTCGGTGAAGGAGATCTTGGTGTTCATCTGCGCTCCTGCCAGTCTGTGAGGCGCCGCTCGGCCAGCAGCAGCAGCCGGTCCATCAGCAGGCCCAGCAGGCCGATCGCGATCAGCCCCACGAAGATCGTGGACAGGTCGTAGTAGAGCTGGGCCTGCTGCATGCGGAAGCCGAGGCCCTCCTGAGCCGCGATCAGCTCGGCGGCGACCAGCGTGCCCCAGGCCGAGCCGAGACCGACCCGCATGCCGACCAGGATGAACGGCGTGGAGGCCGGCACCACGACCTTGAGGAAGATGGTCCGGTCGGAGGCGCCGAGCACGCGGGCCGCGTTGATCAGCGTCCTGTCCACGTCCACCACGCCCTGGAACGTCGCCACGACGCTGGACAGGAACGACGCCAGGAAGATCACGAAGATCTTCGGCACCTCGCCGATGCCCATGAGCACGATCGCCAGCGGGATGATCGCCAGCGGCGGGATGGTGCGGAAGAACTGCACGTACGGCTCCAGCAGGCCGCGCGCGGTGGCGTACCAGCCCATGAGGAAGCCGATCGGGACGGCCAGCAGGGTGCCGAGCAGGAAGCCCAGCAGCACCCTGCGCAGGCTGGCCAGCGCGTCGTCCAGCAGCGTGCCGTCGGCGATCAGCTCGCCCGCCTTGGCCGCCACCTGCAGGGGGCCGGGCAGGCCCTGCACGCCGATCGACGCCAGCAGCGTCCAGACGGACAGGCCGATGACGACCGCGGCCAGGTTGAGTGCGATGGCGCGCCGCGGACGTCTGGGGCCGCGCCGTGCGGGCGGGGCCGCCGGCGACTTGCCCAGCGCGGTGAGCTGGGTCATGAGTTCTCCTTCGCCGGTCTCGTGTCGTGAGGTGTCATCGGGAGGTCCTCCGTGAGCTCCGGGCCGGCCGGATAGCGAGAGAGCAGCGGTGATTCGTGCAGCACCAGGGCGATGCCGCCGAGGGCGCCGGCGACCTCGCCGAGGGTGGCGCGGCGCAGGCTCACCCGGTGCCGGGAGACGGGCATGACGTGGGCGCGTAGCGCCCGCTCGATCGGGTCCATCAGCGCGGTCCCGGTCTCCGCCAGCTCGCCGCCGACCACGATGACGCTGGGGCCGATCGCGTTGCACAGGGCGGCGAGCACGCCGCCGATGCCGGTGCCCACGCCGTCCAGCACGGCCAGCGCCGCCGCGTCGCCCGCCCCGGCCGCCTTGGCCAGCCCGGGCACGTCGCCGGCGTGCCCGCCGGCGGCGCGGTAGGCGTCGAGGACGGCCCTGATCGAGGCGACGGTCTCCAGGCAGCCGGTGCCGCCGCAGTCGCAGCGGGCGCCGTCCTGGTCGACGGTGATGTGGCCGAATTCGCCGGACAGGCCGTACGCGCCGCGGTGCAGCGACCCGCCGACCACCAGCCCGCCGCCGACGCCGTGGGACAGGCGCAGGTACAGCACGTCCCGTACGCCGGCCGCGGCGCCCCAGATCGCCTCGCCCAGCGCGGCGAGCCTGGTGTTGTTGTCCAGCAGCACCGGCACGCCGAACCGCTCGCGCAGCAGCACCTGCGCCGGATGCGGCCCGGCCGGCTCCTCCCCGCCCGCGCCGTCTTCTCCGGCGCCGTCGTCCCTGGTGTCGCCCTCCTTGGGGCCGCCGGCTGGACCGGCGACCGGGCCGACCACGCCGACGCCGATCGCGCTGAGCGCTCCCAGGCTGAGGGTGCCGCCGGTGAGGGAGCCGACCAGCCGGCCGGCCAGCTCGACCCGCTGCTCCCACGGCAGGTCGGCGTCGTGCGGCTCGCTGGCCGAGCCGACGATCTCGTGCGCCAGGTTGATGGCCGCGACGTGCAGCCCGCGCCGGGCGAAGTCGATGCCGATCGCCTGGCCGGCGTCCGGGTTGAGGGTCAGGGTCTCGGCCGGCCTGCCGCGCCCGCGCGGCGTCTCGCGCTCGCTCGCGGTGACGACCGCGCCGCCGGCCACGAGTTCGGCGAGAATGTCGTACAGGGTGGTGCGGGACAGCCCGCAGCGCCTGCCGAGTTCGCCGCGGCTGAGCGGGCCGTGCTTGCGCAGCAGACCGAGCACGAGCTCCTCGTGCCCGCGCCGGAGCTGTGACAGGGGGCCACGGGGTTGTGACATACGGCAGAGTCTGCCTACTCACCGTCTTTTTCGTCAATAACCCGGAAAAAACCGTCTTGCCGCCAGGCTTGCCGTTCTGGCCTGCGAAGACGCGGACACGAGAGGGTGCGGGGGCAAGCTATAACGTTCACGTAACGGCCCCTGGCGCTGCGTGGACGCGAGGGGCGGCGACCGCGGGGGGAGGCCCCGGTGGCCGCCGCCGGGCGTGGCGTGCCGGCGTCACGAATCGCTCAGCCACACGTCCGCGAGCCGCTTGCCCTGATAGATCGGGCTGTCGTACAGATCCCGCACCCGCTCGCTGTAGATCGAGTAGTCGAACTTCTGGATCGGGTAGTAGACCTGACGGATCACCGTCTCCATCCGGATCTGCATCTGCTTGTAGATCTCGTCGCGCTTCTGGTCGTCGAGCTCGGTGCGCGACCGGTCCAGGAGCTCGTACAGCTCCTTGTCGTCGATCCGGGTGTAGTTCTCCAGCGAGTCGGGCTCGAAGTCCCGCCACACCTGGTCGGGCAGGTGCACGCCGCGCAGCGCCTTGGCCACCGCGAAGTCGTGGTTGCGGCGCCTGTCGATGCCCGTGCTCGGGTCGACCATCTCCAGTTCCATCTTGATGCCGACCTTGGCGAGGTCGTCCTGCATCCACTGCGCCTCGCGGACGTCCTCGTCGTCCACGCGCTGCACCATGAGCTTGGTGCTGAACCCGTTCGGCAGCCCGGCCTGCGCCAGCAGCCTCTTGGCGTTCTCGGGGCTGTACGGCCTGAGCTTCAGCACCTCTTCCTTGGTCAGCGCGGCGGTGGAGATGTCCGGCCTGACCAGCGAGGTCAGGTTGTACCGGCCCCGGATGTTCTGGCCCATGCCGTCCCAGTCGACGGCCTCCATGAAGGCCTGCCGGACCTTAGGGTCGTCGAACGGCTCCTTCTCGGGGTTGATGAAGATGCTGACCGGGGCGCCGGGGGTCTCGTTGACGGTGAACCCCTTGTCGTCGAGGCTCTCGGCCACGTTCACGTCGCTCGTGGTGCCGACGTCGAGACGGCCGCTGCGCAGCGCCGCGGTGACGGCGGCGATGTCACTCATGATCGGGCGCCGGATCTCGTCCAGGTACGGCTTGCCCTTGATGTAGTAGTCCGGGTTCTTCTTGAACACCCACTCGACGTTCGGGGTGTGCTTGTCGAGCATGAACGGGCCGGTGCCGATCGCCTGCTTCTGCATGTCGAACTCGCCCTCGAGACCCTCCCTGGGCAAGATCATGTTGAAGTGGTACGCGAGGTAGTCCAGCAGCGGGCTGTAGGCGTGCTTCAGCTTGAACACGACGGTGTGGTCGTCCGGCGCCTCGATGCTCTTCACCGGTTCGATCATCCACTTGTGCACCTCGGTCGTCTTCTGCAGCGCCTCGAAGGTGGCCACCACGTCGTCGGAGGTGAACGGACGTCCGTTGACCGGCGGGATGTCGTGCCAGCGCACGTCCTCGCGGAGCTCGAACGTGTAGGTCCTGCCGTCCTTGGAGATCTTCCACGACTCGGCCAGGTCGGGCACGATCTCCAGCGACTTGACGTCCGGCCCGGTCTTGAACTCCACCAGCTTCTCGTAGACGGTGCCCGAGATGAGGCCCATCGTGGACGGGTCGCTGGTGGTCATCGGGTTGAGTCCCTCATCGATCTCCGTGGGGAGCTGGAGCACCAGAGAGCCGCCCGGCTTGGGGTCGCCGGCCGGGGCGGCGTTGCCGCTCTCGTCGGCGGCGTTGCCACCGCCGCCACCGCAGGCGGACAGGAGCAGGGCCGCGGTGAGCGCCACCGCGCCCAGGCGCGTCCGGCGCATCACGCCGCCCTCCGGAGAGATCCGGCGGTCGTCGCGCGGGCCGGTGGGAGGTTCGCCTCGCCTGTCAAGGCGCACCGTCCTTTCCGTGCATGTTCCATCAGAGCCTCCCGAGGGGACCGTCGCCTTTAGGCGACGGGGGAATCGGGAGCGGGAGGGCCGCCAAGGCCCGAGCGTGCCCTGACCTGTCAGGTCTGCGCATCACAGATGTCCTTCCGGGTTTTGTCGGTGCCGGCCGATACCGTGGTGTTCTCGTAACCGAGCGTGGGAGGTGGGTGTGCGCAGGTCGTTGAAGTTCCTGCTGCGCCCTACCCGCAGGCAGGCCGTCGCGCTCGGCGCGTGTCTGGAAGACCATCGGCAGTTGTACAACGCCGCGCTGGAGCACCGCCGCACCGCCTACCGCAAGGCGGGCGTGACGGTTCGGTACGGCGATCAGTCGGGCGAGTTGAAGCACATCCGTGCTGATGACCCGGACGGGCAGGCGCGTTAATCGTTCTCCTCCCAGCAGGCCACCCTGCGCCGCCTGGACAGGGCGTTCTCCGCGTTCTTCACGCGGGTCCGTCAGGGCTGTACGCCCGGGTTCCCGCGTTTCAAGGGGCGGGGCCGGTTCGACACGGTGCAGTGGCCCAAGGACGGCGACGGCTGCCGGTGGGGCTCCCAGCCCGAGCATCCGGCCGCGACGTTCGTCCGTCTTCAGGGTGTCGGGCATGTCCGTGTGCACCAGCACGCATCCTCCTAGGCACAGTGAAAACGATCAGTGTGAAGCGGGAAGGCTCCCGCTGGTATGTCATCCTGTCGTGCGATGACGTGCCCGCCGGGCCGCTGCCCGCTACGGGCGCGGTGGCCGGCGTGGACACGGGGGTGGCGTCGCTGGTCACCACGTCCGATGGCGTGCACGTGGCCAACCCGCGCCACCTGGCCGTGACCGCTGATCGCCTCGCTGGCGCGCAGCGGGAGCTTGCCCGCAAGAAGCGGGGGTCCAGGCGGCGGCGCAAGGCTGTGGCCCGCGTCGCCGCCCTGCATGGCAAGGTCCGCCGCCAGCGGTTGGACGGCGCGCACAAGGCGGCGCTCGCGCTGGTCGGCTGCTACGACGTGATCGTGCACGAGGACCTGCGGATCGCGAACATGACCCGCTCGGCCTCGGGCACGATCGCCCAGCCTGGCCGCAACGTCGCACAGAAGTCCGGGTTGAACCGGAGCATCCTGGACGCGGGCTGGGGGGTGTTCCTGACGGTCCTCGCGCACAAGGCTGAAAGCGCCGGTCGAGAGCTGATCGCGGTGAATCCTGCTGGCACCTCCCGCACCTGCTCGCGCTGCGGGCACTGCGCGCGGGCGAACCGCGTCACCCATGCCGAGTTCGCCTGTACGGCGTGCGGGCATGCCGCGCACGCCGACGTGAACGCGGCGGTCAACATCTTGAGGGCAGGGCTTGCCCTTCGCCGGGCTGCGGAAGCGGCTTAGCGAGAAGCCGCTCCCTTCAGGGAGCGGAGGAGTCACGTTCCTGCCTCCACTTGATCAGCGCGCCTCAGCGCGGTGGCTCCGAGGGACGGGGGGTTCCACCGGTCGTCACGTCGGCGGAAACGTTCTCCTCGGTGGCACGGGCCAGGCTCGGGGCCAACCGGGACAACATGCGGCGCCCCCACCAGAGTCCGGTGACCCGGTCGGCGGCCGACCGGTGCAGGCGGGGGTCGAGATGGTCGCGCAGGGAGTCGCCGAGCAGGTTGAAGCTGAAGACGGCGATCGACAGGGCGACGGAGGGCACGATGATCAGCCACGGGGCCCGTTCCACGTAGCGCACCCCTTCGGAGAGCATCAGCCCCCAGGACGGGGTGGGCGGCGGCGCGCCGATGCCGAGGAAGCTCAGCGCCGACTCCGCGATGATCACGCCGGCGAAGATGAGGCTGCCCAGGGTCAGCACCGAGGCCAGCATGTTGGGCAGCACGTGCAGGGCCAGGATGCGCGGCGCGTGCGCCCCGGTCGCCCTGGCGGCCTCGACGTACGGTTCCTGGCGGACCCGCAGCGTCTCGGCGCGGGCGATCCGGTTGAACGACGGGGTGATCACCACGGTCAGCGCGATGATCGTGTTACGCACCGACGGGCCCAGGATCACGGCGATGAACAGCAGCAGGACGATCCCTGGGATGGCCTGCACCGAGTCCATCACCCGCTGCACGACCAGATCCAGCCCACGGCCGAAATAGCCCGAGATCACGCCGATCATGGTGCCGAGCACCAGGCTGACGCCGGTGGTCGTGACGCCGACGATCAGCGACGTCCGGGCGCCGTGAATCGTCCGGCTCAGCACGTCCCTGCCCAGGTCGTCGGTGCCGAACAGGTATGCCCCCGTGGGCGGCTCCAGGATGTCCCTGCGGAACTGCTCCAGCGGATCGTACGGAGCGATCCACGGCGCGAGCAGCGCCACCAGCACGAAGGCGCAGATCAGCAGTAACGCGGCGGCGCCCAGCGGCTGGGAGCGCATGAAGACGCGCAGCGCCTTCAGGCCGCGCCGGAGCCCGGCCCCGCGCGGCGGCCGGGGCGCCGGGGGGACCGGCCGCGTCTCGGTCAACGTCCGCTTCCCCGTCACGACAGCGCCTTCCCGGTCCTGATCCGCGGATCGACCAGCGCGTACAGCAGGTCGATCAGGATGATCGTGATGACGAACAGGCCCGCGTAGAAGATCGTGCAGGCCACCACCACCGGATAGTCACGGTCGAGCACCGCCTGGTAGATGAGTTGTCCGGTGCCGGGGAGCCCGAACATCCGCTCGATGATCACCGTTCCGCCGAGCACGGTGGCGAGTTCCAGGCCGAGCAGGGTGAGCACCGCGATCGTCGAGTTCCGCAGCGAGTGCTTGAGCACCACGGTGCGCTCCCGCACGCCCTTGGCGCGCACCGTGCGGATGTAGTCCGACCCCAGCGACTCCAGCATGGACGAGCGGGTCAGCCGGGCCACCGCGGCCATCCCGCCGGTGCCCAGGGCGAACACCGGGATCGCCATCTGCTGGGCCCAGCCGATGAAGTCCTCGGTCGGCTCGGCGTACACCAGCGGCGGCGACCAGGCGAACCAGAGCGCGAACGCGGTCAGCAGCAGCAAGGCGACCACGAAGTTCGGGACCGACAGGAACGCCACCGCGAACACCCGCAGCGCGCTGTCCGTGACCGAGCCGCGGGTGACCGCGGCGATGATGCCGACCGTGAGCCCTAGCGCCGTGCCGACCAGCATCGCCAGCAGGCCGAGCTGCACGGTCACCGGGACCCGCGCCAGGAACAGGTCGACGACCGGCTCCTTGTTGTAGAACGAGGCGCCCAGGTCCCCCCGCACGGCGCCGGCGAGCCACTCCCACAACTGCACCCACACCGGGTCGTCCAGGCCGAACTCGGCGCGCAGCGCGTCGGCCGCCTCCTTGCTCACGCCGGTGTCCTGCAACTGCAGGCTCACCGCGTCGCCGGGCACCAGCCGCATGATCACGAACACGAAGATCGTGACCAGGCACATGACCACCACGCCGTACCCCAGCCTGCGCAGCGTGTAGCCGATCATCGTGCGCTCGCCTCCCGCCCGGCGTCGAACAGGTGGCAGGCCACGGCCCGGCCGTCCGCCACGCCGCGCAGGGCGGGCGCCTCCTCCCGGCACCGCTCCATCGCCTTCGGGCAACGCGGATGGAACCGGCACCCCGGCGGAGGGCTGCTCGGGCTGGCGGGCTCCCCGCGCGGCACCGACCGGCGCGCCCGCCCGTCGGCCCGCTCGGGCGCGAACTCGGGCACGGCGGAGACCAGCATCTCGGTGTACGGGTGGCGGGGATCGGCGAACAACGTGTCACCGTCGCCGCGCTCCACGATCTCCCCCAGGTACATGACGCAGACCTCGTCGGCCATGTACCGCACGACGTTGAGATCGTGCGCGATGAACAGGTAGGACAGCCCGAGCTCGGACTGCAGCCGCTTGAGCAGGTTCAGCACCTGGGCCTGCACCGAGACGTCGAGCGCCGAGACGGCCTCGTCGCAGACGATCAGGTCGGGGTCGGTGGCCAGCGCCCTGGCGATGCCGATGCGCTGCGCCTGCCCGCCGGAGAACTGGTGGGAGAACTTGTACAGGTCGCCCGAGCGGAGGCCGACCCGCTCCAGCAGCTCCACCACCCGGTCCACCCGGGCGGAGCCCTTGGCGATGCGGTGCACGGCGAGCGGCTCGCCGACCGCGTCGAGCACCCGCATGCGGGGGTTCAGCGAGCCGAGCGGGTCCTGGAAGACGATCTGCATCCGCCGCCGCAGCGCCTGCATCCGGCCCCGCGAGGCCCGCAGCAGGTCTTCGCCGTCGAAGGTCACCTGACCCGAGGTGGGGTCGAGCAGGCGCAGGGCCAGCCGGGCGACCGTCGACTTGCCCGAACCGGACTCTCCCACCAGCCCAACCGTGCGGCCGCGCGGGATCCGCAGCGAGACGCCGTTGACCGCCTGCACCACGCTGCGCCGCGACCGGAACCGCTTGACCAGGTCACGCGCCTCGAACAGCGGCGCCTCCGACGTCATCGCGTCAGGCGACATCGACGCCACGGCGTCAGGCGACATGGTGCACCTCGCCGGCGGCCGGCGCGGGCCCGGCCCGCAGCGCGCCGTCGTGCAGCCAGCACCGGCTGGCCCGGCCCGGCCGCAGCTCGTACAGCGGGGGTTCGGCCTCCGAGCAGCGATCCAGCACCGACGGGCAGCGCGGGTGGAACCGGCAGCCCGCGGGCGCCTCCGCCGGCGTCGGCACGCTTCCCGCGATGGCCGGCATGGGCTGGTCCCGCGGGGTGGCCGGGGTCGGGATCGAGTCGATCAGAGCCCGCGTGTACGGATTGCGCGGCGAGCGCAGCACCTCCGCCACCGGGCCCTGCTCCACCACCCGCCCGGCGTACATCACCACGACGCGATCGGCCATCTCCGCCACCACCGCCATGTCGTGGGTGATGAGCAGCAGGGCCATGCCGTGCTCGCGCTGCATCGTGCGCAGCAGCTCCAGGATCTGCGCCTCGACGGTCACGTCCAGCGCCGTGGTGGGCTCGTCGGCGATGAGCAGCGCCGGCTCGCACGTCAGGGCGATCGCCACCATGACCCGCTGCTGCTGGCCGCCGGACAGCTCGTGCGGATAGGCACGTACGCGCCGCTCCGGATCCGGCAGCCCGACCTCCCGCAGCAACTCCACGGCGCGCGCCCTGGCGGCCCTGCGCGCCATGGGCCGGTGCGCCCGCAACGCCTCGACCAGCTGGTCACCGATCGTGAACAGCGGGTCCAGAGAACTCATCGGGTTCTGGAAGATCATGGCGAGCTCGGAGCCGCGCAGCTGCCGCAGCCGCTCCGGGGCGGCTCCCACGAGCTCCTCGTCCCGCAGCAGCACCGAGCCCGCCGAGATGTTGCCCGAGCCGAGCAGCCCCAGCAGCGCGAGCGACGACACGCTCTTGCCGGAGCCGGACTCACCGACCACCGCGACCGTCTCACCGGCCGAGACCGTGAACGACACACCGGCGACGGCGTTCACCGGTCCGGCGGGGGTGGGGAAACGGACATAGAGATCATTCACTTCGAGCAGCGGTGGGGACGGCACCGTCGTCGCTCCTTCGTCATCGGGAAGTTGCTAGGGAGGGCGGCCCGCGTGGTCAGAAAGGGTCCGGCGGCGCGCGGCGGATCGCCGCGACCTCATCGGTGTGACTCCTGTCACGCCACTATGCGCTGGTCGAAATCGGCCCGCCACAACCCTTTCGCCCTGCGAAAAGCTTTCACCGCGCCCGTGACACGGTTGTTGTGACCAGCGCGGATCGCCGCCGCCCCGGGCTCACCGGGGCGGGTCGACGCCCAGGAAGCGGTAGGCGTTGTGCCACGTGATGTCGGCCAGGACGGCGTCGGGCAGGTCGAGGGAGCGCAGCGTACGGCCGGCCGGGTCCTCGCGCTCCATGGCCGGATAGTCGGAGCCGACGAGCAGGCGGTCGTGGCCGAGCAGGTCGATGAGATAGCGCAGGGCGCGGCGGTCGAAGACCATCGAGTCGTAGTAGAAGCGGCGGGCGTGGTCGAGCGGCGACGGGCCCTCGGTGTGCGCGATCGCCCGTTCGGGGATCGGCGGCTCCTCGTTCCAGGTGCCGCCCCAGAAGTACTGCGCGCGCGGGACCATGAGCGGGAAGCCGCCCGCGGCGTGGCTGAAGGAGACGCGCAGGTCCGGGCATGCCGCGGCGGTGCCGCCGGTGATCAGCGACGCGGCGGCCAGCGTGCCCTCCAGGCCCACGACGTACGTGCCCATGGCCGAGCGGGGCAGCCGGTCGGTCGGGGCGGGCATGGCGTGCACGAAGATCGGCAGGTCGAGCCGTTCGGCCTCGGCGAAGAACGGCAGGAAACGTTCGTCGCCGATGGAGGCGCCCAGGATGTTGGAGCCGATCTCCACGCCGAGCAGGCCCGACTCGCGTACCGCCTTGAGTTCGGTGGCGGCGGCGTCCGGGTCCTGCATCGGCACGATGCCGAAGCCGATGAGCCGCCCGGGGTCGGCGGCGCACAGCGTGGCGGTGTACTCGTTGACGTGCCGGGCCAGCGACAGCCCGTCGGCGGGCGGCAGGTCGTAGCGGAGCAGCGGCGGCATGGGCGTGAGCACCTCGGCGGTCACGCCGGAGGCGTCCATCGCCTCGACCCGGCGTTCGGCGTCGAAGAACACCTCGCGGGCGCGGAACCGGGTGGCGCCGAACAACAACAGGCGCGCGGTGTCACCGTCGATCGGCTCCATGCGCGGGAGACATTCGGGGGCGTCGGCCGGGTAGTCGCGGGGGAGCAGGTGGGCGTGGGCGTCGACAAGCATGGCGAACCTCGAAGTCGGGACGGCCTCAGGAGCAGGGGTGTGCCGGTGGGTGCGCGGCGGGTCAGGAGCTGAGGTGGGCCGGCAGGTG
>NZ_SMKO01000263.1 GCF_004348685.1 Nonomuraea deserti | reverse complement strand
GACTAGTCGTCGGCAGCGTCAGTGTGTATAAGAGACAGGTAGACCGCCACGATGTGGCAGCCGCCGGAGAGGTGCGGCAGGTCGCAGGCGTGCACGACGCGGTTGGTGGTGCCTGGTGGAGGCAACGTGGTGGTCAGCCGCGGCCCGCCCGTCAGGTCGGACGTGGCGGACACCACGCGCCCTCGCGGGTCGACGACCTGGACGCCCCGTACGTCGAGATTGCCGAGCAGCGGCAGTTCGGCCTCCTTGACCAGGTGGGCCACCGTCAGGGTGGTGGCGACCGCGTCCTGGGTGTGGATGTCGACGGTCGTGTTGTAGACCATCCACAGCAGTGCGGAACTGGTCGTCAGGCAGAGCAGGGCCATCGCGACACTGGCGAACAGTGCCAGCCGCGCGCGTAGGGAACGGCCCAGCAGTGCGATCACACCTATCCCCCCGTAGTCAGGCGATCACACCAAGTGCCTCCTACTCTAATTTACGGAGACTCCGCCTCTAATTCGAGTTTCGGACGTCCAGAGCATTGCTCTGTACGGGCTCCGGAGCCCTGGCTAGAGTAAGTGAACACTGATGCCAAGGAGTCGATGTGAACCTCGCTGACTACCGGCGTGCCGCCAGGGCGTGGCTGCGGGACAACGCCCCGACGGACGACTCTCATGAAACGGACGCGGTCACCCGGGCCAAGGACTTCATGGCCAGACTCTACGACGCCGGCTACTCCGGCATCACGTGGCCGCAGCGGTGGGGCGGCCAGGGGCTGACCCAGGCGGAGGAGCGCGCGTTCGCCGAGGAGGCACGCGACTACGCCCTGCCCACCTACGTCTTCTCGATCGGCCTCGGCATGACAGGCCCGACCCTGGTCGACCGGGGCACCGACGCGCAGCGCGAGCGCTTCGTCCGGCCCCTGCTGCGCGGCGAGGAGATCTGGTGCCAGCTCTTCTCCGAGCCCGGCGCCGGCAGCGACGTGGCCAGCCTGCAGACCAGGGCGGTGCGCGACGAGGCCGGCGGCGACCAGTGGATCGTCAACGGCCAGAAGGTCTGGACCTCGGTCGCCCACCACGCCGACTGGGGTCTGCTGCTGGCCCGCACCGACGTCGACGTGCCCAAGCACAAGGGCCTGACCATGTTCGTGGTCGACATGCACCACCCGGGCGTGACGGTCAGGCCGCTGCAGGACATGTCGGGCAGGGCCAACTTCAACGAGATCTTCTTCGACGACGTGACGATCCCCGACGAGCACCGCGTGGGCGAGGTCAACGACGGCTGGAGCGTGGCCGTCACCACGCTGCTGCACGAGCGGCTGTCGATCTCGGCGGGCGTCGGCATGGGCGGCCGGCGCGAGCACCCCGCCTCGGTCGAGGCGCTGCGCCAGACCGTCGACACCGGCGACCCGCTGGTCCGCGACCAGCTCGTCGAGCTGCACATCCGCACCCGCGCGCTGGCCCTGTTCAACCAGCGGCTGGCCCAGGAGACCAGGGCCGGCATCTTCCCCGGCGCGCGGGGCAGCGCGGCCAAGCTGCTGCTCGCCGAGCTGACGATGTTCCAGGCCGACCTCGCCACCCAGCTGGTCGGCCCCGAGGCCGCGCTGGCCGGCCACCCGCTGGCGCAGGCGATTTCCGTGGCTCCGGGCATGGCGCTGGGCGGCGGCACGAACGAGATCATGCGCAACATCGTCGGCGACCGCGTGCTCGGCCTGCCGCCCGAGCCCCGCGTGGACAAGACCGTGCCGTTCAAGGATCTGAAGGTGGGGACCCAGGCGTGAAGCTCGTACTCAGCGAGGAGCAACAGCAGCTGCGCGAGGCCGTACGCGCCTTCCTGCGCGCCGCGTCCCCGCTGCCCAAGGTCCGCGAGGGCTACGACCCGCAGGTGTACGCCCGGCTCAACGGCGAGCTCGGCCTGTCCGGGCTGATCGTCCCCGAGGAGTACGGCGGCGCGGGCGCCGGCATGACCGAGCTGGCCGTCGTGCTGGAGGAGACGGGCGCGGCCCTGCTGCCGGGGCCGTTCCTGACCACGGCCTTCGCCACCGTCGCGCTGACCCGGGTGCGCGACAAGGAGCTGCTGACCGGCATCGCCGAAGGCCGCGTCCAGGCGGCGCTCGCCGAGCCGGCCGGCGGCGCCGGCCTCGCGCACGACGGCTCGGCGGTGCGCGGCACGCTGGCCCAGGTGCTCAGCGGCATGGACGCCGGCGTGCTGGTGGCGCCCGCGCAGGGCGGAGAGGGCGTGGTCCTCGTCGCCGTCGACCTGGCGGGGCCGGGCGTGACCAGGACCCCGCTGGAGACGCTCGACCCCACGCGCGGCCAGGCCCGCGTGGAGCTGGACGGCGCGCCGGCGCGGGTGCTGGGGCCGCGTCCGGACATCGGCGACCGGCTGTGCGTGGCGCTGGCGGCCGAGCAACTGGGCGTGATGAGGGCCGCCCTGGACGCCATCGTCGCCTACGCCAAGGTCCGCGTCGCCTTCGGCCGCTACATCGGCTCCTACCAAGGGGTCAAGCACAAGCTCGCCGACATGCACGGCAAGCTCGAACAGGCCGAGTCCATCGTCCGGTACGCCGCCTGGGCGGCCGACGAGTCGCCGGACGAGCTGCCGGAGGCCGCCGCCCTCGCCCAGGCGTACGTCGGCCGCGCCTGCTTCGAGGTGGCCCGCGACCACCTGCTGCTGCACGGCGGCATCGGCTATACCTGGGAGCATGACGCCCACCTGTTCTACAAGCGGGCCAAGGCCGACGAAGTGCTGATGGGCCCCCCGCGCATCCACCGTGCCCGCCTCGCCGCCCTGCTGGAGTTGTGATGGACGTCAGCGCGATGCCCGGCTTCTACACCATCGCCGCCGCCGACCCCGGCCGCCTGGCGCTGATCGACGCCGACGGCGCCCGCACGTCGTACGGCGAGCTGCTCGCCCTGGTGAACCAGGTGTCCCACGGGCTGCGGGCCCGCGGCCTCCGCACCGGCGACGTGGTCGCGGGCGTGCTGCCCAACGGGATCGACCAGGTCGCGATGATCATGGCCACCTGGCAGATCGGGCTCTACTACGTACCGATCAACTGGCATCTGACCGCGTCCGAGGTGGCGTACATCCTGGCCGACTGCGACGCCAAGGTGGTCGTCACCGGGCCCGCGCACGCCGTGCCCGGCGGGGAGATCGGCACGGCGGGGCTGGCCGAAGGGCAGCCGACCGGCGCGCCCGCGGAGCGGACCGCCGGGGCGGTGATGTGGTACACGTCCGGCACTACCGGCGTCCCCAAGGGCGTGCAGCGGCCGCTGCCCGGCGCCGAGCCGGAGGCCATCGTGCCGTTGTACGTGTGGTTCCTCGATGAGGTCGTCGACCTCAGGCCGGGGGCGGAGACGCATCTGGTGACCTCGCCGATGTACCACTCCGCGCCGTGCGCGCACACGCAGTTCGCGCTGCACCTCGGGCACACCGTGGTGATCGCGCCCAAGTTCGACCCCGAGACCGTCCTCGAGCTCATCGACCGGCACCGGGTGTCCAACGCGATGATGGTGCCCACCATGTTCCACCGCATGCTGCGCCTGCCCGAGGAGACCAGGCGCCGCTACGACCTGTCGAGCCTGCGCCAGGTCATCCACACCGCCGCCGCCTGCCCCGTCGCGGTCAAGCAGCAAATCATGGACTGGTGGGGGCCGGTGCTCTACGAGTACTACGGCTCCACCGAGTCCACGATCGCCTTCTCCGTCAAACCGCACGACTGGCTGGCCAGGCCGGGCACCGTGGGCAGGCCCGCGCCCACGTTCGAAGCCAAGATCTTCGACGACAAGGGAGTGGAGCTGCCGCCGGGCGAGCCGGGCCTGGTCCACGTCAAGTCCGCCATGGGCTCCTTCGAATACCGCAAGGACCCGGCGAAGACGGCCGCCAGCATGCTGGGGGAGTGGTACGCGCCGGGCGACATCGGGTTCATGGACGCCGACGGCTACCTGTTCCTGTGCGACCGGCGTACCGACCTGATCGTCTCCGGCGGGGTGAACATCTACCCCGCCGAGATCGAGGCCGCCCTGCTCGACCATCCGGCGGTGGCCGACGTGGCCGTCATCGGGGTGCCCGACGAGGAGTGGGGCCACAGCGTGGTGGCCCTGGTCCAGCCGTCCGACGGGGTCACCCCCGGCCCCGGGCTCACCGCCGAGCTGCTGGCGCACTGCGAGCCGCGCATCGCCAGGTTCAAGCATCCGAAGGTGATCGAATACCGTTCGGAGCTGCCGCGCACCCCCACGGGCAAGCTGTCGCGGTCGAAGGTGCGCGAGGCCTACCTCGCCGCGGCGGGGAACACCAGCTCCTCGGAGTAGCGGCCGTCGCCCAGGTAGAAGCGGGCCGACAGCGTCCGGTCCGCGGTGTCGAAGACGGTGCTCCACAACGTGCGGAACGGCACGGCGGGATCCTCGGCCTGCCGGACGGCCCGCAGGCTCTCGCGCAGCTCGTGCGGTGACAGGGTGGCGCCCTTGCTGCGCTCGTACAACGTGCGCAGCCGCCCGTACGTGCCGAAGCTGGCCTCGGTGTCGCCGGGTAGGTTCATCGGGTCGGGGTTGCGGTGCAGCAGGTGGTTGGTGACGCAGAGCGGCCCGTCGCCGAACTCGATGATGTGCTCCCTGCCGTCCAGGCCGCGCTCCCACACGAACGCCTGCCCGTGGGCGTCGGCCACCAGGTAGTGCAGGGGCGTGCCGTGGTCGTACTGCTTGGCCAGCAGCAGCGCCTGCTTGGCCTGGTCGGCGTTCTCGCAGGTGTCGACCAGGAACCTGGGCAGTTGCACGCTGCCCACCCCCACCTGCGGCGAGACGTGCTCCGGCGGCTCGGCGCTCTCGAAGTCGGCGATCAGCAGCATGACCGCGAGCCCGGCCGAGTTGATGGCGTCCATGCAGCCGTCGAGGTCCGACATGGTGATGACGGTCGAGGACAGCCCTTCGTCGGGGATCGTGGTGATCACGTAGGGGCGCGAGGCCATGGGCAGCTCGCCGGGCTCCGGCGCCGAGCCCATGATCTCGCTGGTGGTGGAGCGGAAGAAGTCGTAGTTGCGGCCCACCCGGCCGTGGCCGTCGGCGGACCCCGACGGCGGCACCCACAGGGCCGAGCAGCCGGAGCCCGCCGGCACCACGTTGAGGCCGTCGAGGGCCAGCTCGTCCTGGTCGGGGTCGAAGCCGAGGGCCGCCGCCGCGCCGTCCATGCGGGCGTTGTGCTGCGGCCAGTGCCGCTCGAACCAGATCCTGCGGGCCCGGTTGACCTCCGGCGCGGCCGGTGTGGGGGACCAGCCGAGCCTGCGGGCCTCCTCGGTGAGGGCTCTGCCGATCTCGAACTGGCTCCCTGCGAGGGTGAGGTGGCGGACCAGCTGGAAGTCGCCGGCGCCGCCCGCGACCTGCGTCAAGTTCTTCATGGCGGCAGCCTCTCCGCACCTTCTGACTGCCGGCTGACCGCGACCTTACCGCCCGCTGACGGCCCGCCGGTAGCGCTCGGACAACCGCAGCACGTGCTCGGCCAGCTCGGGCGGGTCGAGCACCTCGAAGTCCACCCCGAGGAACCCGATCCACACCGCCATCCCGTGGAGGTCGTCGTTGCCCAGCTCGATCCGGCAGGTCGCCTCGCCGACCGGCTCGACCTCCAGCCCCAGGCGCATGGCCTCGATCTGCTCGGCGGGGGCGTGCAGCAGCACCGTCGCTCGGAAGCGCCACATGGCCGTGCTGACGCCCTTCTCCACGTACGCCGCCACGTCGCCGCCCTCCGGCAACTCACGCGGGGCGAACCGGGGCCCGCCGGGCGTGCGCGGGCGCATCCGGTCGACCCGGAACGTACGCCAGTCCTGCCGCTCGACGTCGTAGGCCACGAGGTACCAGCGGCCCCGCCGGTGGACCAGGCGGTGCGGCTCCACGTCGCGCACGCTGGAGTAGTCGTCGTGCCCGGTGTAGTCGAAACGCAGCCGCTCGTGGTCGCGGGCGGCGCCGGCGATCGTGGTGAGCACCTCGGGGGAGACCATCGCCTGAGTGGCGCCGGGCATCTGCACGGTGTAGGCGTTGAGGGTGCCGACCCGGCGGCGCAGCCGGGACGGCAGCACCTGCTCCAGCTTGGCCAGGGCGCGCACCGAGCTCTCCTCGATGCCTTCCACGCCGCCGCCGGCCGCCCTGCCGAGCCCCACCGCGACGGCCACGGCCTCGTCGTCGTCGAGCAGCAGCGGCGGCAGCGCGGCCCCCGCGCCCAGCCGGTAGCCGCCGGCCACCCCGGGCGTGGCGTGCACCGGGTAGCCGAGCGTGCGCAGGCGCTCGACGTCGTTGCGGATCGTTCTGGTCGAGACCCCGAGCCGGGTGGACAGCTCGGGGCCCGACCACTCCTTGTGGGCTTGGAGCAGGGACAGGAGCTTGAGCAGCCGCGCCGAGGTTTCCAGCATGCGACCAGTGTGCCCGCTATCGCGGAAGGAGACCTTCCGCATTTGTGCGAGCTCGCCCGCGCTCCTGTACCTCGCTAGCCGCCGAAGAGCGTCTGCGCCTGCTGGATGACGACCAGCACGGTCAGCGTGCCGAAGAAGGCGACCGACCAGATCAGCGCACCCAGCCGGTAGGAGCGGACCTTGATGGCGTCGGGCAGCGCCCGCCGGTTGAGCACGATCAGCAGGATCGAGTACACGAACATCATCACGGCCGCGAAGCAGGCCGAGAACACGAGCAGGATGAGCGGCTGGTCGAAACCCAGCAGGAGGATGCCGATGCCGATCAGCGCGATGGCCCAGACGGTGAAGAAGTAGACCTTGTTCACCGAGACGGACGACTTGCTCAGGTAGACGGTCTTGAGCGTGTCGGACGCCAACCGAGAGGTGTAGTCGACGATCCCCATCGCCGCCGCGAACAGGGCCAGCGCCCCGATCACCCAGAACAGCACGCCGAACCAGGTGCCCACGGTCTCCTGCAGCACCTGCCCCTCGACGCGCAGGAACTCGATGCTGTTCTCCAGGCCGGGCTGGCCGAACACGGTGGAGTAGGCCAGCATCGACATGAGCGCGATCGTCACGAACGTCACGAGGCCGAACGTCCACGCCTGCTCGAGGTTGGCGAAGCGCCACCACTGGCGCCACCGCGCGAGGTTCTCCTTGGTGGGCGCGAACTGGAAGCCCGTCGACGCGGCCGCCTCCTCCTGCCCGGTGACCGGGCTGACCAGGCGCGGCACGTAGAGGCCCATGCCGAAGCCCTTGTCGCGGATCCAGTTGCTCTGGCACAGGTTCTGGCCGCCGCCCGCGCCGGCGTAGGCGATGGCGCCCATCAGGACGGCGAAGTCCAGCGGCGGCACCGGGAACTGGGCGCCGACGGTCAGGCCCCTGCCCAGCTGCACCCAGCTGTCGGCGGTGATCGCGACCACGATGGCCACCACGATCAGGATCGCCACCAGGGCGACCTTCGCGAAGATCACGCGTTCGAGCGCGATGTAGATCACCGGGGCCAGTGTCAGCCCGAAGGCGATCAGGAGCAGCATGCCGATGGCGATCCAGCGTACGGCGCCCTCGCCGGCTCCGGTCAGATAGGTCACCATGGTCGCGGACGTGGTGACCCAGCCCGGCCAGAGGTTCGAGCCGAGCGTCATCAGCACGAAGACCAGGCCCCAGTGTTTCCACATCCGGCTGAATCCGGTCAGCGCGGTCTCGCCGGTGGCCAGGGTGTAGCGCTCGATCTCCATGTTCAGGAACCACTGCGTGATGATCCCGATGGCCGCGCCCCAGATGAAGACGAGCCCGACCTGGGAGGCGATGTACGGCCAGAGGATGAACTCGCCCGACGCCAGCCCGACTCCGGCGCCGACCAATCCCGGGCCGATGAAACGCCAGGTCGATCGAGGGGGTTCGGGAAGGTCGCGGACGGTGACGGGAGGTAGGACTCGCGCAGGAACGGTGGGGGTGAATTCCGCCATGCGGATCTCCTTTTCGGCGTGCTTACCCGCCACATTACAGAGCGGCGAAACCCCGGTGGAATAGCCGGCGATCCGTCACCACGTACTTTCCATGATTGGTCAATGCCACGACATGCCCGCCGGACTCCATCAGCCCGCCGAGCACCTCGCGCATGGCCGCCCGCCAGGCCCGAGCCGCCGCCGGATCCGCCCGTCGCAACCGCTCGATGTCGGGTGGGGTGCCCACCAGAACGACGTCCCCCTCGGCGCTCCTGACGACGGGCCACCCGTCGTCGCCCGCCTCCAGCAGCACGGGGCGGTTCTTGAAGCCGGGCGCGGGAGAGGCGCCCCCCGATTCCCGTACGCGCCAGACGGCCAGCACGCGGTCGGAGGCGTCCCCCTCGTTGATGGCGTCGGACATTTCTCCGTAAAAGTCGGGCAAATACTTTTCAGGTAGCGCGCCTAGCTTGACCAGGTTGAAGCGCGCATTTCGCCGTACGAGCGGATCGAACGTCCACGTGATCGTGTCGAGGCCGTTCTTCCTGCACCATTCCCGCTGGTGGGTCTTGAGCGCGTACCCGATGCCCCGGCCCGTCACGGCGGCGCCGGTCACGTGCGAGTGCAGCGACCGTCCGCCTCCGCGGAACCCCACGGAGGCGCCCACCAGCCGCTCTCCCTCGAACGCCCCGGCCACGTAGTTGCCGGTGTGCGCGAAGCCGATCATCAGCTCCACGGTCATGGGCACGTTGCGCGGCGCGGGGTGCCAGATGCCGTCGAAGAGCGCGTAGACCTGCTCGAACTCCCGGACCTCGCGCAGCTCCCTGATCACCACGCCGGTCCTCGTCGTCGCTTCGCCGTGTCCGGTCACCTCCCCATTCAGCCACGACGCCCCGGCACCGCGGCAAGCCGGGGGTCCATCGCCGGTCGGCAAGGCGTGCGAGCGCGGAGCTCCGGGCGGGCGGGCTCCCGGCTAGCGAACCGCCTCGATCAGCGCCCGCAGCAGCGCGGCACGCCGGGGCATCTCGGCGACGACGACGTGCTCGTGGTCGGCGTGCGCCCCGCCGCCCACCGCGCCCAGCCCGTCGAGCGTGGGACAGCCCACCCCCGCCGTGAAGTTGCCGTCGGAGGCGCCGCCCACCGACGCCGAGCTCAGCGGGCCCACCCCGAGGTCCGTCGCCAGCTTCTGGGCCAGGGCGTAGAGCGAGGCCGACATCGTGCTTTCGAGCGGGGGCCGGTTGGGCCCGCCGAGGATCTCCAGGCGGGTGCCGGGCACGACCGGCGTGAGCGCCCGGACGGCGGCGTCGATCCGCTCCTGCTCGGCGACCTCGGCCACCCGTACGTCCACCCCGACGGTGGCCTCCGCCGGGACGGTGTTGAGCGACGTGCCACCGGACAGCACCGTCGGCGTGACCGTGGTGGCGCCCGCGCCCAGGCCGGCGACGGTCAGGATCTGGTGGGCGAGCTCGATCCCGGCGTTCGCCCCCTTCTCCGGCTCCAGGCCGGCGTGCGCCGCCCTGCCGTGCACGTGCACGGTGTAGAGGGAGGTGCCCTTACGGGCGGTCTTCAGCGCCCCGCCGTCGGCGCTGGCCTCCATGACGAAGGTGGCGGCCAGGCCGCGCGCGGTGTCCTCGATCAGCCGGGACGAGGTGAGCGAGCCGACCTCCTCGTCCCCGGTGACCAACAGCGTGACGCCGTCGAGCGAGCCGAGCCCGGCCAGCGCGTGGAACGTCTGCACCAGACCCGCCTTCATGTCGAACACCCCGGGCCCGCGTGCCACGCCGTCCACCACCGACCACGGGTGGGTGGCGAGCGAGCCGATCGGCCAGACGGTGTCGTGGTGGCCCAGGAGCAACGCCTTGGGCGTGCCGAACGTCCAGCGCAGGTGTGTGACGCCGTCGATCACCAGGAACTCCGGCTCGGCGCCGAGGTGGCGGGTCCCCATGGCGGCCACGACCTCGGCGCTGCGGGCGACGGCGGCCAGGTCGCTGGAGAACGACTCGCACAGGACGAGCTCCTCGAGGTCCTCGATCATGCCAGCAGCTCCCCGAGGAAACGGTGCACGTTGCCACCGATGATCTTCATGACGTCCTTCTCCGGCAGGCCGCGGGCGAGCAGGCCCTCGGTGACCATGGGCAGCCCCGACGGCCCCTCCAGGCCGGGGATCGCTGACTTCGGGTCGACGCCGCGGTGGTTGACGCCGTCGCAGCACGGCCGCGTCAGGTCGGACATGACCTCGTGGACGAAGTCAGGGCCGAGGCCGACGTGGTCGACGCCGGCGACCGCCACGATGTGCTCGATGTGGTCGAGCAGGCGGTCGAGCGTCATGTCCTCGGGGCGTTCCGCCAGGAAGGGCGCGAAGAAGTTGACGCAGATCACGCCGCCGGTGGCGGCCACACCGCGGAGCTGGTCGTCGGTGAGGTTGCGGTGGTGGTCGCGCAGGGCGCGGGCGGAGGAATGGGTGGCCAGCAGGGGCTTCGTGGCCAGCTCCAGCACGTGCGCGACGCCGGAGGCCCCGAGGTGGGAGACGTCGAAGACCATGCCGAGCCGCTCCATCTCCCGCAGGGCGGCTACGCCGTGGGAGGTCAGCCCGCTGCCGGTGGCGTCCTCGCCGCTGCCGTCGGCCAGGGGCGTGCGGCCGAAGTGCGCGATCGAGGCCACCCGCACGCCCAGGCGGTGCATGGTCGAGATCAGCTCGACGTCGGCGTCGAGGCCGGGCATGCTCTCCAGCGCGAGCACGAGGGCGATCTTGCCGTCGTCGAGCGCCCGGTCGATCTCGTCAGCGGCACGACATATCCGTACATGGTGCTGGTTGCCCTCGGCCAGCACGTGGGCGCACTCGATCATCCGCAGCGTCTGGCGCAGCGCGCCCTCAGGGCGGAAGTCGTCCTCGATGAACACCGGCAGGACCTGCAGGTTGACGCCGCCCTCGACCAGCTGCGGCAGCCACCGCTCGCGGAAGAAGGCCGCCCACTGCTCGGGTGGCCGGGCCGTGACGGCCATGAGCAGGTCGTTGTGGGTGTCGGCCACGACAGCGCGCTGGTGCAGGGAAGACGTCATGTCTCGGACGTTATCGTGCGGACCGGGCCGCTCCAACGCGCCTGAGCCGGAACGGAGCCGAGGTCGGAGCGGCCGGGCTAGGGATCCACAGTCCGTACGGCCCCTGAGGGTGATCCGGCGGGCCGGTAGGCGGGGATCGGCGGTCTGGCCGTCAGCTTGCGGTAGAGCGTCGTGGGGCCGGGCCAGTTGTTCGTGACGCGGCCTTCGGCGGTTTTGTACCAGCTCTGGCAGCCGCCGCCCCACACCATCCGCTCCATCGCCGCGTCGAGCCGCCCGCGCCAGGCGGCCATCGCCTCGGGCCGCACCTCGATCGGGCCGTTCACCTGGAGGTGCGCCAGGCACGCCATGATGTGGTCGACCTGGCATTCGAGCATGAAGACGATGGAGTTGTGCCCGAGGTTGGTGTTGGGGCCGTACAGGAGAAACATGTTCGGGAAGTTCGGCACGGAGATGCCTAAATACGCTTCGGCGCCGTCCTTCCACTGCTCCTCCAGCGAGCGCCCGCCGCGCCCATGGATCTCCATCGGCGCGAGGAACTCGGTGCTTCTGAAGCCGGTGGCGTAGACGATGGTGTCGGCCGCGCGCGGGCCCTCGGCGGTCTCGACGCCCTTCGGCGTGACCCGGATGATCCTGTCCGTCACCACGTCGACGTTCGGCCTGGTCAGCGCCGGATAGAAGGAGCTGTCGATGATCACCCGCTTGCAGCCGGGCGGGTGGGCGG
>NZ_SMKO01000262.1 GCF_004348685.1 Nonomuraea deserti | reverse complement strand
GCGTCAGATGGGTATAAGAGACAGGGGTGTGGGCGGGCAGGCCGAGCAGGCCGAGCAGGGGCAGCAGCTGGGCGGCGTCCTGGCCGGTGGGTTCCTCGTGGAGGTGGTCGTGGCTGACCGCGACGCTGGCGCGGACGGCCAGGTCGGCGTACTCCAGCACGTCCAGGCGGCGGGTGGCGTCGGCCAGCCGCACTTCCAGGTCGGACAGGGTCCAGTCGGGGCGGGCGGCCAGGCGGGCACCGGCGATCCGCAGGGCGAGGGGGAAGCCACCGCACAGGCGGACGATCCGCTCGGCCGACTGCGGTTCGGCGCGTACCCGGTCGGGGCCGGCCAGCCGGGACAGCAGGGCGGCGGCGTCGGCGTCGTCCAGGATGCCCAGGTGAAGGTGGCGGGCGTTGTCCAGGGTGGCCAGCGGGTCCCGGGTGGTGATCAGGACACGGCAACCGGGGCCGGCGGGGATGAGCGGGCGGATCTGGCGGACGTCGCGGGCGTTGTCCAGGATGACCAGCAGGTTGCAGGTCGCGGTCAGGGAGCGGTAGCGGGCGGCGGCCTCGCCGGGGTCGGCGGGGACGGCGGCGCCGTCCAGGCCGAGGGAGCGCAGCAGGTGGCGCAGGGCCTGGGCCGGGGTCAGCGGGTCGAGCCCCGGGGTGGATCCGTGCAGATTGAGGTAGATGACGCCGTCGGTGAATCGGGCGGCCATGGCGTGGGCGACGTGGACGGTCAGGGCGGATTTGCCGATGCCGCCGGGTCCGTCGATCACGGTGATGGCAGGCGCGTGGGTGGGTCCGCCGGCGGGGCCGAGTGCGGTGCGCAGGCTGTGGATCTCGGAGGCGCGGGCGGTGAAGTCATGGGCGTCGGCGGGCAGTTCGGCCGGAATGTACGGTTCGCTGACCGTGACCTGCTGGGCCGGGGTGGTCAGGTCGAGGGCGGGATCCTTGATCAGGACGGCCTGATGCAGGCGGCGTAGTTCCGCGGCGGGTTCGATGCCGAGCTCGGAGATCATGATCCGGCGGGTGTTCTGGTAGACGGCGAGCGCTTCGGATGGGCGGCCGGCGCGGTGCAGGGCGAGCATGAGCTGGGCGGCGGGGCGTTCGCGCAGTGGATGGGCCCGCACGTGTACGGCCAGGTCGGCGGCCACCGCGTGGTGGTCGCCCGCGGCGAGGCGGAGATCGACATGGTCTTCCAGGACGGCGAGGTGTTCCTCTCCCAGGCGGGTGGCTTCGATTCGCGCCCAGGGGGCGGTCAGTCCGGCCAGCGGCTCGCCTCGCCACAACCGCAGGGCTGTGCGGAACAGGGCGTCCGCGGCGGCCCCGCCCCCTTGCGCCTGAGCGGTGCGGGCGCGTTTCGCCAGGCGGGTGAACAGGTGCGCGTCGATGTGGTCGGGTTCGAGCGCGAGCCGGTAGCCGCCGGGTACGGTCTGGATGATCTCGACGGCGTGCGGTCCGAGGGTTTCACGGAGCTTGGAGACCACGATATGGAGCTGTTTGGTCGCGGTCGACGCGGGGCTGTCTCCCCATACGTCGGCGAGGATCCGCTCGGCGTGTACGGCCTGCCCGGCGTCCAGGGCGAGCCTGGCCAGCACACCGATTCGTCGTTGCCCGGCGAGCCGGACCGGTTCGTCGCCGGCCAGGACCTGCCACGGGCCGAGGAATCTGATCTCCAGCGCCATGCGGAGCGCTCCCATCCTTCTATGGAGTCGGCTTCGTACCAAGATGATCGGTGCTCATTCGCGGCGACGACGGATGGAACGCCGTCTTCACGCGAATGACGTGTCTTGATCCACATATGCATGTCTAGACGTGCAGACTTACATGCGACTTGCAATCCGGTTCGCCGGGTCGCCGATCGCCGGCGGAGACCACGGCAGGCTTGGACATCGGACAGCCCGTGCAAGGCTTGCTGCACGCCCTGGTCCGTGAGGTGCTGTCCGACCCACGCTTCACCGTCCGCCGGATGCGTCAGCTCAGCGGCCCTGCGCAAGTCCGCTTCCGGGCACGTGGCCTTCGGTCATGAGCTCCCCCGCATGGCCTTGCTTGTGCGGAGGGGCCTGCCGAGGCGGCGGCGGATTGCTACTCGATGCTCTTACTCGGACTTGAGCGCGGCCAGCAGGGTCTTTTCGAGGATCTCGCCGACGGCCTCTGTGGCCAGTCGCCCGGCGGCGGCCTCGTCGGCGGCCGCGTGCAGCAGTGTGTAGACGGTGGTGACCAGCCACTCGACCGGCAGGTCGGTACGGAAGGCCCCCTCCGCCCGGCCACGGGCGACGAGTCGTTCGACATGGGCCATCGGCCGATCGTGGCGGCGGCGTACTTCGTCGGCGGGCAGGGCGCGCTGCGCGGCGGCGTGCAGGCTGCCGAACCGGCTGAGCAGCGGCCAGCAGGACCGGATCATCCGGGCCAACGCCTCGGCGGGCGGCCCTTCAGCAGGTGAGGCGGCCTCGATGATGCGGGTGCTCTCGGCGATCGTCTCGGCGAGAACGGTCCTCAGCAACTGCTCCCTGGACGGGAAATGCGCGTACAGGGTGACCCGGCCCAGACCGGCGGCCTTGGCGATGTCGGTCATGCTGGCGTCCGGGTCACGGGCGAAGGACTCGGTGGCCGCGGCGATGATCGCCACGATGTTGCGTTCGGCGTCGGCCCTTTTGCGCGTCCCGGCCTTCCGGCCACCGCGGTCTGTGGTGTGCGCCATCTCTCAAGCGTAGAAGGTAGTCGAACAACCCTGTTCGACTTATGATGAAACGCGTACACATCTGTACGACTTCTGCTGGCGGGATTCCGGCGTCATCACCATCCCTCCAACCGCCAGAAACGGAGTGCCCGATGTCTCATCCCTCGCCCGCGCGGCCCGCCGCCCAAGCCCGCGGCCCCGGCACAACCGCGCCGCTGGGCGAGGCTCGCGCTGATCAGCGTGGCCGGCTCATGTTGATCCGCGCGTGACCGCGGTGAACGTCGCCCTGCCCGAGATCGGCGCCGATCTGCGGCTGGACCGCACCGCGCTCACCTGGGCGATCGCCACCTACACGCTGTTCTTCGGCGGGTTGATGCTGTTCGACGGACAGCTCGCCGATCTTTCGGAACCCGCCGGATGATGCTGCTGGTTCCCGCACGCCCACGGAAAGCACCCGACAGAGCGCCGGTTCCGACCGTCACCGCAATGCCGCAACCACGGGAGAAACAAAGATGGAACTGGGGACCGACACCAGAGTCGTCCTGCTGGCGGCTGGGCTGATCTTCCTGTGGGCGTTGGCGCTGGGCGTGTGGAAATACAGGCAGATGGCCGGGTCCGAGGACCACCTGGCCCATCCGTACGTGGACACGGCCCACCGTGCCGCTCTCCTCTACTCGTTCGCCACCCTGCTGGTCGCCACGTTTGTCGAGTTCAGCGGCTGGAACGCGATCGTGAACCTGCTGTCCGCCGGGGCGGTCGTGCTGTTCTTCGTCGGCGCGATCGGCACGTACGTCTATCACGGCTGGCGCCGCGACACCGACAACCAGCTTCGTGACCAGGTCGGTGGTACCACCGCATTCATGGTCGCACTGATCATCGCCGAGATCGGCGGTTTCACCGTCCTGCTCCTCGGCTTCGTGCGGACGCAACTGCTCTGAGTCGCAGGCCACCAGCCAGTGCAGAGAAGGAGGAGGTTCGCGCGATCCTCGATGTGCTCGCAGGCGGGCCTGACCCCGCGCCACCGCGAACCGGACACCGAGCGTGCCCGCAGCCACATCACCAAGCCAGGCCCGCCGATCCTGCGCTGGGCGTTGATCGAGGCCATCCAGCGCGTCACCAAGACCAGCTGATCGGCCACCTCGGGGCCGCCTCGAGGCCGCCATCATCGCCCGGCGCCAGCGCCCTCGTTATTGACCCCGCCGGTTCACCCGCGCACCCCACCTCACGCCTGCCCTCCGCAGCCAGCGGGGAATCCGGCGACAGGTTGGACACCTGCCGAGCCCGACTGGTCGAAGGTCAGTAGTCGAGGTGCGGGTACCAGGCGCCTCGGCCGTGCGGGGTGAGGTCGAGGAGGTGCCAGACAGGGGCGAGGAGGTCGATGCCGCGCTCGTCGATGTCGTCGGCCATGCGGGGATGAGCGGAGTAGAAGTGGCGGATCGCGCCGTCGCCGTCGCGGGTGAAGACGGAGATGGTGGAGTCCTGTCCGCCTTCCTTGTCCTCGCTGCCGAGATCGTACTTGAAGGTGCTGTCGCCGCAGCTCAGCAGCCGCAGCCGGCGCCAGCCGCGGTTACGGGCGTGCTGCCGCAGGGCGGGCAGGTCGGCTGCCGCGGCGACGGCGAAGTCGGCGTTCCTGGCGACGTGGTGGGCGATGCCGTTATAGCCGTCGATCCACAGGGTGCACATGGGGCACGGATCGGTCTGCAGCTTGCCGTACATGAAGTGGTAGACGATCAGCGGGCGGTCCTGCGCGGTGAAGAGCCCGCCGAGGGAGACCTCGCGGACCGGGGCGTCGCCCGCGTCGAGGTCGGTGGGGCCCTCGATGAAGACGTAGTCGTCGACGGGCGGCCCCTGCGGGAGCGCCCGTCGCTGGGCCGCGATCTTCTCGCGGTGGCGCATGAGCTCGATCTCGGCCAGGCGCAGTTCCTCGCGGGCGGCGAGGTAGTCCGCCGATTCGCCGGCCAGTCTTGTCTGCCGCATAACGTCCTCCTGGGGCAGCGATCCCTGGTGGTCCCGGTCCGGATCCGCGGGTTTACCCGGCTCTTCGAGTCTACGGCGGTTGCAGGGCTCGCCGACAGCTGACCTGGCCCTCCACTCGCCGGGCTGACCGGCCCGCCTTCCCCAAGGCAAAGGACAAATAGGGCACCACTCGCGTAACGCCCTCTCAGGGCCGCACGATAGGCCGATGGGACCTGGGTCTACATCCGCGGTTGGCTGGAGTTCGCCGGCGATGCGCGACAGCGCGCGTTCCGCCGCCTCGTCAATGCCGCCGAAGACCCCGGCCAGGCCGCCCCACTACCCGCCGCTGCGAGCTGTAGCGGCCGAAGCACGCCTGCTCTTGGCGCGGCACGCCGGCTGACCCGTCTTGCGGGCCGGGGCACCGCTCTGCATGCTCCTTCGCGCCGAGATTGACCTTCACACCGATGTGACACCTTAACGTCCCGATGGCCAGTCATCATCCAGCTGAGGAGTCGGTAATGCCGGGAGCAGTGGTCATCGGAGCCGGTCCAGGGATCGGAGGGTCGGTCGCCCGGCGGTTCGCCCGGGAGGGCCTGCCGGTCGCGCTCATTTCACGGAGCGCCGGAACGCTCGCCAACGTGGCCGAAACGGTTTCGTCCTTCGGTGTGCCGGTTGTGTCGCTGACCGCCGACAGCACCGATGAGACGGCGCTGCGCGCCGCCCTCGACGCGGCGTCAGATGAGCTGGGCCTTCCCGACGTCGTGGTCTACAACGCGGCGATCATCCAGCCGGACACGCCCGGACAGCTGCCGGCACGCGCCCAGTTGGACGCCTGGGCGGTCAACGTGGTGGGCGCGCTCACCGCCGCCGCCCACATCGCGCCCGCGATGGCGCGGCGCCGGAGCGGTTCGTTCATCATCACCGGCGGCATGCCCGAACCGAAGCCGCAATATGTCAGCCTCTCGCTCGGCAAGGCCGGCGTGCGAACCCTGGTCACCCTCCTCGACCAGACATATGGGCCCTCCGGCGTCCACGTGGCCAGCGTCACCGTCGCCGGTGCCGTCGCACCAGGTACAGCCTTCGACCCCGACGACATCGCCGAACACTACTGGCGGCTGCACAGCCAGCCGCGACGCCAATGGCAACGGGAAGTCCTCCACAGCGGCCTGAACGTCCCCGCCGGGGAAGCCGCCACGGGTGGCACCGCCCCGCATGCTGGCGGCGATCAAACGACCGGCATCACGGGAACCGGGCGTCCGGACGCGAGCACGGAACCCACCGCGTACGGCGTCATCGCCGAGCTCTTGGGCCACTGGAAGAGGGCCTTCGACGACCATCGGACGGCAGACCTAGTCTCGCTGTTCACCGATGACGCCCTGTTCCAGGGCATCAGCCCGCGGCTCATGGTCGGCCCGGCCGAAGTCGCCGGGTACTACGACAACGTTGCCGAGGGCACGGTAGCGACCGTGGAGGTGCTGCGGGCGAACACGCTGTGCGACGGGATCGTGGGCGGGTTCGCGGATGTGACCTTCACCGCTCGCACCGGCGAGACCTTTCCCATTCGTCTCTCCGTCGTCGCCCAGCGTTTCGAGGGCACCTGGCTGATCCGTCAGTATCAAGCCGCGGCGCGCTGACGCGACCCACACCCGGGTGCCCGGCGCGCTCAGCCCTCCGCACTCGCCGACCAGGCGATCACACGCCCAGCGGTGACGCCGCACAGCAGCCGTCCGCTGTGGTGGCCGCCGCCCACCGGTGGCCGTTCTCCGACGAGATGGGAGGGCGCCGAAAGAGGCACGGCTGTCCAGACCCCGATCCAAAGGCGTCCTGAAGTGACAAGCTCCCCGGGAAGGCGTCAATACCGGGGGCGGACTCGATGAGCAGGTCCTCGGCCGACCGGAAATTGGTCCTCAATCGGCCCGCAGGATCGGCCCTTATCGCATGTACCAATTCCTGCCAGGCTGAGGGGCATGACAACGACAGCGACCCGCTTCGACGGCCGGCTCCTCACACCTGGCGACGCCGGCTACGACACCGCCCGTACTGTCTGGAACGCCATGGTCGACCGGCGTCCACGCATGATCGTCCGCGCGGCGGGCGTCGCCGACGTGGTCGCCGCCGTGCGGATGGCCCGGGAACTGGACCTGGAGATCGGCGTGCGCTGCGGCGGCCACAACGTCGCCGGCTTCGCCGTGCCTGACGGCGGTCTCATGATCGACCTGACGCCCATGGGCGGCGTGCGGATCGACCCGGCCCGCCGCCGAGCCCGGGTGCAGGGCGGCGCGCTGCTCGGTGCGCTGGACCGGGCGTCCCAGGCCTACGGCCTGGCCACCACCGCCGGCAACGTCTCACACACCGGCGTCGGCGGGCTCACGCTCGGCGGCGGCATGGGCTGGCTGGCCCGCCAGTACGGCTTGGCCTGCGACAACGTCGTCTCTTACACGATGGTCACCGCCGAGGGGGACGTGGTGACCGCGAGCCGCACCCACAACCCCGACCTGTTCTGGGGCCTGCGCGGCGGTGGCGGCAACTTCGGCATCGTCACCGAGTTCGAGTTCCAGCTGCATCGCACCGGCACGCGGACGCTGGTCGCCGAGTTCGACTTCCGCGCCGAGGACGCCGTCCCGGTCATCGAGGGCTGGCGCGACCTGAACGCCGTCGCGCCCCGGCAGGCGACGTTCACCGCCAGCGTCGGCAGCGGCCCCGCCGGCCCGATCGCCACGTTGGGGTTCGTGTGGGTCGGCGACCCGGCCGAGGGCCGCCGGCTGCTCCCCGCGATGCGGGCGCTCGGGCGCCCCGTCGCGTCACGGGTCACCACACCGTCGTACCTCGAACTCCAGCGGCGCGACGACTCCACCGGCGGTCACGCCTACCGCCGCTATTCCAAGGGGCACTACCTGCGGCGATTCCCCACCGCGGCGATCGAGGCGTTCCTGCTGCGCGGCGGCGCCGACCTGAGCGCGAGCCCGTACCTGCCGGGCGTCGGCCTGCAGGCGCACGGCGGCGCGATCGCCGATGTCCCGGAAGCAGACGCGGCGTTCAGCCACCGCGGCACGATGTTCGAGTTCGGTGCCGGCTCCCGCTGGACCGACCCGGCCGAGGACGACGCCAGGATGGGTGCCGCCCGCGCCGCCGGCGCGTCGCTGGAGCCGTACGCGAGCGGGGTGTACGTCAACTCGTTGACGGCCGACGAGCTGGCCGACGGGCAGCGCGGCGTACGGCGGGCGTACTCGGCCGCCAAGCTCGCCCGGCTGACCGCGGTGAAGACCGCGTACGACCCGGCCAACGTGTTCCACCTGAACCAGAACATCCGCCCCGCCCACTGATGCATGCCCCGGACGGGCCGCCGGCGCAGCGGGTCAGGCCCCGCGTACTTCCCGGATGGCCTTCGCCAGCAACGCGACCCCCTCGGCGATGGCGCGCTCGCCGAGGATGGCGTAGCCGAAGATGAGGCCGCCCGGTCCGGTGCCGGCGATCCGGTACGGGCCGACGCCGTTGACGCCGAGCCCGTGCCGGGCGGCGGCCGTCACCACCGCCGCCTCCTCGAGGTCGGGCGGGAGCCAGGCGACCACGTGCTGCCCGGCGGCGATCCCGGCCGGTTCCAGCTCGGGCAGGTGAGTGCGCAGGGCGTCCAGCAGCGCGTCGCGGCGGCGGCGGTACACCGGACGCATCCGGCGCAGGTGGCGGTCGAACTCGCCGCGCGCGAGGAAGTCCGCGAACGTCAACTGGTCGATGACCGGCGAACCTCGGTCGGCGAGCACCTTCGCCGCGGCGACGTCGGCGACCAACCGGGGAGGCACGACCAGCCAGCCGAGCCGCAACCCCGGCGCGAGCGTCTTGCTGGCCGTACCGCAGTAGACGACATGATCGGGCGCCAGGCCCTGCATGGCGCCCACCGGCGACCGGTCGTAGCGGTACTCCGCGTCGTAATCGTCCTCGACCACGAGCGCGCCGCGGCGCTTCGCCCAGCGGATCACCTCGGCCCGCGCCGCAGCCGACAGCACTCCCCCGGTGGGCCACTGGTGCGACGGCGTGAGCACGACCGCATCGGCGTCGGAACGATGCAGCGCATCGACCTGAACGCCCTCCGGACCCACCGGGATGCCGACCACGTCCAGACCGGCGGCCCCGGCCAGCACCCGGACGTCGTCGTTGGACGACGGGTCTTCCAGCGCGATCCGCCTGGCGCCGTGCCGGACGAGCACCTGGATCAGCAGCGAGATGCCCTGCCCATAGCCGTTGCAGATCACCACGTTGCCCGGGACGGACGATGTGCCGCGCACCCGGTTGAGGTAGTCGCACAGGGCCTCGTGCAGTTCCGGAACGCCACGCCCATCGAGGTAGGCTAACCGGTCGTTGGGCGCGGTGGTGAGCACGGTACGGACCGAGCGCAGCCAGGCGGCCCGCGGGAACTGCGACACGTCGGTGCGCCCGTACCCGAAGTCGACCCTGAAGCCGGCTCCGCGCGCGGCCGGTCCCGCTGCCGGCCGCGCCGTCGAAGCCGCAGCGCCCGCGCCGGCGGCGGCCGGCGGCATCGACGCGGCGACCTGGGTGTAACCGCCGGATCGGCTGGCGAGGTAGCCCTCGGCGACGAGCTGCTGGTAGGCCTCCACCACGACCCCGCGGGAAACCCCGAGGCCGGCCGCGAGGGCGCGGGTGGGCGGCAGCGACGCGCCCGCCCGCAACCGGCCGGCCTGGATGCCTGTGCGGATGGACGCCTCGATCTGCCGGTGCAGTGCCATCCCGGCGTCGCGGTCCAGTTCGATGAGCAGGTCCTCGGCCGGCCCGGATCCGGTCCTCAATCGCCCCACACGATCGGACCTTATCGGCGTGTGCCCATTCCTGCCAGGCGGTGTCCTGCCGCCGGGGGACGGGGCACGGCACGAGGAAGGGCTCCGTCCCGTGGCGGGACGGAGCCCCGGTGACTTGGGAGTCACGGGCCGGGCGCCTCACCCCTCGCGCGCGGGGCGAGGCCCCTGGTCAGCCGGTCACGGAAGGATCAGTTTCCGCCACCTCCGCCGCCACCGCCACCGCCGCCGCCAGGAGCGGGAGTGGTCGGGCTCGGCGTGGGCTTGGGCCGGGTGCAGCTGTGGAAGCCCTCGTTGTAGCCGTCGCGGAAGCCGCGCCGGTAGGCGCCGGCGCCGGAGGTCTGCAGGTCGTGGTCCCTGCCGGAACGGCAGTCGTTGCGGCCGTCGGCGAAGCCGTCCCTGCGGCCCTGGTTGTAGCGGCGCCTCTTGGCCCTGCGCCGCGGCGGCTGCGCGAGTTCCTCGGTGGCGCTGTGCATGGTGGTGGAGGTCGTCGCGGTGAGGTTCTGGGCGATGGACGCGGCAGAGGCGTCCGAGGCAACGGCCGGTTCGACGGCCAGTGCGGCGATGAGCGCTGGACTGAGCAGCAGTACGCCTGCTTTGGAGCGCTTCATGCTTCCCCCTTTTTCTGCGGTCGCCGGGCCTGGCGTGACGGTCGATGCCGTCGCCGTGGTCCGGCGTCTTCCGACAGCGTGGCGAATGCCTTCTCACCGGCCCGTCATGCGGGCGTTACCGGGCCGTGACGGGGTCCGTATGAGGGGAGGGCGGTCAGCGAGCAGATGCGCGACCCGCTCGCGCAAGCGGGGCGTCGGCGTGATGCCGAGTTCGTCGCGCAGATTCTGTTCGAACGCCTGGAAGTGACGGAGCGCCTCCGCCTGGTTACCCTCGGCCAGATGCGCGTCCATCAAGGCGGCGTAAGCGCTTTCCCGCAGTGGTTCGGCGTGCACGGCCACGCCCGCCGCCGCCACCGCCTCGGCGAAACGCCCCGCCCGCAGGAACCACCCCGACAACGCCTCCAGCGCGTGCAGGCGCAACTGGTGCCATTCGTCCGAGGCGGCCAGCACCCACTCGTCGTACCAGCCGGGCAGCAGGCCGTCCGACAGCACCTCGATCGAGCCGGCGCACACGTCGCCGTCCTGCGGGGGCTCCAGCGGGTCCAGCAGGCGCCGCGCCAGCGACCTGGCCTCGTCGAGATCCACTCCGACCTCCGGGCACAGCCCGAGGCCGCTCGAGTCGACGCGCAGCAGCCGCCGGCCGTCCCCGTCCAGGCGGGCCAGCGCCGAACGCAGGCTGGCCTGCGCCCGCCGCTCCGGCGCCCCCGGCCACAGCGCCGCCGCCATCACCGAGCGGGTCACCGTGTTCCTGCTGAGCGCCAGGTACGCCAGCAGGCGCTCCGATCCGCTGGACAGCACGATTTGCTCGTCACCGGCCATCAGCCGGAAACCACCGAGGAGCATGAGAAAGTAGGCACGCGGGCCGCTGTCCGCCATCTCCGGTCCCTTCACTGTGCGGGATCAGACTCATCCGTGGGGGACCAGACCATCGGTCTGTTGCACACCCTACCTGCGGCGATAGCACCGAACCGGTAGAAAATCGTCGGTGCCGTCACGAAATTTCGGCAACGCGGACACCCGGCCGCGCACGCCCTCCGGCGACGGAGACCCTGGTGGCGGGCCCCGGCGGACGGTCAGGGCGAAAGGGCCCGACCCGGCCCGCGCGCGGCGGCTAATCTTGTCGCCCATGACGCAGGTGGGACACAGGACGGCACGGGCGCTGCTGCGCAGGCTCGCCGTCGAACAGGCCGAATGCAGGGTGCCGTCGCTGACGGCCGCGATCGTGCGCGACGGCGCGACGGCATGGTTCGGCGGGCGGGGCCGCGTCGACGGCGCCGCGCCGACCGCCGCCACCCAGTACCGGCTCGGATCGATCACCAAGAGCATGGTCGCCGTCGTCGTCATGCGGCTGCGCGACGAAGGCGCGCTACGGCTGACCGACCCGCTGCACGAACACCTGCCCGGCGCGCCGCTGGGGCACCTGACGATCGCCCAATTGCTGTCGCACACCGCCGGCCTGACCGCGGAACCGCCCACCGACTGGTGGGAACGCACCCCCGGCGTGCCCGCCGCCGAGCTGATGGCCCGTCTCGGGCCCGGCGAGCTCAAACACCGGCCGGGCCGGCGCTTCCACTACTCCAACGTCGGCTTCGCGCTGCTCGGCGAGCTCGTCGCCCGCCTGCGCGGCATCACGTGGCTCAAGGCGGTACGCGCCGAGGTGCTCGACCCGCTCGGCGACGGCATGCCGGTGGAGGGCATGGA
>NZ_SMKO01000261.1 GCF_004348685.1 Nonomuraea deserti | reverse complement strand
GGGGCCGACTCCGGTCACTTCGCCGTTGCCGCCGTCGAAGACGACGTCGGAGCAGCTGTAGAAGTTCTCGTTGCTGTCCGAGCGGATCCAGTGGGTGAAGATGATGTGCCGCCCGCTCTTGCCGGACGGGAGCTGGGCGTTCCAGTAGTAGTAGCCGAGCCCGCCGGGGCCGCCGTTCTTGGGCGGGTTGGTGACGCTGCCGAACGGCTCGAGGTCGGACCACTTGAGCGGGCCGTTCGGGTTCCAGCCGTTCTTGGTGATGTAGTAGTCGAAGTCGCCCGGGTGCTCGGCCCAGTTGCTGTGCCGCATCTGGATGTTGGCGCCCGCGGTCAAGTGGGTCAGCGGCCAGTCGGAGCGGACCGCGTTGTAGGCCGAGAAGTCGTAGGGCCCGCCGGTGCCTCCGCTGCAGATCTGCCCGTCGGGGATGAATCCGGTGGTGCGGCCCGCGCCGTCGGAGCGCAGCACGGCGAACCAGTTGTACAGAGGGGTCGTACCGCTCTGCGCGACCGCGTCGGCGCAGGCGGGGTTGTAGGGCTGGATCTGGCCGTTGTCCCGGAGGCCGTCCTGCCAGCACAGGAACGTGCGGCTGCCGGGGAACATCGTCACGCCGTGGGCCTGTGCCGGTGAGGGCACCATCAGGACACTCGTGATCAGAACCATGGCGGCGGTGATCGCCGCCGACTTGAACAATCTCATGGGGGGATTCCCTTGCGCTGACGACAGAGGAGAACCTGCCCATGACCAGCCCGCCCGGCCAGCGCATTGAATCATGAGCCCGGCCGGTCCGACAACGCGTCGTGAAACTTTCAGCCGATCTTGGTCATGGTTTCCGCTGGTGGCCCGCCCCGCCGCCGCCCTGGGGGAGCGGGAGGCGCTTGCCGTACGTCGGGCGTCCCGGGAGGCTGCATGTTGGGAGCGCTCCCAGTACACTTCCTCACCAGAGAAGCGGGAGCAACATGCCATGAGGCACGCGTACATCCACCTGATGCTCGGAGCGTTATTCGCCACCGGCCTGTTCGCCGCGCCCGCGCAGGCCGCCCCCGTGCTCTGCGAGAAGTGGGGCTCCGCGAGCATCCAGAACGGCCGCTACATCGTGCAGAACAACGTCTGGGGCGCCGACACCGCGCAGTGCGTCGACGTCGACCAGAGCGGCGGCTTCACCATCACGCAGGCGGCGCACGACAACTCCACCAGCGGGGCTCCCGCCGCCTACCCCTCCATCTACGCCGGCTGCCACTACGGCGCCTGCACCACCGGCAGCGGCCTGCCCATGCGGGCCGACGCGAGCGGCTTCGGTGCGCTCAGGAGCAGCGTCACCATGACGTACCCGGGCTCGGGCACCTACAACGCCTCCTACGACCTGTGGTTCGACCCCACGCCACGCACCGACGGCCAGAACACCGGCGCCGAGCTCATGATCTGGCTCAACCGGCAGGGCGACATCCAGCCGATCGGCTCCCGCGTCGCCACCGTCACCCTCGCGGGCAGCTCATGGGAGGTCTGGTACGGCAACATCGGCTGGAACGTCATCTCGTACGTGCGCACCTCGCCCGCGACCTCGCTCGACTTCGCCATCGACACCTTCTACGCCGACGCGGTCGGCCGCGGCCACGCGCAGCGGTCGTGGTACCTGACCAGCGTGCAGGCCGGCTTCGAGCCCTGGATCGGCGGCGCCGGCCTCGCGGTCGGGTCCTTCTCCCTCGGCTCGTCGACCGGCACCGACACCACGCCGCCGGGCACGCCGGGCGCCCCCAGCGCCTCCGGCACGACCTCGACCGCCACGACCCTGTCGTGGGGCGCCTCGACCGACTCCGGCGGCAGCGGCCTGGCCGGCTACGACATCCTGCGGGCCACCGGCGACACCTTCACCCGGGTCGGCGGCAGCACCACCACGTCCTACACCGACACGGGGCTGAGCCCCGCCACCACCTACCGCTACAGGGTGCGGGCCAGGGACGGCGCGGGCAACCTCTCGCCCGAGTCGGCCACGGTCACCGTCACCACGCAACAGGGAGGAAGCGGCGGCGGAGGCTGCACGGCCACCGCCACCACCCAGACCGCCTGGAACAACGGGTACGTCGTCCAGCCGGTGACCGTCACCAACGACGGCGCAGCCCCGCTCGACGGCTGGACCGTCACCTTCCCGCTGCCGTCCGGCCACACGATCACCGGGATGTGGAACGCCAGCCACACCGTCAGCGGCGGCACCGTGACGGTCAGGAGCCTGGACCACAACGGCGACCTGGCGCCGGGCGCCTCGGTCGGCTTCGGCTACCAGGCGTCGCGGCCGTCGGGGAACACGCAGGTGCCCGCGGGCTACACCTGCGCATGAGGCTCGCGCGGCCGTGCTTTGCGAGGGGCGCGGCCGCGCGTTGGAGGGGTACGGCTGGTGCTGCCGTACCCCTCATCAATGTCCGTCCCCGCGCAGGTCAGTTCGAGCCGAGCGCGGCCTCGATGTCGTCGAGCCTGGCCTCCAGCTCGCTCAGGCAGGCCGGCGCCAGCCGGCCCTCCCGCAGGCGGTCGGAGAGCTTGCCGCGCAGGCGCTCGGCCCCGCTCGACGCCGCGGGGCCGTGCGGCGCGACGAGGGCGTTCAGCACCTGGTTGAGGTCGAGCACGACGTCGGCGTCCGTCGCGCCGCACGGCGTCCTGTCCTCGAGCGTCGTCCTGAAGCCGGCCACCGCCTGCTCGACGGTGATCGCCGTGGACGGCGAGCTCTCGACCAGCGGTGACACGGGGGACGGCCGCGGCTGCGCGGTCTGCTCCCGCACCTGGGGTCCCGACTGCTGGAACCAGAGCAGGACCGACAGCGCGACCGTCGCGGAACCCGCGACCGTGAGCACGCGCCTGACATGCCGGCCCAGGGTGGCCGCGCCCAGGGCAGCGGTCAGCGCCGAGACGATCTCCGCCGCCCCCGGCCGGTCCTCCGGCCGGTGCGCCAGGCAGCGCTGGCACAACGTGGCGACGGCGTAGGGCACGCCGGGCACCCGGGGAGGCGGCGCCGTCCTCCGGGCCGCCTCGATCTCCTCCCACGTCGTCTCCGGGTACGGGGTACGCCCGGTGAGCATGGTGTGCAGCAGCACGCCCAGGGCGTACACGTCGACCGCGGGATGGGTGGGCGCGCCGTGCAGCCGCTCGGGGGCGACGTAGGGCGGGGTGCCGCGGTCGTCGTCGGGGTCGCCGGCCCAGGCCGCGATGCCGAAGTCGAGCAACTTCGGGCCGCCGGCGGTGAGCAGCACGTTCTCGGCCGTGACGTCCCTGTGGACCAGGCCGCGGGCGTGCCCGGCCATCAGGACCCTGGCCAGCCGCAGCGCGATCGCCGCGGCCTCGGTCCACGGCAGCGGGCCCTGCTCGACGCGCTCGGCCAGCGGCGTGCCGTCGAGCAGCGGCATCACCACGAAGGCCGCGACGCCCCCGCTCGTGGTGACGGTCTCGCCGTAGTCGTAGATCTCGATGGAGTCGGGGTGGATGAACCTGGCCGCCGCGCGTGCCTCGCTGCGTACGCTGACGCGCTCGCCGTGGTCGGCGTGGAGCGACGAGGTGAGCACCTTGACCGCGACCATCCGGTGCAGGGACTGGTCGAAGGCACGCCAGATGACCGACATGCCCCCGCGGGCCAGCGGATCCAGCAGCAGATACCGGCGGGCCAGCACATCCCCAGGCTCAAGCCGACTCACGGACGACCAGTTCTGTGGGGAGAACGGGGTCGATGCCCGCGGCCCCCGTCAGGAGCAGCCGGGTGGCGACCGTGGCGAGCTCCTCGACGGGCTGGCGGACGGTGGTCAGCGTGGGGACGGTGTGCCTGGCGACCGGGGCGTCGTCGAATCCGATCACCGCCACGTCGGTCGGCACCTTGCGCCCGGCCCTGCGCAGCGCCTGGATGGCGCCCGCCGCCATCAGGTCGGAGGCCACGAAGACGGCGTCGAGGCCCGGGGCGTGGCGTAACAGCCACTGCATGGCGTGGGTGCCGGACGCGGCGGTGAAGTCACCGTAGGCCACGGGCACGTCCGGTGCGCCCGCCACCTGCAGGGTGCGCACCAGGCCGTCCAGCCGGTCGCGCGCGGCGGGCAACGAGGGCGGCCCGCCGATGGCGGCGACGTTGCGGCGGCCGGTCAGCAGGAAGTGCTCCGCCGCCTGGCGGCCGCCGTCGAGGTTGTCGACGTCGACGTAGGGGAGTTTCAGGTCGTGCGGTGGGCGGCCGATGTTGCGGACCGGGATGCCCGCGGTGGATAACTTGATCGCCAGCGGGTGGCGCTCTCTCGCGCCCACGATGAGCACCGCGCCGGACAGGGCGGGCAGCGTGGACGAGGTGGGGGTGACGGTGGTCACCATGAGATGGGTGCCGTGTTCGGCGATCACGCTGCCGGCCGCGGACAACAGCCTGGCGTAGTAGGGCTCGGAGAAGAGGCGGGGAAGGTGGTCACAGATCACCGCTGTGACGCCGTCGGCCATGGTTTTCGCGGCCGTTCCCCGTGGTGCGCGTTGCCGTACGTAGCCCATTCGGGAGACGGCGTCGTAGACTTGGCGGCGGGTCGAGGTACTGACCCGCACCGAGCCGGTGAGGACTCGTGATGCGGTCGCGGGGGAAACCCCTGCAGCGGCCGCCACCTGTGCCAGTGTGGGCTGCTCGGTCATGGAGCACCTCGCGGAAAGATCCTGGGAGCGCTCCCACGTTACCAATGTTTCGCCGTTGTTAATAGGGCCTTTGCAAGGAGTGCGTCCTGCTGTACGGACGCACTCCGAATTCGCTCAGCTAGGGATGCCGGTCGTCGTCACAGGTTTCCGGGCCGCCGGTGGATGGTGCCATTTCCGTCGGCCCGGTTACGCATATCCGGCTTTCCCTTTTTGGTCACCCCAGGCCGACGTCCGAGTCCTCCAGCTCCGGATCGGCCTCCGCCTCGTCATCGTCCGGCTCCGACCGGTCGGGCTGCGCGGGCTGGCAGCTCGAGCCGCAGCCGCCGAAGCGGGAGGTGTTGATCGGGTGGAAGTCGGCCTCCGGCACGCCCTTCAGCGCCGAGATCATGGTGTCCTTCCAGATCGGCCCCGGGATCGAGGCGCCGAAGACCGAGCTGTAGTAGCGGCCGCCGATGGTGACGCCGTTGAGCTTGTGATTCTGCGCACCGCGCGTGTCGCCGATGCTGACCGCCCCCGCCAGGTCCGGGGTGAACCCGGCGAACCAGGCGGCGGCCTGGTCGTCCGTGGTGCCGGTCTTGCCGCCCGCGGGCCGGCCGATGCCGCCGACGCCGCGCATCGTGCCCTTGGTGAAGACCCCCTCCAGGATGTACGAAGCGGCGTCCGCGACCTCGGGATCGAACGCCTGCTTGCACTCGGGCTTGTACGTCTTCACCTTGCCGTAACGGTCAGTGATCTTGCTGATGGCCATGGGCTTGCAGTACTTGCCCCGGGCGCCGATCGCGGCGTAGGCGGTGGCCACGGTCACCGGGTCCATCTCGTTGGTGCCGAGCGTGAACGTCTCGAACTCCGTCAGCGGCAGCCCGTCGGAGCGCTTGATGCCCAGCGACTTGGCCGTCTTGACCGTGTCGCACAGCCCGACCTTCTGCTCCAGCGCGACGAAGAAGGTGTTCACCGAACCCCAGGTGCCGGTGGCCAGCGACTTGAAGCCGCCGCTCCCTCCCTCGGCGTTGGTGACGGTGTGGGAGGGGTCGCCGATGCTCTCGCCCTTGCAGTTCTTGAACGAGGAGTAGTAGGGCGCGCGGTAACCGTTGCCGGTGGAGACCCCATCGTGGATCTTCATGCCCTCCTTGAGCGCGGTGAGCAGCGTGAAGACCTTGAACGTCGAGCCCGCCTGGAAGCCGACGCCGCCGCCGTGCACCGCGTCGGCGACCACGTTGTACGACATCTCGTTCTTGCGCTTGTTGTCGCCGTACTTGCGGCTGGCGGCCATGGCCTTGATCGCGCCCGTGCCCGGCTCCACCAGGGCTTCGGAGGCGACCGCCTTGTCCGACGCGTACACGTGCTTCTTGATGGCCCGCTCGGCGGCCTTCTGCATCTTCGGGTCGAGCGTCGTCTGGATCGTCAGGCCGCCCCGGTTGAGGAACTGGTCCCTGGCCGTCTTGTTCGCGCCGAAAACCTTGTTGCTGAGGATCTCGTTGCGCACGTACATGCAGAAGTACGGGTATGTGCTGGCCCCACAGTTGCCGGGCAGCGGCGTGCCCTTATAGCCGAGCTTCTGGGCCTTGGCCTCCTTGGCCTGCGCGGGCGTTATTTTGCCCAGCTCGGCCATCCGGTCGAGCACCACGTTGCGCCGGTGCAGGAGCCTCGCCCGGTGCTCCCTGCTCAGGTTGGGGTCGGTCATGTTGGGGTCCTGCACGGCGCCGGCCAGGGTCGCGGACTGCACCAAATTCAGCTCCGCCGCGCTGACCCCGAAGAAACGCTTGGCCGCCGCCTCGACGCCGTAGGCGCTGGCCCCGAAGTAGGCGATGTTGAGGTATTTCTCGAGGATCTCGCTCTTGGTGTACTTCGCCTCGACCGCCATCGCGTAGCGCAGCTCCCTGAGCTTGCGCGCGTAGCTGGCCTCGAGCGCCGCGTTCTTCTCCTTCTCAGTGGTCGCCGAGTTGAGCAGCACCTGCTTGACGTACTGCTGGGTGATGGACGAGCCGCCCTGGGCGATGCCGCCCGAGCTGAGGTTCTTGGCGAGGGCGCGCATGGTGCCCTCGATGTCGATCGCGCCGTGCTCGTAGAAGCGGTAGTCCTCGATCGAGATGATGGCCGTCTTCATGATCTCGGCCACGTCGGCCAGCTTGACGTTCTCGCGGTATTCCTCGTAGAACTGCGCAATCTGGTTGCCCTTGGCGTCGAGCACCGTCGTCTTCTCCGCGAGCGGGGGTTCCTTGAGCTGCTCAGGTTTGATGCCGAGCTCCTCCGATGCCGAGACGAACATCGCTCCCGTGCCTCCGACCGCGGGCAGCGCGATGGCCGCGGTCACCACACCTGCAGCCACCGCCGCACCCGTTAGGCGCGCGATACTCGACATACGGGACATGCTGGTAATACCTCCCCCTCTTGGCATTCGGGTGCATCCTAAACCCAGCCATGACGTGTTCTATGTAAAAACTTGGACCCCGTGGGACAGGAGTTTGTTCGCGCGGAGCGGCCGGTTTTCCCGTGTCTGTAGGCATATCTGACGTTCGTGCTGCATGGGGCCCCTGTGCGGGCTGTGGCGATCTTTCTCCTCGCGATCGGCCGATTTCCACCAGCCGAGGGCAAAGAAGCGTGTTGCCTGGCGGGTCCCCGGCCACCCGTCTGGCAACGTCGGCCAGGGCGTTTCCTGCTGGCCTTGGTGGAGGGGTCTTATGCGTGGTGTCGGACATGGCGCGGACTTCGACCGTCTGCTCTCGGCCGCCAGGTCATATTGGGGCGACATTCCCGGCGGTGACGGCTGCGTCGTGGCGGAGGCGTACGACGACGACATCAGGGTCGTGACGCGCACGCTGCTGGTCGCCAGGGCCGTGTGCGACCTGATCTCGGCGCGGCTGGTCGTGCTGGCCGACCCCGATTGGCGGCGCCTCGCGGAGGGATTCGGCGCCGCCGGCGACGTCCAGCCGGAGCTGCCGCCCGTCGCGCTCGTCACCAGCCGGGCGGACCGCGCGGTGCCCAGGGAGATCCCGGTCGTGCACGTCCACGGCACCGGCTCGCTGAAGGCGTACACGATATTCCCCGACCAGGGCCCGTGCTCCTTCTTCGACGAGCTGCCCGCCAGGGTCGGCGCGTTCTTCGAGCGGCACGTGTGGCCGCACAGGAGAACGATCAGGCCCGGGGCGGAGCGGGTCGCCTGGCGGGCGAAGAGCGGATACCAGCTCCGTACGGACACCGAGCGCCGCCAGCTCCGCTACTACGGCTGCGCCCGCCTGGGCATCGACGCCGACCGGCCGACGATCGCCGTGTTCGGCCACACCCCGGGCCAGGACACCGAGCTGTACGACGCGACGGCGGAGTTCGCCGCGTCCGACGAGTCCGCGAACTGGCTGTTCCTCGACCCCGTCGCGAACGGCCACTCCCGGATGAAATGCGTGACCGGCGCCCTGTCCACCAACATCCTGTGGAGCGTCACGGACGTGGGCGTCACCTTCAGGGACAGCGACCTGCCCGCCTTCGGCATCCCCGTCATCCAGGCCGGCTGGTCGGAGGGCAGCGCCTGCGGCGCCACCTACCTGGCCCGCTCGCCCGCGGACCACCACGGCCTGCTGGAGGAGGCCATCGGCAGGCACGCCAAGGGCGAGTCGTTCCTCGGCCCCGAGCAGCGCGAGCGCGCCCGCCTGTGGCTCTGGCTGCGCCGCTGCGGCGCCGACGTCCCCACCCAGCTCCTGCCCCACTGGGAGCACGGCACGGAGGACTACGCGCGCGCCCTCGCCGTCAACCTCCGGTACGTCGAGCGCGACGGCGACCCCCTCTACCGCGCCGTCGCCCGCATGTGGGATCGGCGCGAGCCGCTGCTCACCCGATTCGACTTCCACGACCCGGCAGCGCTGGCCACCACCATCACCCCCGAGAGGAGCATCCGATGACCAGCAGCACAGGATCCGACACCGACACCGACCTCGACCAGGTGATCCTGCCCGCGATACCACCCGTGCACCTGCTCAGCGGGCAGGTCCCCTCACTTCAGGTGACCGACCGGCTGCACAGGGGCAGCCACATCGTCGGCAGATTCGAGACCTCAGGGCTGGCCGGTTTCAAGGTGGCCGCGCAGGGACGCCCGCTGCGGGTGCTGCTGACGCTGTCGGCCGACGACCGGTCGGTGAGCGGCTGGCACACCGGGAAACCCGCGCCAGGCGGCCCGCTCACGCGGCTCGTGCAGATCCGCTCCCAGGGGCGGCTGCGCCAGTGCGTCCTGCTGAAAGGCCGGCGGTCGCACGCCAAGGTGGCCTTCGACCTCGCGGCCGAGGAGATCCCCGACGACGGCCTCGTCTGCATCGAGGCGCTCGACATCATGGAGGGTGACGGCGTCGGCGAGGAGGTGCGCCGCATCGTGTCCGGGCGCGTCGCCCCCGACGGGGTGGCAGGCATACGCCTCGACAAGGTCGTGCTGGACGAGCCGCCGGAGGTGGACTTCGACCCGGACACGCTCGACGGCTCGCGCTGCGAGCTGTCGACGCTGATCAGTGCCGGCGGGCTGGCCAACCTCAACCGGCAGGGCGTACGCGTGCTGCGGTCGGGCATGTTCGTCGTCAACCCCGTGCTGAAGGACACCTTCGGCGCGACCGGCCGCGTCACGCTGAGGCTCGGCACCAAGGCGGAGCCGGCCAGCCTCATCCCCGCGTCGTGGCGGCGGGTGAACAGCGAGCTGCGCTGGCTGCGGCACGCCACCAAGAAGCTCCTCGGCGCGGCGGCTCCCAGGGTGGAGCGGGTGCTCAGCATCAGGGACGGCGAGGCGGTCGAGTTCGAGCAGCGGCCCAGCGGCAACGTGACGGAGCTGGAGCTGGCCAGCCCGACGACCTCCCCGCTGCTGGTCTTCGTCGCCTCCGGCCGCGGCGTGCTGACAACCCTGGAGTCGGGCACCTCGCACTAAACGGACCAATGGGAAAATGCGAGATCATCCGTGAAAACGCCGCGCTGAGGGCAGTCTGTATGGATGACCGAGCGCGGATTGCGAATCGAAGCCACACGATACGTGCACTGCACGGTCATACGCGCCAGCGGTGAGCTCGACCACGAGGGCAGGGTCAGGTTCAGTGCCTGCATCACGTCCGTGTGGGACTGGTCGCAGGGACCCGTGCTCGTGTTCGACCTGCACGACCTGGACTTCTACGACTCGTCGGTCATCGGCGTGCTCGCGATGGCCATGCAGCGGATGGAGGAGGAGCGCGGCGGCGGCCGGATCATCCTCGTCCAGCCGGACCATCACCTGCTGTCGGTGCTGCGGCTGACGGACCTGCTGTCGCACGTGGAACTGGCCGACAGCGTCGAGCAGGTCGTGGCGGAGCTGATGGTACAAGCCGAGGACGGGTCGTCGGGGCGGTCTCCGCCGCGCGTGATCACGAGAGGCAGCGGGCGAGGTGATCGCGGCTGAGTGCGACGGGGTCCGCGCGTACGGCGGAACCCGCCTCATGCGTCGTGGATCAGAGCCCGTACGCCTCCAGGAGCCGCAGCCACACCTCGCTGACCGTCGGAAAGGACGGCACGGCGTGCCAGAGGCGGTCGAGCGGCACCTCGGCGGTGACGGCGATCGTGGCGGAATGCAGCAGGTCGGCCGTCCCCGGCCCGGCGAACGTGACGCCGAGCAGCACTTGCCTGTCCTCGTCGACGACGGCCCTGGCCCGGCCGCGGTAGCCGTCGCCCATGAGGTAGGCCCCGGTGACCGCGCCCATGTCGTAGTCGACGACGCGCACCCGGAAGCCGTCCGCGCGGGCCACGGCCTCGGTGCGGCCGACCGCGCAGATCTGCGGATCGGTGAACACCACCTGCGGCGCGCCGTAACCGTCGGCCAGGTCGCGCAGCGCGGGCGACTCGTCACCGCGGGCCCGCGCGGCGATCACGTCGCCGCAGATCCTGGCCTGGTACTTGCCCATGTGCGTGAGCAGCGAGCGCCCGTTGACGTCGCCCACGGCGTACAGCCAGCCGTCGGAGACCCCGGTCGCCCGCATGCTGTCGTCGACCTCGATCGGGACGTTGTCGGGCAGGCCCACCGTGCCGAGCCCCACATCGCGGACGGCGGGCCGGCGTCCCGTGGCCACCAGCAGCTCGTCCGCCTCCAGCACGGGCCCCTCGGGCAGGTGCACCGTCACCTTCCCGCCCGGCTCCGGCCGCTCGACCCGGCTGACCTGGGTGCCGGTGCGCACGGCGATCCCCGCGTCCGCGAACGACTGGGCGAGCAGCTCGCCGGCGAACGGCTCCATCCTGCTCAGCAGCCCGTCGCCGCGCACCAGCACGGTGGTCTGCCGCGCGCCCAGGCCGTGCATGGCCTGCGCCATCTCGCAGGCCACGACCCCGCCGCCGAGCACCACGAGCCGCTCAGGGACCACGCTGGTCGCGGTCACCTCGTGGCTGGTCCACGCATTCGCCTCGGCCAGCCCCGGCACGGGAGGCACGGCCGCCGTGCTGCCCGTCGCCACGACGACGGCCTGGCGGGCCGTCAGCACCCGCTCCCCGCCGTCCGCCGAGGTGACGCGCACCCGCCTGGGACCGTCGAGCCTGCCCCGCCCGCGGACGAACTCGGCCGGGACGCTCTCGATCCACTCCACCTGGCCCGAGTCGTCGAAAGCGCCGACGGCCTCGTCACGACGGGCCAGCACCGCCGCCACGTCAATGGGCGCGACCTCCAGGCCGGGCACCCGCGCCACCTCGCCCGCCAGATCGATCGGCCGCAGCAGCGCCTTGCTCGGCACGCACGCCCAGTAGGAGCACTCGCCGCCCGCCAGTCGCTCCTCGACGATCGCGGCCGTCAGACCGCCGCGCACGGCCCGGTCCACGACGTTCTCACCGGCGGGACCGGCGCCGATCACGACGACGTCGAACTCGTCAGCCACCTTGCCTCCCAAGCACTCGTCCGGACGTGAGGAAAACTCTTTCACGCCCGTGCGCCTTTTACCGGGAACCTCCCGGCCCGTCGCCGGGTGAGAGCCCTTTCATCTCGTGCTCATGGTGGTCCAACCGCCGGCCGAGAGCCTGGAAGCAGCCGCGGAGGAACCGCGGGAGCACGTCAGGAGGCTTTCCCATGGCTCAGGAATTACGGCGGGTCCTGCTCGCGACCGCGCTCACGCTCGGGCTGGGCGCCGGCACGATCTTCGTGGCCACCCCCGCCCAGGCGGCCATCCCCACCACC
>NZ_SMKO01000260.1 GCF_004348685.1 Nonomuraea deserti | reverse complement strand
GGGTCAGCTTGGCCCGCAGCACCGGGTCGGGCACCTGGTCGCGCAGGTGGCGCAGCGCCCGCTTCCTGAGCAGGTCGGCGCTCCAGCCCTGGGCGAGCGCCGGGTAGAGGGTGACCTCGGCGTAGCGGTAGATCCACTCCCGGTAGGCCCGCTGCAGGCCCGGCACCATGCGGAAGGCCAGCCGGGCGGGCGGGCCGAACGCGGCGTCCGGCTTGGGGATCACCCAGTTGGGCGTGCGCTGGAAGACGTCGAGGTGCTCGGCCTGCTCGGCCACGCGCGGGATGAGCTGGGCGGCCGACGAGCCGTTTCCGATGACCGCGACCCGCCTGCCGGTGAGATCGTGGTCGTGGTTCCAGCGGGCGGAGTGGAAGGAGACGCCCTCGAAATCCGCCATGCCGGGAAGGCCGGGGAGTCGCGGGCGGTTGAGCTGGCCCACGCTGACGACGACCACGTCGAACGCCTCGGTGTGCTCGTCGCCGCCCTCCGGGCCTGCCGTGGTGACCTGCCAGCTCGCGTCGTCGAAGGCGGCTCGGCGGACCTCGGTGTTGAAACGGATTTTTCGCCTGATGTCGTATTTATCGGCGCAATGTTCTAAGTAGCCGAGGATTTCGGGTTGTTCCGGGTAGCGGCGGGTCCAGCTCGCGTACTTCTCGAACGAGTACGAGTACAGGTGCGAGGGGATGTCGCAGCCCGCGCCCGGATAGCTGTTGTCCCGCCAGGTGCCGCCCAGGCCGGCGGCCTTCTCGAAGACCGTGTAGGACCGGATGCCGGCCCGTTCGAGCTGGATCGCCATGCACAGTCCGCCGAAGCCCGCTCCTATGATCGCGACGCTGGGTGCCATGCCGTCCTCCGCAGGTCAGGATCCACTTACATTACGCCCGGCCCGCGTTCCCGCAACAGCCCTTGTCACGTGCGCCGCGACCCCGCCGGGCACCGGTAGTCTGCGCAGGTGGCTGCTGTGACGTTGACGAACGTGATCGAGGTGCTCGAGGCGGCCTACCCGCCCGCCCGGGCCGAATCATGGGACGCGGTGGGGCTGGTCAGCGGTGACCCGGCCCAGCCGGTGCGGCGGGTGCTGCTCGCGGTCGATCCCGTCGTCGCCGTGGCCGAGGAGGCCCTGGAGTGGCAGGCCGACCTGATCGTCACCCACCACCCGCTCTACCTGCGCGGCACCACCAGCGTGGCCGCGACCACGCCGAAGGGCCGCCTGATCCACACCCTGATCAAGAACGACATCGCCCTCTACACCGCGCACACCAACGCCGACGTCGCCAACCCCGGCGTGTCCGACGCTCTGGCCAGAGCCGTCGGGCTCACCGGCGACCTGGTGCCGCTCCAGCCGTTCCCCGACGATCCCTGGCGCGGGCTGGGCCGCATCGGCGAGACGGCGGAGGCGACGACGCTGGAGGAGTTCGCGGCGCGGGCGGCCAAGGGGCTGCCGCGCACGTCGTGGGGGATCCGGGTGGCGGGCGATCCGTCGCGCCGCGTCGCGCGCGTGGCGGTCAGCGGGGGAGCGGGCGACTCCCTCCTCGCCGCGGCGAGGGCCGCGGGCGTCGACGTGTTCCTGACGGCGGATCTGCGCCACCATCCGGCGAGCGAGTTCATGGAGGCGGGCGGCCCCGCGCTCATCGACGCCGCGCACTGGGCGACCGAGTGGCCCTGGCTCGACAGCGCGGCGTCCATCCTGCACGCGAGTGGCGTTACCGTTGAAACACGTGTCTCCGCCACGGTCACCGATGCTTGGACAAGAGGATATTGATCATGAAAGCAGCCCCTGAGGCCCAGAAGCGACTGCTCGACCTGGCAGAGCTCGACTCCGTGATCGACCGGCTGGCGCACCGCCGCCGCACCCTGCCCGAGCTCGCCGAGATCGACGAGCGTTCCAAGCTGTACGCCCGGCTCTCGACCCAGGTGATCGAGGCCGAGACCGAGGCGGGCGACCTGACCCGCGAGCAGACCAAGGCGGAGGCCGACGTCGACGCCGTGCGCACGCGTGCCGAGCGCGACCAGAAGCGCCTCGACTCCGGCGCCGTCTCCTCCCCGCGCGACCTGGCGGGCCTCCAGTCGGAGATCGCCTCGCTGCACAAGCGCCAGGGCGACCTGGAGGAGATCGTGCTGGAGATCATGGAGCGCAAGGAGGCCGCCGACACCAAGGTCACCGACCTGGTGAGGCAGCGCGATGAGGTCGCCGCCGAGCTCTCGGCCGCTGAGAGCCGCCGCGACGGCGCGCTCGCCGAGATCGACAAGGAGGCGGCCGAGGTGCAGGGCCGCCGCGCCGCCGCTTCCGGCGAGATCCCCGCCGACCTGCTGGCCCTCTACGAGAAGCTGAAGGACCAGTACGCCGTGGGCGCCGCCATGCTGCGCGGCGGCCGGTGCCAGGGATGCAAGGTGGCCCTGTCCATCGCCGAGATGAACCGCATCAAGGCCGCCCCGCACGACGAGGTGCTCCGCTGCGACGAGTGCCGCCGCATCCTCGTCCGCACCCCAGAGTCCGGCCTGTGACGTCCTACATCATCGAGGCGGACGGCGGCTCGCGCGGCAACCCGGGCCCGGCGGGCTACGGCGCGGTCGTCAAGGACGCCTCCGACGGCCAGGTGCTGGCGGAGGCGGCCGAAGCGATCGGCGTAGCCACCAACAACGTCGCCGAATACCGCGGGTTGATCGCCGGGCTCACGGCGGTGCTGGGGCTGGCCGGCGACGGGGCCTCGGTGGCCGTGCGCATGGACTCGAAGCTGGTCATCGAGCAGATGGCGGGCCGCTGGAAGATCAAGAACGAAGGGCTGCGCCCGCTGGCCCTGGAGGCGGGGGCGCTGGTCAGGCGGTTGCGGGTGACGGAGTGGACATGGATCCCCCGCGAACGCAACAAACACGCCGACCGCCTGGCCAACGAGGCCATGGACGCCGCCGCCAAGGGCCTGACCTGGAAGGCGGGCGGCACCACCCCACCGGAAGCGTCCGCGGCTACGCGGGAGCCGGGCGGTGCCCCGCCGGACAGGGGAGAGCCGTCCGCCGCGACGCGGGAGGTGGACTCGCGGGCTCGGGGCTCGGCGCCGTCGGTGGCGAAGCAGACGGATGTCCTCGACGTGAGCGACATCGCCGAAATGTCCGCCCCAACCGCCTCCATCGCCACGGCCCAGCGGCTCGGCAAGAATGCCGGCTGGGTCTCGTCCACCAAGGTGGCGACCTCGCTGCTCCTCCTCCGGCACGGCGAGACTGAAATGTCCCTGGAGCGCAGGTTCTCGGGCCGCGGCGACGCCGAGCTCACACCCAATGGCCTGGCCCAGGCGTCGGCGGCGGCCGATCGGCTGTCGCGCGTGCCGTACCGGCTGGACGTGATCGTCACCTCCCCTCTCAAGCGCGCCAGGCAGACCGCGGAGGTGGTCGCCCAGCGCACCGGCCTCGGCGTCGAGGTGGACGAAGACCTCAGGGAAGCCGATTTCGGCGCCTGGGAGGGTCACACGTTCACCGAGGTGCAGCGCCGGTGGCCCGCCGAGCTGGCCGCCTGGCTCGCCGACCCCACGGTCGCCCCGCCCGGCGGCGAAAGCTTCGCCACGGCAGCCGCCCGCGTGCAGGCGGCGGGTGAACGCCTGGTCGAGCGCTACGAAGGCAAGACCGTGCTGGCGGTCTCGCACGTCACCCCGATCAAGATGCTCCTGAGACTCGCCCTCATGGCCCCGCTGGAGGCCCTCTACCGGATGCACCTCGACCTGGCCTGCCTGTCGCTCATCGACTACTACGCGGACGGGCCCGCCGTGGTGAAGTCGTTCAACGACATCTCCCACCTGCGCTGATGAACGCATGCCGTGCCGGATGCCGCCAGAACACCCGGCACGGCGCGTCACCGCCGCTCGGGCGACGACCAGGCCCATTCCACCGGATCGATCTTGCCGCAGGGCTGAGAACCCGGGAAATTTGATAACCTTGATCGGACGAGCCGGCCGGGCGGCCGCGTCGGGCCTGCGGGCCCGCCGAGGAAGGTCCGGGCTCCACAGGGCAGGGTGGTCGGTAACGCCGACCCGGGGTGACCCGCGGGAAAGTGCCACAGAAAGCAGACCGCCTCCCGGTCAAACGGGAGGTAAGGGTGAAACGGTGGTGTAAGAGACCACCAGCGCCCACGGTGACGTGGGCGGCTCGGTAAACCCCACCCGGAGCAAGGTCAAGAAGGGCGCTCCCCGGAGCGTCCGCGCGCGACGTTCGAGGGCTGTCCGCCCGAGCCGCGCGGGTAGACCGCTTGAGGTCGCCGGCAACGGCGGCCCTAGATGGATGGCCGCCCCTTCGTACGAAGGACAGAACCCGGCCTACAGGCCGGCTCGTCACCCTCAGTCCCTGCTGATCAGGCCCTGAGGGCCGCAGGCAGAAGTTGGCCGACAACTCCCGAGCGTGGTTCAGCGGGCCAGGGTGGGAAGTGCTGCCGATGATGGGGGGCGTGCTCGGCACCGGGCGCTAGACATGCGAGGTCGCGGCGGCGATGGCGGCGGGATCCCAGTAGAACGGCCGGCATTCGAGCATGCGCCCGTTCCGCACCCGAATCAGTTGCATGATCTGCGTGTCGACCTCCTGACCGGTCGCTCGAGCGCGGAACCGTACGCGGTTTCGCACCACCACCGTGTCCCGGTCGCCCCAGTGCTCCTGCTCCAGGAACTCCATGGATGCCCAGGTCTCGCTGAAGGCGGCCAGAAACCGCTCCATCCCGTCATGTCCTCGCCACGTGCCGGTTCCCGTGAAAGGCAAGCCGGGAGCCTGATAGAGGACGACCTCGGGATCCAGGTATACGGCTACCTTGTCATAGCGGGCCTTGCCGAACCCGCCCGCGGCGACGTATGCGGCCTCGGCCCGGTAGAAGTTCTCCATGACCGCCCAGGCGTCCGGTGTTCGGTCCTCTGCGGGGGAGCGGTCAGCCTGCTGCTCGGTGGTCGTGTTCGCCGTACTCATGGCTCCAGTGTCACGGAGGGCGAAGAGACGCGCTGGCGGTGATCGGACGACTCGGTGAGATCGATGGTGTCTGATCCCCCGATTGTCACATTTCCTTCTCCGCCGGGGCGGGGGTCACGGCCGGAGGTCGATCTCGCCGGCTTTGAGGCCGATGATGAACGCCTTCCACTCGGTGGGGGTGATGAGCAGCTTGGGGCCGTCGGGGTCCTTGCTGTCGCGAACGGCGACCACCGCCGTGATATGTGCCTGTGTGGGTGAGTCCGCGCTGACGACATCGGCCTGGTTGTTCGGCAGCTCGGCGATCATGAAAGCCCCCGCCAGGCCCGCGACGCATTCTGGATCGACGACCTGGATGAAGACGGCGGGCCGCTGGGCCATGTCCAGCAGATGCCTGAGTTGCTCCCCCATCAATGCGGGACCGCCGATTCTGCGGCGCAATACACCCTCGTCGATGAGCACCAGAAGCGTGGGCGGCTGCGTGCGGTCAAGAATCTGTTGCCGCCGCATGCGAGCTTCGACGCGCTCATCGACCTCTTCGCGTGTGACCAGCGGCCCACGGCTGAAGACGTGACGGGCATAGGCCTCGGTTTGCAGGAGCCCTGGGACGAGCAGCGGATCCCAGGAACGCAGGACCAGGAGGGTGGGCTCGATTTCCTCCACCCAATTCCGGAACCACACAGGGATGCCCGGTTGGGTGATGATGCTCTGATATATCCGGGTGAATGACACTCCCTCGGCCGTGCCGAAGAGCAGATCCAGCCGCTCGGCATCGGACCGCGATGGCGTACGGGTCGCCTTCTCCAGCCTGCTGACCTGCGTCTGCGTGCATCCGAGCCGGGACGACACGGCGGCCTGCGACAACTGCGCGGCCTCCCTCAGCCGTCGCATCTCGGCGCCGAAACGTGCGCGAGGGAATCCGGGTCGAGAGACGGCACAGCATGCATCGCATTTCCTCTCCAATCAGAGGAATCGGCCCGAACACCCCGCGGACGGGTTGCGGTCCAGGTCAGCCGCACGGGCGGGACCGTACAGGTGGAGGTGACCGACGGCGGTTCCGCCACCACCAGGCCCGCCGTACACTGCCCGGCACCAGGTGACGACGGAGGCCGGGGCCTGTGGCTGGTGGAACTGCTCGCCGAGAACTGGGGATTCCAGCACGAGAAGACCTGCGGAAAGGTCTGGTTCCGGCTCGCCGGCCGATGAGCGCGGGGGAGGCAGGCCATGAGGCGTGACGTCACCGCAGGCGGCGGCTCTGGCTAGGGCCCGGGTGACGAGCCCAGAGCGTGACGTCACCGCTGGGCGGCGGCTCTGGCGAGGGCCCGGGTGACGAGCCTGCTCACCCGCTCGATCGCCTTGATCCCCACCCCCATCGAGCTGTTACGCCGGGAGATGACCGCGATCAGGAAGGTGTGACCGCGATCCCGCACCCTGCCGATGCTGTTGACCGTCCACCGCCCTCCGTCCCGGAGCCTGGGCAGCCAGCCGTTCTTCAGCGCCACGCCGGCGTCACCGCGGCCGGCCGCGCTGACGCCCCACGCCTGCTCCGGCACCACGTTCCCCATGAGGCCCAGCACGTAGCGGCGGTGTTTCGCGGACAAGGGGCTGGCGGCGGACGAGAGCGCCTTGAGCAGCCGGACCTGGTCGGCGGCGCTGGTCGTGGTCGAGCCCCACGCGCCACCAGGACCGGGACGGGTGTGGCGCAGGCCGAGCTTCCTGTTGGCGGCGGCCAGCCCGGACGCCCCGCCGATGGCCGACCAGAGCGCGGACGCGGCGGCGTTGTCGCTGACCCTGATGGCCCGCGCCGCCGTGCTCCGCTCCCAGGCCGTCAGGCCGCGGCCCTGGCGCTGGGCCTTGAGGAGGAGCGCGATCACGATGTCCACCTTGACGATGCTGGCCGTGGCCGCCCTGAGCCCGCGGTTGTAGGAGTAGGACAGGCCGGTCGGAAGATCCAGTACGGACACCGAGAGCTCACCAGAGACGTCGTCCAGGTAGCGGTCCAGCGACCTGGTGAGCGGCTTCCGATAGGACGTCAGCGGCGGTTCCCGGTCCGTACCGTCCCTGTCCATTGCTTCGCTTTCCGTACCGTCCCTGTCCATTGCTTCGCTTTCCGTACCGTCTCTGTCCGGCGCTTCGCTGTCCGGGTGGTCCCTGCCCGAAGGTTCGCTGTCCGAGGGTTCGCTGTCCGGGCGTTCCCTTTCCGGGCGGTTCTTCTCGTCGCGGTTCTGCCGCGGAGCCTTGGCGGGCGGCGACGCCACGGCTACGGAGGCGGGCGTGAGGGTGACGGGCGCGGCGCGTACGCCGCTCGCCGTGAGCACGGCCGGCAGGGCGAGCGCGGCCAGGAGAGGGAGGACGCGGCGGCGCGGTGGCGTCCCGGGCTTCGCGGGCACGGCTGTCTACGCGAGAACCGGCGGAGACGACGATGGGGAGGGGGAAACCCGGAGAACCATGAGAGGCAGCATTGCGGCGCAGGTGTTTCCGCCGCGTTTGCGATCCGGTCATATGTCATGATTTCGCCATGCCCATGGATCAGCGCCTGCTGGCGCTCTTCACGGTGACCACGATCATCGCAATGATCACCCCGGGCCCCGACATGCTGTTCGTCCTGGGCTGCGGCATGCGCGGCGGCCCGCGCGCCGGCCTGCTCGCCACGGCCGGAGTGGCCACGAGCGAGGCCGTCCACGTCGCCGTGGCCGCCGCCGGGCTCGCGGCCCTGTTCGAGGCGGTGCCGGTGGCGTTCACGGTGGTGCGGATCGCCGGCGGCGCCTACCTGATCCACCTCGGCGTGCGGATGATCCGCAACCGCGAGGGAGCGGACAGCGAACTGCCCGTGGAGGGCGCCATCCCGGGACGCCGAACGTTCACCAGCGGCCTGCTGACCAACCTGCTGAACCCCAAGATGGTGACCTTCACCATCGCCTTCCTGCCGCAGTTCGTCAACCCGCAACTCGGTCAGGTCTGGCTGCAGTTCGCGATCCTCGGCGCCATCCTCATCGTGCTCGAGTTCGTGGTGGACGGCGCGGTCGGCGTGCTCGCGGGGCGGATCGGGGGCTGGCTGCGCCGCCGGAGGGCGGCGCGACGCCGGATCGACGTCGCCACGGGAGGCATCTTCATCGGGCTCGGAGTCCGGCTGGCCATCGAACGATGACGCCGCCCCGGCCCGCGGCCGGTGCCGGACACGTCGCGGCCCATGACGGAGGCCGCTGCGATGACGCCCTCGATCACCGCAGCGTGCGTCTCCTCCACCGGAGCAGGCGCCCGGCGGAGCATGCGACGCCGGGTGAGGGGCGGAGGCGGGCCCGGCGGCCTGGCCGTGGTCGGCCCCTCTCCGGGGGTCGCGGCCTGACAGGTGGGGACCTCCGCCCCTCCGGCCCCTGGGAGTCAGGACCGGTGCCGCAAGGCCCGGTGAGAACCTCGCCGGCACCGCGACCCTAACCCCGGCAGATCGCGCCCGTCTGCGCAGAATTACGCAGAACGGGCCGCCCACGCGGCGAGGATGGCGGCTTCCTTCTCCGGCGCCATCCCGTGCGGCGTCATCTTGCCGTAGGCGCGCTGGTCCTCGGGGATCTCGCGCAGCCACGCCCACGTGTCTCGCACGGTCTCGGCCACGGGGCGCGTACGCAGCCCGGCCGCCTCCGCCTTGGCCGTCGGCACGGTCCAGAAGTGGCTCGTCTCCGGCGCCGACGGCCCGACCCACAGCGGCAGCTCCACGAAGACCCCCGCCCCCTGCTCCACCAGGAACCCGCTGTCCACCCAGACGAACTCCGCGTCGGACCCCGTCACCTCCTTGCACAACCCCAGCCACTCGCCGAAGGTGGTGTTGCCCGCCGGCCCCGTCACCGTGAACAGATCGGACGCGCCCAGCTCGGCCCGGTCGAGGGTGAACGCCGCCACGTCGCGCGCGTCCACCACCTGCATCGGCGAGCCGGGGTCGCCGGGGGCGAGCACCCGCTCGCCGTGCGAGATCCTGGTCAGCCACCACGGCAGCCGGGCCACGTCCTCGTGCGGCCCCAGGATCAGACCCGGCCTGATGATCAGCACGGCACCGTCGAAGCCCTGCTCGACCGCCCGCTCGCAACCCGCCTTCAGCTCGCCGTACTCGCCGTCGTCAGGCCCGGCGCCGGGTTCGCACGGCCACCTCGCCGAGTCCTCGGCCGGCTGGGCGGGAAAACCCTCGGCGGCCGAGATGGTGGACACGAACGCATATGTCCCCGCCCGTCCCGACAGCGCCCGCACCGACTCGCCCACGACCCGCGGCACGTAGCCGGACGTGTCGATGACGACGTCCCACGACCGTCCGCTCGTCAGCCGTTCGAGGTCGGCGCCCGACCCCCTGTCGCCGTGCACCGCCTCGACGCCGGGCACGTCGGCCCCGCTGCGCCCTCTGTTGAACGTCGTGACCTGATGCCCACGGGCCAGCGCCGCCTCCACGACGGCGCGCCCCAGGAACTTCGAACCACCCAAGACAAGAAGTTTCATGGGGTCAATCTTCGCCCGCCATCACCACGCCGCCGGACATCTTCACGGAGAGCGCAGGCCGCAGCGGCGGCACCATGTGCACCCTGGCCGAGCCGATGTCGAAGAAGAGCCCCACCAGCTCCAGCTTCCCGGCCCGCACCTGCTCGTCGACCTTCCGGTACGTGCGCAGGTTCTCCAGCTGCTGCTGCACGTTGACCCGGCACAACACGTCCAGCGCCCCGCTGTGCAGCCGGTCTCCCTCTCTTTCGATGAACGCGGCCAGGCTGTGGTTGCCGTGCCGCAGCCACCTGCGCAGCCCGGGCAGGCTGCCCGCCTGTACGCCGCCGCTCAGCAGGCCCGCCATCGCTCCGCAGCCCGAATGGCCGCACACCGTGATCGTGTTCACGCCCAGCACCTGCGTGGCGTACTCGATCGCCGCCACCACGGAGTCGTCGCGCGGCTCCGAGCCCCTGCGCGGCACCAGGTTGCCGATGTTGCGCACCGTGAACAGGTCTCCGGGGCCGCTCGCCGTGATCAGTGAGGGCACGATCCTGGAGTCGGCGCACGTGATGAACAGGTGCGACGGCTGCTGCTTGCGGGCCAGCTCGGTGAAGATGGGCCGCACCAGCGGCGCCGTACGACGGTGGTACTCGCGCGCACCCTCCGTGAGCCGGCACTCCGACGGCTCGGACGCGTCGTCCGGCGGAACGGAGGGCAGGCTGGGACGGCTCCGGTGCGCCCACGGCAGCCACCACCGGTCAGGCGCCTTGGGCGGCGACTTGGCGGGGAACATCCGCGCGCCGCTGGCCGCCAGCGCGTACCACTCGTCGTGCAGTTCGTCGATGTGGACCGTGCCGCCCATGCGCTCGTGGTCGAGCCGCCAGGAGTGGATGGCCTCGAAGGCTCCGTTGTCCATGAAGTCGATGTTCAGGTCGAGGCCGACATCCGTGCCTGCGGGGATCGTCCGCAGCTCGTGCGTCAGCCTGGGGACGCCGAGGAACGTGAGCGAGCCCGAGATCGTCACGTGCAGCCGCCCCGCGCGGTCCTCGCGCTTGAGCACGGTCACCCACGTCAGCCGGCGCAGCGCGAGGAGCGCGGCCAGAGCGAGCCCCGCCAGCACTCCCTCGGCCAGGCCGAGCAGGATCACCGCGACCATGGTCACGACGTAGACCGGCACCTCGCCGTGGCCGTGCACCTTCTTGATGTGACCGAGGTTCACCATCTGCACGCCGATGAACACCAGCAGCGCCGCCAGCGCCTCCAGCGGGATCAGCCGGATCGACCAGCCGAACCCGAGCGCGAAGATCAGCACCCACACCCCGTGCAGGATCGTCGAGCAGCGAGTACGCGCGCCCGCCCGCACGTTGGTGGTGCTGCGCACGATCACCCCGGCGACGGGGAGGCCGCCGAGCGCGCCCGTGACCATGTTGGCCACGCCCTGGCCGGTCAGCTCCTGGTCGAGGTCGGCGCGCTTGCCTCCGTGCATCCTGTCGGCCGCCACGGAGCACAGCAGCGACTCGCAGCCGGCCAGCAGCGCCACCAGCAGCACCGCCGCAACGACCAGGTGCCAGTCGCCCTGGGGCAGCACGGGGAAGGCCCACTCGCCGACGCTCTCGGACAGGTCGACGCGGGTGACGTCCCAGCCGAAGGCCCAGGCGGTGCCCGCCGCCGCGAGCAGCGCGGCCAGCGGCGCGGGGACCGCCTTGACCGGCCCGGGCAGGCGTGTCCACAACGCCAGCACCGCGATGGTGAGCAGGCCGACCGCCACCTTGTGCCCGTGCAGGTCGGCGATCTGGCCGGGCAACTCGATGATGTTGGCCACCGCCGAGCTCTGTGACGTGCCGCCCAGCACCACGTGGAGCTGGGCGAGGGCGATGATCACGCCGACCGCCGCCAGCATGCCGTGGATGACGGCCGGCGACACCGCCAGCGCCGCCCTGGCCGCCTTGAAGATGCCGAGCAGGAGCTGGACGGCGCCCGCCAGCAGGGTGATCATGCAGGTGGCCCGCCAGCCGTACGTGTGCACGAGATCGAGGACCACCAGCGACAGGCCGGCGGCGGGCCCGCTCACCTGGACGGACGAGCCGCCCAGTGTGCCTCCCACGATCCCGCCCACCACGGCGGCGATCAGCCCGGAGACCAGGGGAGCTCCGGAGGCCATCGCGATGCCCAGCGAGAGGGGCACCGCGACGAGGAAGACCACGAGCGACGCCGGCACGTCATGCCGGAGCGTGCTCAACCGGATACGGTGCGTGTCGCGGGTCATGGAGCAAACCCTATTGCTCCGTCGACCGCGCTTTAGGCGTGCCTCACGTGGGTTTTACCCATTAATGAGGGCTGCCATCACCGGTAGTAGTCGTGCGGGTAGTCCTGCTCCGGAGCCTTCCTGCGGTGGCTGCCCCGGCCGTTGCCCGAGGCGGCCTGAGGCCGTCCGTGCGTGTCGCCGCCGAACGCCTGCCACGTGGTGTCGGAGGCGGCGGCGCCGCCCGCCGGCGGCTCCGGCCACGCTCCGGCGGCCGGGCTCGTGGTGATGTCGCCCGTCTCGTACGCGAACGAGGACGGCTGCGGCGCGGGGGCGGGCGTCGGTGTCGGAGCGGCGAGCACGTCGTCGTAGGCCGGAACCGTCCTGCCGGGCGCCGTCGGGGTGCCGGTGGCGGGGGAGGGGCCGGTGA
>NZ_SMKO01000025.1 GCF_004348685.1 Nonomuraea deserti | reverse complement strand
ACCCGCCCCTCCTTGATGGCCGAGTAGAGGGCGGCCTCGTCGACGATGCCGCCGCGGGCGACGTTGACGATGCGCACGTTGGGCTTGACCTTGTGCAGCTCGTCGTCGCCGATGAGCCCGACCGTCTCCTTCGACTTCGGCAGGTGCACGGTGATGAAGTCGGCCTGCTTGAGCACCTCGTCGAGGGGCAGCAGCTTGACGCCCATCTGCGCGGCGCGGGCCGGCGGCAGGTAGGGGTCGTAGGCGATCAGTTCGACGCCGAACGGCTGCAGGCGCTGGGCCACGAGCTGGCCGATCTTGCCGAGGCCGAGGATGCCGACGACCTTCTCGTCGAGCTCGACACCGGTGTACTTCGACCGCTTCCACTCGCCGTTCTTCAGCGCGGCGTGCGCCTGGGCCGTGTTGCGCGCGCTGGCCAGGATGAGCGCGATGGTCTGCTCGGCGGCGCTGGTGATGTTGGAGGTCGGCGCGTTGACGACCATGACACCGGCCTTGGTGGCGGCCTCGACGTCGACGTTGTCGAGGCCGACGCCGGCGCGGGCGACCACGCGCAGCTTGGGCGCCGCGGCGATGGCCTCGGCGTCGACCTGCGTGGCGGAGCGGACGATCAGCGCGTCCACCCCGGCGAGTGCGGGCAGCAGCTGGGAACGGTCGGCGCCGTCGGTGTGGCGGACCTCGAAATCAGCGCCGAGCACGGCGAGGCCGGCCTCGGACAGCTCTTCTGCGACCAGAACGACGGGCTTGTTCACGGGTGTGGATCCTCCGGGACAGGCGGGCTTCGGGGGACTCGTCACACGTCCGGCCCCCGACGGTCCCACAGAGTCTAACGGTCGCTTGTGAACGCGTTCACGAGGGACCCATGATGTGGGACAGGGGCGGCCGTACCCACCGAACGCCAAACTCATCCATATCGCGGCCGTCTTTGTCTTGATCGGGAGATTTCTTCGCCATTAGCCTGATAAGCCGTGGCCGACTACCTATGGTTCGTCATATGAGCATCGGGAATCCTGCGCTTGCCGACGTGCTCGCCCAGCATGGCACCCCCCATCGCCTGCTGGGCGCACTCGCCGACGGTGGAATCCTGGTGGCGGTGCGAACAGACCGTTCGGTCGTCCTGGGGACGACACAAGCCGGTGACCGGGTCCTGCTCGGCTACACCGGCCCTGCCACCTATGCCAGGCACCGCGGCAGCCATTCCCTGTCGGCGTGTGACGCCGACACCGTCCTGGACATCCAGCGCGTCACCGGCGTGCGGGAGATCGTGATCGACGCGGCCGGACCAGCCGCCGCGGCCGTGCCCATCGACGATCTCCAGCGCTTCCTCACCTCGACGCGCAGCGGTCCGACGCCCGTGCTGTCGGGGGCGGCCCCCGCCGCCTACGCGACGGGCGCCATGGCCACCGTCTCGCGCGGTGCCGCGCTGGCCCAGGTCGCACCCCCCTCCACCCAGGCGCCCGCGTTCCCGTGGGTGCCCGCGCCCCGGCCGCACCTGTCGGGGCCCATGCAGCAGGTGGACCCCGGCTACCGGCGGTGCACGCACCCGATCCTGCCCGCGCTGCGCCAGGCGATCGCCCAGTTGCTCATGGACTTCCCGCTCGTGCACCACGTGTGGATCTCGGAGGCGCGCACCGCGTCGGGAGCTCCCGGGATCATGCTGCACGTGAAGGTGCACATGTCCGCCGCCGAAGACGTCGTACGCGACCTGCACCGCCTGGTGCGGGCCCGGCTGCCGCAGTTCGCGGCGTCCGGCGCGCCCATCCTCATGGCCAGGGTGGCCGACACCCACAGCGAACGCCGGATGATCGAGATCGGCGCGCACGTGGTCTGCGCCGACGTCCGCGACTGACCCGCGGCCGGCATCCGAGACCGACCACGTGCCGGGGCCCGGGTGACCGGGCCTCCGTCCGCGCCGCCACGCCGGGAAGTGGGCCCTACCGAACAACGCTCTGTTCGGCTTCAATGAGGGCATGATCGCACCGGCGGCGAGCGCCTCCACGGTCCCCCGGGGTGTACGCGTCGGCTACGGTGTCGGCTCGTTCTGCACCGCCACCGTGGGCGCCGTGCCCGGGTTGCTCCTGCTGTACTACATGACGAACTTCCTGGCCGTTCCCGCGTGGCTGGCCGGGGTGGTCGTGACCGCGCCGAAGGCCTGGGACCTCGTGATCAATCCGCTGGTCGGCCGCTGGTCCGACCGGACCAGATCCCGGCTCGGCCCGCGCAGGCCCTGGCTGCTCGCCGGCGCCTGCACGCTGCCGATCGCGTTCTTCCTGGTCTTCGCCGGGCCCCCACTGACCGGCGTCCCCGCCGCGCTGTACGTCGGGGTGTGCTTCCTGGCCACGGCGACGGCGTACGCGCTGTTCGAGGTGCCGTACAAGGCGATGCCCGGCGAGATGACGCACGACTACCACGAACGCACCTCGCTGCTCCAGTGGCGGATGATCTTCATCGGCGCGGCCACCGCCATCAGCGGCGTGCTGGCCCCGGCCATCGTCACCAGCCAGGGCGGCGACGGCACGCTCGGCAGCTACCGGCTGATGGCCGCCACGATCGCGGCCATCCTGCTGGTCTCGATGCTGGGTTCGTTCTTCGGCACCGCCCGCGCCCCGATGACCGGCGCGCCCGAGCCTGACCGGGGCGGGTGGCGGGAGCAGTTCGCGGCGATCAAGGGCAACGCGCCGTTCCTCTGGATCACGGCGCTGGCCTGCACGCAGATGCTGGCCGTCAGCATGATGCTGGCGGCGGCACCGTACTTCGCCACCTACACGATCGGCACGCCGGACGCCACGCAGACGTTGTTCGCGGCGCTGGTGGGCCCGATGCTGCTGACGATGCCGCTGTGGGTGCGGCTGGCCAAGCGGTTCGACAAGCGCGGCGCGATGGTGCTGGCCGCGCTGGTGTTCGGGGGCGGCACCGCGGCGGCCATGGCCACCCCGCTCTTCGGCTCGCTGTACGCGCACGTGACGATCCTCGTCGTCGGCGTGGGCATCGCGGGCGTGCAACTGCTGCTGTTCTCCATGCTGGCGGACGTCATCGCGGTGGACGCGGCGAAGACCGGCAAGCGCAGGGCGGGCGTGCTGACCGGGTTGTGGACGGCCATCGAGAGCGGGGTCAGCTCCTTCGGCGCGCTGATCTTCGGCGTCATCCTGTCGCTCGGCGGCTTCGTCGAGTCCGAGCCGAGCAGGCCGGTCGAGCAGCCGGAGAGCGCGGTGACCGCGGTACTCATCGGGCAGACCACGGTCCCCGCGCTGATCATCCTGGCGTCGGTGGTGATGACGCTGAGATACCGCCTCACGCCACCCGGCGCGCCAGAACCGGACGCGTCCGCGTGAACAGCCCGGCCAGCACGGCGGCCACCACCAGCCTGCGCGTCCGCCGGCGGCAGCCCACGGACGACAAGGTGTCGAGATCGCGGCGTGGGCCTGTCGAGGCCGCCGGCCAGGTTGAGCAGCGTCGACTTGCCCGAGCCCGACGGGGCCGTCACCGCGACCAGTTCCCCCGCCGCCGCGTCCAGGCTCACGCCGCCCGGCGCGCGCACCTGGCCGTGCTCGCGGGTCACCTCCCGCAGGCTCACCACCGTCATGCCTTCTCCTTCGAGGCCCCTTTGGACACCGCCTCGCAGTGGTCCAGCCAGCGCTGCTCCGCCTCGGCCTTGAAGATCAGCGAGTCGATGATCAGCCGCTGGGCGAGGCCGCCGGTCGCCGCGCGCTTGGCCTTCGTGAGCTCCTGGAGCGCGCGCATGGTGGCCGTTCGCTGGAGCTGGATCACCTGCGCCACGTCGACGCCGCCGGCGACGGCCATCGCGATCTTGATGGCGAGCTCGTCCCGGGGCCGGTCGGACTGGGCGACGGGGGTGCTGAACCATCGCTCCAGTTCCGCGCGGCCGGCCTCGGTGATCGTGTAGACCGCGCGGCCCTGCTCGTCAGTGCCACCAGGCGCCACCAGGCCGTCGCGTTCCAGGCGGGAGAGCGTCGTGTATACCTGGCCGATGTTCAGTGGCCAGGTAGCCCCTGTGGACGCCTCGAACTCCACTCTCAGCTGGTAGCCATAACGTGGCCCGCCGCACAGCAACGTCAGCAGTCCGTGCCTGATCGACATAGATACTAAGTATGCATACCGAGTATGGTATTGGCAACCGATCCGCGTATTCTGGACAGGGAGCGCGGTTCAGGCCGATACTCGCTACATGAGCTCCACGCTTCCGCCCTTTCGTGCCTCGGATGGGGAACGCGACCGTGCGATCGACGAGCTCAGAGATCGCGCCGTAGAGGGGCGCATCTCCCACGACACGTTCGTGGGCCGCGTCGACCAGGTGTTGAGGGCGCGCAACCGCCACGAGCTCGACGAGGTGGTGGCCGACCTGCCGCGGCGGGCGACGCTCAGGCAGCGGCTGACCGACGCGGTGGCGGCCGTGTCGGAGTTCACCTCCAGGGTGCAGTCGGCGTGGCGGCGGCCCCGGCTGCCCCGGCTGGCGCTGCCCGAGGACGACCGGTTGCGTTACGTGGTGGGCAGGGGGTCGGCCTGCGACCTCGTGCTGTCGGACCTGACGGTCTCCCGCGTGCACGCCGAGCTGCGGCGCGAGAGCGACGGGTGGCTGCTGGTCGACCTGGGCTCGCTCAACGGCACCCGGCTCAACGGGTGGCGGCTGGTGGGGCCCGCCCGGGTCAGGTCGGGCGACGAGATCGCGTTCGGGGACTGCGGTTTCTTGCTCACTTCGAGCCTGCCATCCATCTGACCCGCTGCTCCATGCTCCGATAAATACGGAGATTTGCGGATTACAGGCTGACGGTGCTGCTCCATGCTGCAGGCGATCCCCCAGTCATCATTTGGAGACCCCATGCGGCGCACCTCAGCATCCCTCGTCGCGGGCGCGCTCGTCGCGGCCCTCGCGTGGGCGTCCAGCCCTTCCTCACCGGCCGTCGCGCTCGACCCCTCGGCGGGCGTGGCCGACCTGACCCAGGACCTCAACCAGATCCTCAGCGACTCGCGGCTCACGATCGCCAGGGCGGGCGTCGTCGTCAAGAGCGCGGAGACCGGGGAGGAACTGTACGCCACCGACGCCGGCAAGCTGCTGATCCCGGCGTCCAACACCAAGCTGTTCACCTCGGCCGCGGCGGCCGAGACGCTCGGGCTCGACTACCGCTTCACCACCAGCGTGCTGAGCACCGGGCGCAAGGCCGGCAAGGTGCTGGCCGGCGACCTGGTGCTGCGCGGCACCGGCGACCCCACCATGCTGGCCGAGGACTACGACGCGCTGGCCGCCAAGGTGGCCGACGCGGGCGTCAAGGTCGTCACCGGCAAGCTCGTGGCCGACGACACCTGGTTCGACGCGCGGCGGCTCGGCAACGACTGGGCCTGGGACGACGAGACCGCGTACTACGCGGCCCCGATCTCGGCCCTGACCGCCTCTCCCGACAAGGACTACGACGCCGGCTCGGTGATCGTCGCGGTGGCGGCCGAGAACGGCAAGGTCAAGGTGACCACCACGCCGGACACCGGCTACCTGAAGATCGTGAACCGGGCGACGGCGGGCTCCGAGACCGACGTGCTCATCGAACGGCAGCACGGCACCCGCACCGTCGTGATCACCGGTACGGTCGCGGACCCGTACCAGGAGTGGGTGGCCGTCGACGACCCCACGGCCTACGCCTCCTCGCTCTTCCGTGAGTCGCTGACCAGGCACGGCGTCAAGGTGCTCGGCCGCACGGTGACCGGCGCGGCGCCCGAGGGCGCCGAGGAGCTGGCCGCGCACGAGTCGATGACGCTGGGCGAGCTGCTGGTGCCGTTCATGAAGCTGAGCAACAACATCCACGCCGAGATCCTCACCAAGGCCATGGGCCGCAAGGCGGCGAACCAGGGCACGTGGGCGGCCGGGCTCAAGGTCACCACCGACTTCGCCAAGGCCAACGGGGTGCAGGTGATCAACATGCGGGACGGCTCGGGGCTGTCGCGCCGCGACGGCTTCTCGCCCGGCTCGATCGTGCAGTTCCTGTCGGCCGTACGCGGCAAGCCGTGGTTCGGCACCTGGTACGAGTCGCTGCCCATCGCGGGCAACGCCGAGCGCTTCGTCGGCGGCACGCTGCGCAGCCGGATGCGCGACACCCCCGCCGCGGGCAACGTGCACGCCAAGACGGGCTCGCTGACCGGGGTCACGGCGCTGTCCGGCTACGTCACCAGCGCCGACGGCGAGCCGCTGATCTTCTCGATCATGCTGAACCAGTACCTGTCCGGCTCGCCGAAGGACATCGAGGACAAGATCGCCGTACGCCTCGCCCAGTTCTCCCGTGCCTCGGCGGGCGGCGACCCCGTCCAGCTCCGCGCCACGGACCCGGGCCCGGCGGGCGACCTGGAGTGCTCCTGGCTGAAGCCCGCGCAGTGCTGATCATCCTGTAGGGAACGCGGCGGCCTCCTGACGCGCAGAGGGCCGCCGCGGTTTACCCCGCCAGCGCGGGCCGCATCACGATTCAGCCACTTGGAGCGGTCTTTTCGGGACATAGCCGACCTTGGAGCGCCAGAATGCGGTTCGACCTTGTGTGGTAACCGCGACCCGGAGGAGAGAATGCGCAGACAGCTCAAGGCGTGGGCCTGCCTCGGGAGTCTGGCGGCACTGACCTTCCCCGCACCGGCCGCGCAGGCGGCCACGAGCGCGCAGGCCTGCCAGGTGGCCGCGGCCAGGCCCACGGTCTCCCACGGCTTCGTGCGCGGCACGGCCACCAGGTCGGGCTGCTCCGACAAGGCACTGCTCCGGGTACGCATCGCGATGGCCGTGTCGGGCCCCGACCGGGTCGTCAAGAGCGGCTCCAGGACCGTCAGGACCGGCTCGGTCACCGCGCAGGTGCGCTGCACCACCACCCCGCGCACCTACTACGTGATCGCGCTCGACGCCAAGGGCCGCACGGGCAAGTCGCGCACGGCGCGGCTGGCGTGCGGCAAGTTCGCCTCGGCGGACGAGGAGGCGCTCGTCAAGCTCACCAACAAGGCGCGGGCCGGAAACGACTGCAAGCCCCTCACCCACGACCCCAGGCTGCACCTCGCCGCCGACCGCCACTCGGCGGACATGGCGGACAAGGGGCGTCTCAAGCACACCTCCGACGGGCGCACGTTCGCGGAGCGCATCAAGGCGGTCGGCTTCCCCTACAGCCTGATCGCCGAGAACGTCGCCATGGGCTACCCCGCCGCCGCCACGGTGCTCAAGGACTGGCTGAAGAGCCCGGGCCACCGCAAGAACATCCTCAACTGCTCGTTCACCCACATCGGCGTCGGATACAGCGCCACGCGACAGGCCTGGACCCAGATCTTCGCCGCCCGCTGAAACCCAGGGAGCGTCGGGCTTCACCGGCCTCAGCGCCGGTTCCCACCGCACGCCCACACGCTCCCCTCCGGGCGGGCCCGGCCGCGCCTCCCTCCCGCACAAAGGACCGCGGCCGGGCCCGCGTCTCCCCTCCGGTGTCAGGCCCGGTCGGAGAAGCGGGCCAGCACCAGCGACTCGACCACGCCGACGACCGCGTATGCGAGGATGGACACGGCCGTGACCACCACGATGTCCGCCCACACCTCGTCGTAGCGGAACCCGCCGATCGCCCGCAGGATCTCCGCGCCGATCCCTTCGCCGGTGGCCAGCCATTCGGCGATGAGCGCGCCGATGATCGAGGCCGGAACCGAGATCCTGGCCCAGGCGAAGACCGCGGGCATCGCCGTCGGCACGGCCACCTTGCGCAGAACGGTCATCCGGGTGCCGCCGGATGATCTGCACGTAGCGGAGCCTGGCCAGGCGGCCGCCGCCGTAGTTCTGCGGGCCTGGCCTTATCGAACCCTTCGAGGCCGACCAACTTGATCAGGTCGTCGACGACGCCGGGCTCGGGCCTGATCCCGGCGACCTCCAGCGGCAGCCGGATGTTGGCGGCGACGCTCCTCCAGGCCAGCAGGGCGGAGTCCTGGAAGGCGATGCCGAGGTGGTGGCTCCTGCGCAGCTCGGCGGGCGTCTCGCCGTTCACCCTGATCTCGCCGCCGGTGGGCTGCTCCAACCCGGCCAGCATGCGCAGCACCGTCGACTTGCCGCAGCCGGACGGGCCGAGCAGCGACAGGAACGAGCCCTTCGGCGTACGGAGGTCCACGCCGTCGACGGCGATCAGGCCCTGGCCGAACGTCTTGCTCAGCCCGGTGACGCTGATGCCGCCGCTCATGAGAGCTTCAGGCTCGGGTCGGCCTTGTAGACCTCGTCCAGTACTGTCAGGTCGAACAGCTGCTCGGCCTTGATGGTCAGGCCGGCCTTGGCCAGCGAGGCGATGTTCTGCTCGATCAGCTCGGGCGTCATCGTGAACAGGCCGTTGGCCTTGACGTCGGGGGTGACGACGAGCTCGTTCTGCATCTTGGCCTCCTCGGTCTGCTCCTTGACGTCGAGGTTCTGGTCCTTGCCGTAGACGGTGGCGGCCAGTTCGGCCGACCTGGCCGGGTCGGCGACGGCGTCCTTCCAGCCCTTGATCTCGGCCGTCAGGAACGCCTTGAGCTTGTCGCGCTCGTTGTCGATGGTCTCCTGGGTGACCGTGAACGTCTCGGCGACCAGCGGCAGGCCGGCGTCGGCGAGCAGCAGGTGGGTGGCGTCGTGGCCCTCCATCCTCAGCCGTACGGGGCCGCTGGTGACGAAGCCGACGTAGCCGTCGAGCTGCCCGGAGGTCAGCATCGGGGGATCCGACTGGAACGGCACCCGCGTCACGCTGCCCTCGTCGATGCCGTTGGCCTTGAGCAGCGCGTTCCAGACCAGCTCGTTGGAGTCCTGGACGCCGATCTTCTTGCCGGCCAGGTCCTCGGCGCTCTCGATCGGGTTCTTGCTCAGGGAGATGATGGCGAACGGGTTCTTCTGGAAGGTGGCGCCGACGATCTTCAGCGGGGCGCCCTGCAGCACGGCGGGGGCGGTGATGGTGGGCGCGGACAGGCCCGCCCAGCAGCGCCCGGTGGCCAGTCCCGACTCGACCGAGGTGCCGGAGCCGCCCCCCGACAGCAGCTCGACCTGGGAGAACCCGGCAGCCTTGTAGTAGCCCTTGCTGTCGGCGAAGTACTCGCCGGCGAACTCGACGTTCTTCTTCCAGGAGAGCTGGAGCTTGACCGAGCCCAGCCCGCCGCCGGAGGAGGAGCCGGCGGCGCTGCCGTTCCGCGAGCGCTTCATCGGGGTGGGGCTGGACTCGGCGGAGGTGGGATATCCGCCGTCGTTGTTCCGGCGGGTCTTCGACATCGCCGCCGCCGAAGGCCTGCACCGGGTGGCGCACGCGGGCGAGGAGGGCGGGCCCGACTACGTGTGGGGGGCGCTCGACGTGCTGGGGGTGGAGCGGGTGGACCACGGCATCAGGGCGATGGAGGATCCGCAGCTCGTGGCCAGGTTGAGGGAGGAGCGGATCCCGCTGACCGTGTGCCCGCTGTCGAACGTGCGGCTGCGGGTGGTACCGTCCCTGCGCGAACCACATCCTGCCCGCGATGCTGGACGAAGGGCTGGTCGTGACGGTCAACTCCGACGATCCCGCCTATTTCGGCGGTTACGTGGAGGACAACTACGAAGCGTTGCGATTGGAGCTGGGAATGACCGGCGAGCAGCTCGACCGGATCGCCCGCAACTCCTTCGCGCGTACGAGCCCGGGCACGGTGAAGGGGCCCACCCCACAGGCAGGCCCCTTGGCTACGGCTCTCAGCCGCTCAGGACCGAATTCAGCTGGTCGAGGCCGAGCATTTGATGTCGTCGCCGCTACCCCGGCCGAGGATACCGCTCAGGATGTCGCCGGTGTTGAGGACGAGCAGACCGGTCTGGTCGGCGGAGGACTCGCGGGCGATCGTGTTGTCGTCGCCGCAGAAGAAGAAGACGCGCGAGTTGTTGTCGCCGTCGTCGTTCATGGGCATCTGGACCTGGGTCGTCGCCGCCAGCGCGGAGCCGCCGGACAGGAGCAGCCCTCCGACGAGCCCGGCCAGGATGAGCCCTGATCTGTACATGTCTTATCCCCTCTGATACCGATTGACTACTCTCTGTAGCTACCGGGGGAAGATCTGCCCTGTCGTCCTCTTCGACAAACTCCGGCATCTGCGCTCTTGACCGGCACGACACCGGCCCCTGGCGAAGTCATGCCGGAGATCATTCACCTTGACGATCAGGTGTTCTGCCGAGGGGAGCGGCCGATGGTCGCATGACCTTTCCGCGACCATGGCGCGCGCCCTCCCGTGGCCCCAGACTGGTGCCTGTCACGGGAGGCAATCATGACCGCAGGCACCGGATCGTCCAGGACCGCGACCGGCGAACGGCGTACCGAACTCGACGCCATGCGCGCTCTCGTGGTCGTCGGGCTGGTGTTCTTCCACGCGTCGCTGGTGTTCGACTCTCGCGACGACTTCTACGTCAAGAACGCGGAGACGACCGACATCACGTTCGTCATCGCGGCGCTCTGCGTGATCTGGGCGATGCCGCTGCTCTTCCTCATCGCCGGGCTGGGAGCGTGGCACTCCCTGCGCCGCCGGGGGCCCGGCGGGTTCGCCGTGGAACGATTAGCGCGGCTGGGCGTGCCGCTGCTGTTCGCCCTGGTCACGATGTTGCCGGTGCCCCAGTGGTTGCGGCTGCGAGCCGATCCCGGCTATCACGAGTCCTATCTGGAGTTCCTGCCGAAGTTCTTCGCCGTGCGGCCGGATCCGGGCGACTTCCCGTTCGTCCTGGAGGGGGCGTACTTCGAGACCGGGCACCTGTGGTTCGTGGTGCTGCTGCTGGCCTTCTCGCTCGTGCTCGCGCCGCTGGTGCGGTGGGTGCCGCGCGGCTGGGCGCTGCGCTCGCGCGAACGCCTGGTCGCACTCTCCCAGCCGCGTGGCGCGATCCTGCTGCTCGGCCTGCCGATCGCGGCGATCTGCGCGGCCGCCGGCCTCGAGGAGGCTTTCGGCGGCTGGGACCGCTGGGCGTACCTGGTGTTCTTCCTGTACGGCTTCCTGCTCGTGACCGATCCCGCCTTCCGCGCGGCATTGCGGCGCAACCGGCGGATAGCGGCCGTCGTGGGCGCCGCGCTGATGCTGGTGGGGGTGCCGGGCTTCATCATCGCGGGCGACGCCCCCGGCGCGGACGCGTTCACGGACCTGACCCCGCTCGCGGTCGGGATGCGCACGTTGTACGGCCTGGCCGGATGGTGCTGGCTGGTCGCGATCCTCGGCGCCCTCGACCGCCCGCGCCCCGCCCCGGCGCCGGCCAGGCCGCCGAACCGGCTCCCGGCCTCCGTGTCCGCCTACCTGGCGGCCGCAGTGCTGCCGCTCTACATCCTGCACCAGCCGATCGTCGTGGCCGTGGCCTACTTCGTCACCGGCTGGCAGGCGCCGATCCTGGTCGAGTACGCGGTGATCGTGGCCCTGTCGCTGGTGCTGACGGTGGCCGTCTACGACGTGCTGGTGCGCAAGACGCGGGTGACCAGGTTTCTCTTCGGGATGCGGGAACCTACGGCACGGTGAGGACGACCGGGCCGTCACTGGTGATGGCGACCGTGTGCTCGACGTGCACGCTCCTGCTGCCGTCGCCCGAGCACAACGACCACCCGTCGTCGGCCAGGTAATAGTCGTCGCCGCCGCCGGCCATCAGGCTCGGCTCGATCGCGATGACCAGGCCGGGCCGCAGCCGCAGGCCGCGGCCCCTGCGCGCCTCGTTGGGCACGAACGGCGACTCGTGCATGGCCCGCCCGATGCCGTGGCCGCCGAAGTCGTTCTGCATGCCGTAGCCGGCCCCGCGCCCGACCGTGGACATGGCGTGCCCGATGTCGCCCATCCTGCCGCCGGGCAGGGCCGCCTCGATGCCCGCGGCCAGCGTCTCCTCGGCGACCTTGATCAGTTTGAGGTCCTCCTCGCGGGCGTGGCCGACGGTGAAGCTGACGGTGCCGTCGGCGTGCCAGCCGTCGATGTACGCGCCGCAGTCGACGCTGATCAGGTCGCCGTCGCGCAGTTTGTACGCCGTCGGGAGGCCGTGCAGCATCACCCCGTTGACCGAGGTGCAGATCACGCCGGGATACGGCGTCGCGCCGAACGACGGGTGATAGCCGAGGAACGACGCCCCCGCGCCGGCCTCCTCGATGACGGTCCTCGCCACCTCGTCGAGCTGCTTCAGCGTCACCCCGATGCCGGCCCGCTCCCGCACCGCCGCCTGGACGCCGGCGACGACCTTGCCCGCCTCCCGCATCGCGGCTATCTCTCCCGCTGACTTGAGCTCGATCACAACGCCTCCTTATCGATAACTATACCGGTATTATTATCACAACCGCCCGAGCCGGGTGCGCAACCGGACGAAGGAGATGCTCGGGCGCATGACCATGCCGGCGCCGTCGTGCATCCGAGCCCCGGACGCCGCGGTCTCACCCACGGGATCCGGGTGATTTGCCCTTTCCGGCGCGGCTCGGGGTCACGCACAGGGGAAAGGCGCCCGCCTTGGGAGTCGCATTTCCCGTCGCCCGGAAAAGGCCGGCCCCGGCGACGGCCAGGGTCGTCAGGAAACGCGGAACGAATGGAAAGTCACGGCGTCGAGAAAGCCCGTCGGGAGAGCCGGGCGATGGCGCGGCGCCGCGTCCTGCGGCGATGTTCAGCGTTCGGGGGCCGGGGGCATCCGAGCGTCAGATCGTGATGACGACTTTCCCTCTGGCGTGCCCCTGTTCGACGTAGCCGACGGCCTCGGGGACCTCGGCCAACGGGTAGGTCCGGTCGATGACGGGGGCGATTTCGTGCGATTCGAGCAATCGGCACAGGGTGACCAGGTCGTCGCCGTTCTCCTTCATCAGGAGTGAGACCAGCCGCTGGCGTACGCACAGGGACAGCACGAGCAGCCGGATTATGCGACCCATGACCCCGATCCAGGGACCGCCCGAACCGCTGTTGTGCACGAAAGTGCCACGTGGGGCGAGAACGCGCCTGCAGGCAGATAACGAACGATTCGCAATATTGTCGAGAATGAGGTCGTATTTCCTCGCGCTCAGCGTGAAATCCTCCTTGGTGTAGTCGATGACGTGGTCGGCGCCGATCGACCTGACCAGATCCACGTTGCGCCCGCTGCACACTGCCGTCACCTCGGCCCCGAAAACCTTGGCGAGCTGCACCGCGAACGTCCCCACCCCGCCGGAGGCGCCGTTCACCAGCACCCTGCGCCCGCCGACCTGCGCTTTGTCGCGGATGGCCTGCAGGGCGGTCAGGGCCGCCGTCGGCACCGCCGCCGCCTCCTCGTACGTCAGCCCGGCCGGCCTCCGCGCCACCAGCCCGCCCTCGGGCACGGTGACGTATTCGGCGAACGCCCCCTGGCACACGCCGTACACCTCGTCGCCGGGCTGGAACCGGGTGACGTTCTTGCCCACCGCTTCAACCTGCCCCGCCAGGTCGAAGCCGAGCACGTGCGCCTTGGGCCGGGTCAGCCCGGCCATGGCGCGGAAGATGTACGGCGAGCCTCGCATGAGGTGCCAGTCGCCGGGGTTGACCGAGGCCGCGCGCACGCGGATGAGCACCCCGTCGTCGCCGGCCTCCGGCCTGCCGACCTCCTGCAGCTCGAGCACGTCGGGCGAGCCGTAGGCGCGATAGCGGATGGCCTTCATAGGTCTTCCTTTGATTTCACGTGTAAGAGAATTATTACATATGAAAACCCTAGCATCCGCTGAGCCTGCCGCCAATGTGCAACTTGTGGACACCCGTTGCCACGATGCACTACCGTCGGAGTCAGTCAGCCAACTAACTTATAAATGGAGGACATCGTGATCGTGGTGACGGGTGCCACCGGTAACGTCGGCCGCGCGCTGGTCGAACTGCTCACCGCCGGAGGCGAGCAGGTGACCGCGGTGTCCCGCGGGTCGGCGACGGTGCCTGCGGGCGCGCGGCACGTCCGGGCCGACCTGGGAGACCCCGCCAGCCTGCGGCCCGCCCTGGAGAGCGCCCGGGCGCTGTTCCTCCTGGTCGCCGGGGACGATCCGGAGGGCGTGCTGAGCCGGGCCGCCGACTCCGGTGTCCGCCGGGTGGTCCTGCTCTCCTCCCAGGGCGCGGGGACCAGACCGGAGAGCTACCACCACCCCGCGCGGTTCGAGGAGGCCGCACGCGGCTCAGGCCTGGAGTGGACGACCCTGCGGCCAGGCGGCTTCCACACCAATGCGCTGGCCTGGGCCGAGGGGATCCACGCCGAACGCACGGTGGCCGCGCCGTTCCCCGACGTCGGGCTGCCGAGCATCGACCCCGCCGACATCGCCGAGGTCGCGGCCACGGTGCTGCGCGAAAACGATTATGAAGACGGGAACGACCACGCGGGCCGCACGTACGAGTTGACCGGGGGCGTGCCCCTCACCCCGAGAGAGCGGGCGGCAGCGATCGGTGAGGCGCTGGGAGAGCCGGTGCGGTTCGTCGAGCAGACGCGCGAGGAGGCCAGGGCCCGGATGTTGCGCTTCATGCCAGAACCGGTCGTCGACGGAACACTCGCCGTCCTGGGCGAGCCGACGGCGGCCGAGCTGAAGGTGAGCCCGGACGTCGAGCTGATCCTCGGCCGCGCGCCACGCACGTTCGCCGACTGGGCCGGACTCAACGTCGCGGCCTTCCGCTGACGACGCAGCCCCGCTCCGTCGAGGCCTTTCATCAACCTCCGCACTCCCAGAAGGGGCCCTTCATGCCCGTCCAACACGTCCTCGATTCCACGATGTACCACCAGGAGGTCGGCACCGGCGCGCCGATGGTCTTCCTGCACGGCAACCCGACCTCCTCACATCTGTGGCGGCACGTCCTGCCCGCCCTCGGCGGTCCGGGCCGCCGGCTTGCCCCCGACCTGATCGGCATGGGACGGTCGGGCAAACCGCCCACCGACTACACGTTCGCCGACCACGCACGCTATCTCGACGCCTGGTTCGACGGGCTCGGCCTGGACCAGGTGGTGCTGGTCGGGCACGACTGGGGAGGCGCTCTGGCCTTCGACTGGGCCGCCCGCCACCCAGGCCGGGTGCGCGGCGTCGCGTTCACCGAAGCGATCGTCAAGCCGATGTCCTGGGAGGAGTTCCCCGAGGGCGGCCGGCCCATCTTCCAGGCCATCAAGACTGAGGGGGTGGGCGAGTCGCTGATCCTCGACGACGCCCGCTATCTCGAACGGACGATGCCCGCGACCGTCGCCACACCGCTCGGCGAGGACGACATCGCGGCCTACACCCGGCCGTACCCGACCAGGGAGAGCCGCCTGCCGCTGCTGCGCTGGGCGCGGTCCATGCCGCTGGGCGGGGAGCCGGCCGACGTCGTGGCCAGAGCGGAAGCGTACGGCGCGTGGCTGGCGGCCAGCGTGGACGTACCCAAGCTGATGCTCACGTTCGAGCCGGGGCCGGGCACGATGCTGGGCCCCGAGCTCATCGGCTGGTGTGCGGACACCATCGCCGGCCTAGAGCTCAGGCACCATGACGCCGTCGCCGGCCACCACACCCCCGAGGACCAACCCGCCCTGATCGCGAAGACCATCGCGGAATGGGCGGACGAACGCCGGCTCCGCTGAGCCCGGCGGTGGTCGGCGGAGCCGGATACCAGTCGCGCGGCGGTCAGCACGCCGGGTAGAGGCCGAGCGGGGCGGGTGGTGGCAGCGGGTCGGCCGATTCGGCGCGGCCGGCGGGGCCGGCGCTGAAGACCTGCAGCAGGTACGCGACATGCCGCCGGGACGCGGCCAGCCTGGCCTCAGGGGGGCCGGTGGCCAGGCCGCCGTTCGCCATGAGCAGCAGCGTCAGATCCGACCGGTCGAAGTCGGCACGCAGCCGCCCGGCCGCCTTGGCCCTGCGTACCAGCTCGGCGAAGCCCTGTTCGGCGCGCACGCGCACGTCCTCGGCGCCTTCCACGGCGGAGAACCACGTCAGGAGCGCCACGCTGAAGCCGCGCTCGACCACCTGCATGGTGGCCACCTTCTCGATGAGCGTGCGGAATCCCCGCCAGGGGTCGGGGTCGGCCAGCGCGTCGTCGATGGCCGAGGCGCACACGCTCAGCTCGTCGGCGAACACCTCCACGATCAGCGACTCGCGCGTGGGGAAGCGCCGGTAGAGGGTGGCGACGCCGACACCGGCACGGCGGGCGATCGCGGCCATCGGCACGTCGAGACCGCGGGCGGCGAACGCCTGGCGGGCGGCTTCGAGGATGCGGTTGCGGTTGTGCAGCGCGTCGGCGCGGAGCCCGGCCGTGGCCGGGCCCGCCGCGGCAGGCCGCATCCGAGAGGAAGCAGCAGGCATGTTTCTCACATTAGTCCCAAGCGGATCGGCTTCTCCGTTTCCCGTCTAGCCTCGCGACCATGCGGACAGCGACAGAGATGCGTGCGGCCCTCTTCGACCGGTACGGCCCGCCGGAGGTGCTGTACGAGGGCACGGTGCCGGCCCCGGCCCCCGGACCGGGCGAGGTCCTGGTACGGGTCCACGCCGCCAGCGTCAACGGAGGCGAACTCCATGGCCGCGCGGGCCGGGTGCGCTTCGTGACGGACGTCGTGGGGCGCGGATTCCCGAAGCGCATCGGGATGGACTTCGCCGGCGAGGTGGCCGCCCTCGGCTCACCCATGTCCGGGCTCAAGGTCGGCGACCGGGTCTGGGGCGGGCTGCCGAGGGTGTTCGGCGCCGCCGCCGAGTTCGTGGTCGTACGCCCCCGGTACCTGGCCTTCGCCCCGGACGGGCTGGACCTCGTGCGGGCGGCGGCCCTGCCGGGCGTCGGCACGACGGCGATCACCGCGCTGCGGGACAAGGCCCGGCTCACGTCGGGCGAGCGGCTGCTGGTGCGCGGCGCCGGCGGCGGCGTCGGCCACGTCGCCGTCCAGCTCGGACGCGCGTACGGCGCCCACGTCACCGCGCTCGCGGGCGGCCGGAACCTGGGTTTCGTCCGGGAGCTCGGCGCCGACGAGGCCTTCGACTACGCCACCACCGGGCCGGGCGACCTCGGCACGTTCGACGTCGTGCTGGACACGGTGGGCACCGGCATGGGCGCCTACCGGCGGCTGCTCGCGCCGGGAGGGCGCATGGTGTCGATCGCGTTCGACCTGGGCAACGTGGCGGGGTCGCTGGGGTACGTGCTCGCGTCGGCCGTGTTCGGCTCGCGGCGGGTGCGCTTCTTCAGCGGCAAGCCCACCCACGCGCTGTTCGCCGACCTGACCCGGCTGGTGGAGAGCGGGGCGATCCAGCCCGTCGTCGACACGGTCTATCCGCTCTCCCGCATCGCCGACGCACATCGCGCCCTGGAGGCCGGCGGCGTACGCGGGAAACTGGTCGTGAAGATCGATTAGCCGCTCACGGCTGAGCCGACGGGCGGGCCGTATCCCGCCCGTCGGCCCCGGCGGGAGCTCAGGCCTTCAGCCAGCTCATCATCGGGCGGAGCTTGGCGCCGGTCTTCTCGATCGGGTTTTCGGCCAGCTCCTCGCGCTTGCGGTGGAACTCCTTCTGGCCGCCGTCGAACTCCTCGACGAGCTGCCGGGCGAAGGTGCCGTCCTGGACCTCGGCGAGGATGCGGCGCATCTCCTGGCGCGCCTCGTCACCGATGACGCGCGGGCCGCGGGTGTAGCCGCCGTACTCGGCGGTGTCGGACACCGACCAGTACATCTTCGACAGGCCGCCTTCGTACATGAGGTCGACGATCAGCTTCATCTCGTGCAGGCACTCGAAGTAGGCGACCTCGGGCTGGTAGCCGGCCTCGATGAGCGTCTCGAAGCCCGCCTTGATCAGCTCGGACACGCCGCCGCACAGCACGACCTGCTCGCCGAACAGGTCGGTCTCCGTCTCCTCCTTGAACGTCGTGCGCAGCGCGCCGGCGCGCGTTCCGCCGATGCCCTTCGCGTAGGACAGCGCCAGGTCGAGCGCCTTGCCCGAGGCGTCCTTCTCCACGGCCACGAGGACCGGCACGCCGCGGCCCGCCTCGAACTGGCGGCGCACGAGGTGGCCAGGACCCTTGGGCGCGACCATGCACACGTCGACGCCCTCGGGGGCCTCGATGAGGCCGTAGCGGATGTTCAGGCCGTGCCCGAAGAACAGCGCGTCGCCCTCGACGAGGTTGGGAGCCACGTGGTCGGAGTAGAGCCGGCGCTGGATGTGGTCGGGAGCCAGGATCATCGTGAGGTTGGCCTCTTCGACCGCCTCGGACGGCGTGACGACGCGAAGGCCGTCGTTCTCCGCCTTCTCGCGGCTCTTGGAGCCCTCCGGCAGGCCGACGCGCACGTCGACGCCGGAGTCACGCAGGGAGAGCGCGTGGGCGTGGCCCTGGCTGCCGTACCCCAGCACGGCCACGTGGCGCCCCTGGATGATCGACAGGTCGGCCTGGTCGTCGTAGTAGATCTCGGTCACTTGCTCAAAACCTTTCAGGCGGTACGGTCCAGTGCCCTGAGGGACCGGTCGGTGATGGAACGGGCGCCGCGGCCGATGGCCACCATGCCCGACTGGACGAGTTCTTTGATGCCGAACGGCTCGAGGACCTTCACGAACGCCTCGAGCTTGTCGGTGGTGCCGGTGACCTCGATGGTCACGGCGTCGGCCGCCACGTCGATGCAGCGGGCCCGGAAGAGCTGGACGAGCTCCAGCACGTGGGAGCGGCTGTCGGCGTCGGCCTTGACCTTGATCAGCATCAGCTCGCGCTGCACGGACTGCGACGTGTCGAGCTCGACGATCTTGAGCACGTTCACCAGCTTGTTGAGCTGCTTGGTGACCTGCTCGAGAGGCAGCTCCTCGACACTGACCACGATCGTCATCCGCGAGATGTCGTCGTGCTCGGTCGGGCCGACGGCCAGCGAGTCGATGTTGAAGCCCCGGCGGCTGAACAGCGCCGACACCCGCGCGAGCACGCCCGGCTTGTTCTCGACAAGCACGGAGAGCGTGTGTCTAGTCATCCTCGTTCTCCCACTTCGGCGCCATGTCACGGGCGATCTTGATGTCGTCGTTGCTGGTGCCCGCCGCGACCATGGGCCAGACCATGGCGTCCTGGTGGACGACGAAGTCGACCACCACGGGAACGTCATTGATCTCCATGGCCTTCTCGATCGTCGCGTCGACGTCTTCTGGACGCTCGCAACGCAGGCCCACACAACCATAGGCCTCGGCCAGCTTGACGAAATCCGGGATGCGGCGCGTCGTCTGCAGGTCGGTGTTGGAGTAGCGCTCATCGTAGAAGAGCGCCTGCCACTGGCGGACCATGCCGAGGTTACCGTTGTTGATGACGGCGATCTTGACCGGCACACCCTCGATGGCGCAGGTGGCGAGCTCCTGGTTGGTCATCTGGAAGCAGCCGTCGCCGTCGATGGCCCACACCGTGGCGTCGGGGCGGCCCATCTTCGCGCCCATCGCGGCCGGCACGGCGAAGCCCATGGTGCCCAGGCCGCCGGAGTTGATGAACGTGCCGGGCTTCTCGTAGCCGATGAACTGCGAGGCCCACATCTGGTGCTGCCCCACGCCTGCCACGTAGTAGGCGTCGGGGCCCGCGATGGCGCTCAGCCGCTCCATCACGTACTGGGGCGCCAGCGAGCCGTCCTCGAACGTGTCGTAGCCCAGCGGGTAGGTCGCTTTGTAGCCGTTGAGCACCGTCCACCAGTCGGCGTAGTCGCCGCGCTCGCCCGACGTCTGGATCGTGCTGACGAGGTCGCTGATGACCTCCTTGCAGTCACCCACGATCGGCACGTCGGCGTGGCGGTTCTTCGAGATCTCCGCCGGGTCGATGTCGGCGTGCACGATCTTCGCGCGAGGCGCGAACGACGACAGCTGGCCCGTCACCCGGTCGTCGAAGCGCACGCCCAGCCCGACGATCAGATCGGACTGCTGCAGCGCGCCGACGGCCGAGACGCTGCCGTGCATGCCCGGCATCCCCATGTGCTGGGGGTGGCTGTCGGGGAAGGTGCCCCTGGCCATCAGGGTGGTGACGACCGGGATGTTGGTCAGCTCGGCCAGCTCCAGCAGCTCGGCCGACGCGCCCGCCTTGTGCACGCCGCCGCCGACGTACAGGACCGGGCGCCTGGCCTCGGCGATCAGCTTGGCGGCCTCGCGGATCTGCTTGGAGTGGGGTCTGGTCACGGGGCGGTAGCCGGGCAGCTGCATGGTCGGCGGCCAGGTGAACGTGGTCTCCGCCTGCAGCGCGTCCTTCGAGATGTCGACGAGCACGGGGCCTGGACGGCCGGTCGAGGCGATGTGGAAGGCCTCCATGATCGTACGCGGGATGTCCGCGGGATCGGTGATCAGGAAGTTGTGCTTCGTGATCGGCATGGTGATGCCGGAGATGTCGGCTTCCTGGAAGGCGTCGGTGCCGATGGACCCGCTCGCCACCTGTCCGGTGATCGCCACGATCGGCACCGAGTCCATGTACGCGTCGGCGATCGGGGTCACCAGGTTGGTGGCGCCGGGGCCGCTGGTCGCCATGCACACCCCGACCCGGCCCGTCGCCTGCGCGTAGCCCTCGGCGGCGTGGCCCGCGCCCTGCTCGTGGCGTACGAGGACGTGCCGGACCTTGGTCGAGTCGTAGAGAGGATCGTAGGCCGGCAGAATGGCGCCGCCTGGGATCCCGAACACTGTGTCGACGTCCATGTGCTCCAGCGCCCTCACCAGGGACTGCGCACCTGTCATGCGTTCGGTCATCGGCTCGTTCCTTGCGTGGCTACTCGCTTAAGGACATAAAAAAGGCCCCGTCCCACCGGCGAGGTGGGCCTGGGGCGGCGCGCAGGTCGTCGTGCTTCGCTATCGGCCTGCGCGCCGGCGAAGTACTACGAGAATCTCACTGCGAAGCATGGCTTACACGATAGCCGCTCCGAACGCCCCAGTGTCAACTTGGTGGACACATGTCTCAAACGGTGAGACTCGTCCGCATCAGGGAGTCGACCCCGCGCGCCGCCATGGGCCTGGCCACCAGGAAGCCCTGCCCCCGCGTGCAGCCCATCTGCTTGAGCAACTCCAGTTGCTCGGGACGCTCGATGCCCTCGGCCACCACGATGAGCCCGAGGTCGTGACCGAGCCGCACGATCGTGCGCGTGAGCAGCGTCAGCGTGTCGTCCTTGCCGAGCCCCGACACGAACGACGGGTCGATTTTGATCATGTCGACCGGGAGTTGCCGGAGGAAGGCCAGCGAAGCGTAGCCGGTGCCGAAGTCGTCGATGGCCAGGCGCACGCCGAGCGCGCGCAGCTCGGACAGCCGCTTGATGGTCTCCTCGGCGTCTTCGACCAGCATCTCCTCGATCACCTCGAGGGTGAGCGCGGAGGCGGGCAGCCCGCTCTCGGCCAGCGCCTCCTCCACGGTCTCGACGAACCGGGGCGCGGTGATCTGGCGGGCCGACAGGTTGAGCGACAGGCCGATGTCCCAGGACTCGGCCCGCCAGGCGGCCACCTCGCGGCACGCCTCGCGCAGGATCCACTCGCCCAGCGGCACGATCAGCCCGGTGTCCTCGGCCGGGCCGAGGAACTGCTCGGGCGGCACGAACACCGACCCGCGCCACCACCGCACCAGCGCCTCGACCGCGGTCACCCGCGACGTGGCGAGGTCGACCACCGGCTGGTATTCGATCGCGAACTGCTGGTCGATCAGGGCCCGCTGCAGGTCGGCGGCCAGCTCCAGGCGGCGCACGACGTCGGCGTGCATCTGCGCGGCGAACACCTCGACCCGCCGCCCGCCGAGCTCTTTGGCGCGTGCCATGGCGACGTCGGCGTTGCGGATGAGGTCGCCCGCGGGCATGTCGTCCTCGGTGAAGGCCACGCCCACGCTGGCGGTCAGGGCCACGTCGCGGTCGGCGACGCGGAACGGCTCCTGCGAGACCGCGCGGACGAGCCGCTCGGCCAGGTCGACCGCGAGCTGCGCCTCGCCGCCCGTCTCCACGAGCACCGCGAACTCGTCACCGCCCCACCTGGCCAGCGTGTCGTCGGCCCGCACGGCGCCGCGCAGCCGCCTGGCCGCCTGGCCGAGGAGGTAGTCGCCGCTGGCGTGGCCGACGGAGTCGTTGACCGAGGTGAACCCGTCGAGGTCGAGGAAGATGACCGCGGTGTTGGCCCCTCCGGTGCCCGGCGTGCGGCCGGAGAGCACCTCACGGGTGCGCTCCTCGAAGTAGGCGCGATTGGGCAGCCCGGTGACGCCGTCGTGGAAGGTCAGGTGGGCGACCTGGTTGCGCAGGGCCTCCTCGTCGCTGACGTCTCTGGTGGTCACCAGCATCAGCTCGTCGCCGCGGACGTGGCGGGTGGCCACCGACTCGGTGGGGCGCCAGGTGCCGTCGGCGGCCCGCACCCGGCACGCGATCAGGCAGGCGCCGGGCGAGGCGCCCTCCTCGTCGAGATGCATGGCCCGCATCGCGACCTGGATGCCGGGCACGTCCTCCGGGTGGATGTAGTCGAAGATCGACCCGCCCACCAGCTGGTCGGGGCGGTAGCCGTAGGTGGCCTCGACCCCGGCGCCGATCTCGCGCACCACGCCCTCGTAGTCGCACAGGAGCACCACGTCGCCGGTGCTCTCCGCCAGCTCCCTGAGCTGCCGCTCGCCCAGCTTGACCAGGCCGCGCAGGCGCAGGTTGGTCGCCGACACCACGAACAGGCGCATGAGCAGGAGCAGCACGACGGAGACCGCGACCACCACGACACCGGTGACCGCCGGCCCCTTCGCCCCGCCCGCCAGGTGCGCGAGCAGCGTGCAGGCCGCGATCGCGACCAGCGCCTGCGGCACCACGCCGATCACGCCGGCCACGGCGGGCCCGCCCGCGTGCCTGCCGCGAGGACCCCACGGGACGGCGGCCAGGAGCAGGAACGCGACCGGCGCGAGCATGACGCTCCAGAGCGGCGCGTCGCCGCCGTCGAGCCGCGCCACCGCGACCGCCAGGCCGGCCACGGTCATGGTGGCGAGCACGCCGACGCCGGCCAGCCCGAGCAGCCATGAGGTGGCCTTGCTGGTGAGCACGGACGGGATCACGGCGAACGTGACCAGCAGCGCGATCATCGGCGGCAGCATCACGAACGTGAAGGCCGCGGGGTCGGCCGCGTCGGCGTAGACGTGGCGCAGCGCCACCACCCAGCCGATCAGGAAGAGCGAGGCGGCGCACAGATAGGCATCGGTGACCTGCCGTAAAACGGCTCTGGCCGGGAACTTGCGGTCGGCGGCGATCAGCGCGCCGCCGGCCGTGACACCGGCGCCCAGCAGCACGAACATGTCGGCGAAGCTGACCACGAAGCTCTCGGCGAAGGGACGCAGCGCCACACCGGCGGCCCAGATGACGGCGCCGCCGCCCATCCAGCGCGCGCCCATCGCCATGGGGCGATGCGCGGCCGACTTCACCGAGGCGATCAGCAGGGCCGTGGCGGCGGCCAGCGCCGCGAGCCCTCCCGCGACCGCGCCGGTGAGCAAGGGCTGACCGCCCGCGAGGAGCGCGGCGGCGAACGCCACCGCGCCGACCGCCGCCGCCGCGGTCAGCGGCACCCGTGGATCACGCCAGCGGATCACAGTCGTTGCCCATCCCGTCTTGTCCTCTGCGCCCATGACCGCCGAAGCCCGGCGGACCACTTCGCCAGTGTGTACGGTTGTGGGTGCGCGGGTGGTGACAACGCCGATGTCGTCACCGATCTGATAACCACACGGACCAATTGCTGCCAAGAGCGCCTTGACAGTGAGTCAGGAACTCCCTGCAAACGTAACGCTACGCACCGAAGGTCACGGACCAGCCACGTTCCGGGATCCTCTCAGTACGTGTCGGTTATGACATTGATCAGCCGCTCACCTGCGAGGTAACGCTCCAGCTGGCCCCGGATGAGGCGGAGCACGCGCCGCTCGGACGCCGGGGTGCTGCCCGCGACGTGCGGGGTGATCAGCACGCCCGGCGCGCTCCAGAGAGGGTGACCCTCCGGCAGCGGCTCCGGCGCCGTCACGTCCAGCGCCGCGCGCAGTCTGCCCGTCTTCAGCTCAGCGATCAGGGCGTCGGTGTCGACCACCCCGCCCCGGGCGGCGTTGACGAGCACGGCGCCGTCCTTCATGCGGGCCAGGAACGCGGCGTCCACCATGCCGGCCGTGTCGGGCGTGGCGGGCACGAGCAGCACCACGACGTCCGCCGCCGGCAGCAGCGCGGGCAGGTCGGCCATGCCGTGCACGCCGTCGCGGGCGGTCCTGGCCACGCGTACGACCTCGACCTCGAACCCGGCGAGCCGCCGCTCCAGCGCCGCCCCGATGGAGCCGTAGCCGACGATCAGCACGGTCGAGTCGGCGAGGACGCCGGTGTGGTGGTAGGTCCACTCGCCCCTGCGCTGCGCGTCCACGAACCCGGGGAAATCGCGCACCACCGCCACCATCGCCCCGACCGCCCACTCCGCGGTCCCCGCGTCGTGCACCCCGCGCGCGTTGCACAGCGTCACGCCCTCGGGGATGTGCGGACGGTACGGCTCCACCCCCGCGGTCACGGTCTGCACGAGCCGCAACGAGCTCATCCGCGCCATCGTCCCCCGCACGTCGGGCACCGTGACCAGGGGCGGGATCCACACCTCCACCTCCTCGACGCCTTCCGGCATCGGGGTCGTGCTGTTGTACACGGCGCATTCGACCCCGGACAGGTCGGAAAGAACATCAGCCGCCGAATCGGACGGAACCCAGGTCTTCATGCGGCAAACCTTACGACTCCGGGGAAGTATGGAATACATGAGGAAGCCCATGACGAAGCTCTGCGCGACCCTGTCGGAGGCCGTGCTGCTGACGGGGCTGCTGACCGGGCTGCTGACCGGGCTCGCCGGCTGCTCCGGCGGCGGCGGCGCGGTGCTCCCGACGGCCGCCGTGCCTGCGGATGGGCCGGCCGCGGACCCGAAGGACGTGGCGACCGGGCTGGCCGTGCCGTGGGCGATCGCGTTCCTGCCCGGCGGCGACGCCCTGGTCACCGAACGTGACACCGCCCGGCTGCTCCGGGTCACCGAGGACGGCAAGGTGAGCGAGCTGGGCACGATCGAAGGCGTGACGCCGGACGGCGAGGGCGGCCTGATGGGGGTCGCGGTCAAGGACCAGCACGTCTTCCTCTATTACACCGCCGCCGAGGACAACCGGATCGTCCGCTACCGGCTGGCCGGCGACGCGCTCAGCGACCGCCGGGTGCTCGTCCAGGGCATCCCGAAGGGCGGCATCCACAACGGCGGCAGGCTGGCGTTCGGCCCCGACGGTCACCTGTACGCCTCCACCGGCGAGACCGGCGACCGCGACCTCGCCCAGCAGCGCGACTCCCTCGCGGGCAAGATCCTGCGCATGGCCGTGGACGGCGCGCCCGCCCCCGGCAACCCGTTCGGCACGCTCGTCTACAGCTACGGCCACCGCAACGTCCAGGGCCTGGCGTGGGACGACTCGGACCGCCTGTACGCCTCCGAGTTCGGCGCCGACGCCTACGACGAGATCAACCTGATCGAGCCGGGCGCCAACTACGGCTGGCCCGAGGTCGAGGGCCGGGGCGATGACGAGCGGTTCGTGAACCCCATCCTCACCTGGTCGACCGACGAGGCCTCACCGTCCGGCCTGGCCTACGCCGGCGGTTCGTTGTGGGTGGGGGCCCTGCGCGGGGAGCGCCTGTGGCAGGTGCCGCTCGGCTCCGACGGCGCCGCCGGCCGGCCGGTCGCCCACTTCACCGACCGCTACGGCCGCCTCCGCGCGGTCACCACCGCCCCCGACGGCACCGTGTGGGTGGGCACCAGCAACAAGGACGGCAGGGGTTCGCCGCGGGAGGGCGACGACCGCATCCTGTCCGTCCCCGCCTCATGACCAGGGCGCTCGCTCAGGCGGCGCGCGTCACGACGCGGTGCAGGTGGTCTGGGGCTGCGGACGGTACTTGGTGGTCAGCTTGTCGTCCTTCTTGACCACCCGGCCGTCCTTGTGGAACACCCGCGTGACGTCGATGGAGAAGCCCTGAGCGCCCGTCGTCGACAGGCAGCCGGGCTCGCTGCTGGTCTCCCGGCGGAACTGGGTGAAGTCCCGCCGTTCCGACTCGACCGCCTCGATCTTGTCGTACCGCTTGGTGCCCCAGAGTGCCACCGTCACCGACGTCTGCGTGAACGCGGTCTTGATCAGCACGCCGTTGTCCGAGTCGTTGCGCCACTTCAGGTCCGACTCCGGGTAGAGCAGCGCGACGTCACGCCCGGCCGGGAACTGGTCGGTGTAGTAGTCCATCGGCTTGTGCTCGACGTCCTCGAGCCCGCTGAAGTACGCCGCGTTGTACATCGTCGTGGCGAACTGCGAGACCCCGCCGCCGACGATGCTGACCAGGCGCCCGCCGACGGTCTCCGCCGCTTCGACGTACCCGTCCTCGAGGGTGCGCTCGCCCACGACATCGTTGATCGAGAACGTCTCGCCCGGCTTGACGATGTGGCCGTCGAGCTCCTCCGCCATGCGCTGGATGTTCTTCGCGCGCGGCTGGCAGCAGTCGAAGTTCGTGGTGAAGGTGGCGAGGGTCTCCTTGATGCCGAGGTTGTCGATCTCCGAGGTCGCGACCGTCGGGGCGACGGCGCCCAGCCGCACCGGGATCGTCCGGTCGCCACCCTCGGCGAACACCTTCTCGGCGTCCCTGGCCAGCAGCTTGTCGTTCACGCCCCGTCCGGTGCGGGCGGGCACCAGGACCGGCTTGCCGTTCACGATGTCGTACGTGGCGTCGCGGGGTTGCTGGGCGGCGGAGACCAGGCTGCTCTCCACGGTGGTGAGCGCCGCCTTGGCGTCGAACTGCGGTGCGAGCCCGCCGCTGCCGTCGGAGGCGAAGGACAGGTTGGCCGCGATCACGGCGGGCGGGACCTGCGCCTGCTTGCCGTCGAGGGTCAGCGTGACGGGGGCGGCGACGGCCTGCTTCGCCTTGGCCAGCGCCGCCCTGACGGCTCCCGGGGTGGTGACGGGCTTGGACGGCCTCAGGGTGAGCACGACGGAGCCGCCGCCCCGCAGGAAGGCGTCTCCGATCCTCTTCACGGCGTCCTCCCTGTCGAGCAGCACGCCGTCCTGCGGCTGGCGGGCTTTCGGCGTCAGCCCGGAGAAGGCCACCCGGCCTTCCTGCGCGCGCTTGTCCACGGACTCGGCCAGGCCCTCGACGGTCCTGGTGAGCTGGGAGGTGTCGATGTTGATCTTCGGTTCGAGCTCGGTGGTGCCGGTCAGGCCGCGCCACACCTCCTGCGGGCTGGGGAAGCCGCTGGGCGCCTGGCCGATCGTGCCGACCACGTCGAGCTCCAGTCCGGCCTCGTCGGCCTGGATGGTGTCCTTCTTGCCGCCGATGTCGGCGACGACCGGCTTGCTCAGCTGGGCGGCGAGCTCGGTGCGCAGCTTGTCGGCCGCCTGCGTGACGGTCAGTCCGCCGATGTCGACCCCCGACACGCGGGTGCCGCGCAGCACGCTGCCGGACATGAGCACGGCGGGCACGACGTACGCCAGCACGGCGAGCAGCAGGAGAAGCGTGAGCAGGCCCGGCAGGAGGCGCCGTCTGCGCGGCTCGGGCTCGAAGGCGGGCGGGTGTTCGCGCGGGCTTTCCTGGCCGAACACGGCAGCGGGCCGGCCCGAGTCGTTGCCCGCCATCGGCCACGGCTGCGCCGGTGGCGGTGCTGGGGGCAGCGCGCCGCCCGAGGGACCGCCCGAGGCGCTCGGGGCTTGGGCCTGCCGGGGCTCCTGTCGTTCCGGCGGTCCGAAGATGTCCCGGGAGACCCCCGGGGGCAGGCCTTCGATCCGCGGCTTCTTGGAGACGCTCGACGTGGGCAGTGGCACCGAGGCAAACGGGTCGGTCGGTGACTCGATCGGTCCGGCGTTTCGCACGCCTCAATCTCCTCCCGGTCCGCAGCCAAGTCTCAGGCAACAGTAAGGCACGCGGATCCGCATATGTCACGGGAAATGACTACGGAAGTGTGTCAACCTAGCCACCGGTAGCGATGTTCCGGACGACCGGCCGTGCCGTAACGCGGCCGGAGTTCGGCCTGCCCTGCCGCGCAGAGATGTTCGAGATAGCGGCGGGCGCTCACCCGTGACAGGCCCGTGAGCTGGGCGGTCTCGGTCGCCGACAGGTCGCGGCCCGCCTCCCGCAGGCTGTCGGCGACCAGCGCGCAGGTGGCCGGGGACAGACCTTTGGGCATGGGCGCCGCGGTCATGGGCGTGCCGAAGAGCCGGTCGACGTCGTCCTGGCGTGCCTCGGGACCGATGGCGGTGATGCGCCTGCGGGTGTCGGCGTACTGCCGGAGCCGCTCGGTCAGCGCGGTGGCGGTGAACGGCTTGATCAGATAGTTGACCGCGCCGCCGCGCATGGCCTCCTTGACCGTGGGCACGTCGCGGGCCGCGCTGATCATGAGCACGTCCACGTCGTCGATCGCCTTGAGCACCTCGAGCCCCGACATGTCGGGCAGGTAGATGTCGAGCAGCACGAGGTCGGGCCGCAGCTCCGCCGCCGCGGCCAGCGCGCCGGCCCCGTTGTGGGCGACGGAGACGACGCTGAACCCCGGCACGCGGGACACGTAGCCGCTGTGGATCCGCGCGACCATGAAGTCGTCGTCGACGACGAGCACCCTGATGTCGTTCACGAGCCCGCCCCCGCCCGCTCTCTGGCCGGAAGGAGGGCGGTGAAGACGGCGCCGTCCGAGTTCGTCACCCGCACCCAGCCTCCTCTGCGCAGGCACGCCTGCCGGGTCAGGGCCAGGCCGAGACCGCGCGGCCCCGACTGGGCGGCCTTGGTCGTGAAGCCCTCCCTGAAGACCTCCTCCACCAGGTCGGGGGCGATGCCGGGGCCCGAGTCGCCGACGCGCACCCGCAACCCGTCGTGATCGGCCTGCACCGACACCTCGATCGTGCCCTCGGCGCCGTCGAGCGCGTCGATGGCGTTCGCGACCAGGTTGCCCACCACCAGCACCGCGTCCTGCGGGTCGCCGAGCAGGCCGACCGGCACGGTGGAGTCGTCCGACAACACGAGCGTGGCGCCCCGCTCGGCCGCCTCCGCGGACTTGGCCAGCAGCAGCGCGGCCAGGGTCGGGTCCTGGACCCGCTCGCGCAGACCGGCCGCGTACGAGCCGCCGGTGGTGCGGGTGATGAAGCCGATCGCGGCCTCGTGCTCGCCCAGCTCCAGCAGCCCGACAACCGTGTGCATGCGGTTGGCGAACTCGTGTGCCTGCGCCCGCAGCGCCTCGGTCGCGCTGCTGGCGTCGTCGAGCTCGCGGGCCAGGTGGATGAGTTCGGTGCGGTCACGCAGGGTCACCACCCAGCCGCGGTGGTGACCGCGTACGGACACCGGGGTGCGGTTGAGCACCAGCACGCGGTCGCCGTGCAGCACGACGCGGTCCTCGCCGGGGTCGGCGCCTCCCAGCACGTCGCGCATGCGCTCGGAGACCGGCATCTCGGTCAGGTCGGCGCCCACGTCGCCCAGCAGCTCGCGGGCGGCGTCGTTGACCAGGGTGACGCGCCCGTTGAGGTCGAGCGCCAGCACGCCCTCCTTGACGCCGTGCAGCACCCCCTCGCGCTGCTCCAGCAGGGCGGCGATCTCGCGCGGCTCCAGGCCGAACGTCTGCCGGCGCACCCGCGCGGTGATCAGCGCGGCCAGCGCGAGGCCGGCCAGCAGCACGGCGAGCGCCGTCCAGATCAGCGGCGGGAGCGCGTCGACGACCTGGCTGATGACCGTCGTCTCCAGCACGCCGACCGAGACCAGGCCGATGACCTCGCCGTACTCGTCGCGGATGGGCGTCTTGCCCCTGACCGTGGTGCCGATCGTGCCGGTCTCCTTGCCGACCCAGCTCCGGCCGGTCCTGAGCACCGTGCTGCCGTCGGTGGACAGCTGCTTGCCGATCAGCGAGGCGTTGGGGTGGGCGTAGCGTTTCTGGTCGGTGTTGGCGATCACGACGTAGTCGGCGCCGGTTTCCTGCTGGACGCTCATGGCCAGCGGCTGCAGCACCGTCTCCGGGTCGCTCAGCTTGAACGCCTCCCGGACCTGCGGAAGCGCGGCCACCGACTGCGCGATCGCCAGTGCCCGTTGCTGGTGGAGCGAGGCCAGCTGATCACGCGTGTGCTCGGCCCACACGCCTCCGGTGCCCCCCACGGCGAGCAGCACGATCACCATCTGTAGCGCGAACAGCTGGGTCCCGAGTGAGGCCTCACGAACCCGTCTCACGGGCACATGGAAACAAATCGAGGTCACGGCCAGGTCGCGGGCCACATCGCCGCCCGGCGGCCAGGGACGCGCGACCAATACGACCACTATGACGGCAACCGTGCAAAGGGTCGACTCCGGAGGGTAGGGGCTTCACGATCCGGGTTTTGTAACCGTGAAACCCTTCTTGGAGTGATCATGCGCTTGCGCGTATTCGCCGCCCTCGCGGCACTCTCCCTTGGCGCACTGACCGGCTGTGGCGAGACGACGGGCACCTCCGCGAACTCGCCGTTGCGGATCATGGCCCCGGCCGCGCCGGGAGGCGGCTGGGACCAGACCTCCCGCATCGCCGAACAGGCCATCAAAGCGGCCGACCCGCAGCGCAAGGTCGAGGTGTACAACGTGCCCGGCGCCGGAGGCACGATCGGCCTGGCCCAGCTCGCCGGCGAAAAGGGCAACGGCAACCTGCTGATGACCATGGGCCTGGTCATGGTGGGCGCCATCGAGCAGAACAAGTCGAAGGTCACGCTGGCGGAGACCACGCCCATCGCCAAGCTGACCGAGGAGTACGAGATCGTCGTCGTGCCGGCCGCGTCGCCGTACAAGACGCTGGACGACATGGTGGCGGCCTGGAAGGCCGACCCGGCGAAGGTGTCCATCTCCGGCGGCTCCGCGGGCGGCACCGACCACATCGTGGCAGGTCTGATGGCCAAGGCCGCGGGCATCGACCCCAAGCAGGTCAACTACATCGCCCACTCGGGCGGCGGCGAGGCGCTCAACGAGCTGCTCGGCAACAAGGTGAGCGCGGGCATCTCGGGCGTGGCCGAGTTCGCCGAGCACGTGAAGTCGGGCAAGCTGCGCGCGCTGGGCGTCACATCGGGCGAGCGGCTGCCGGACCTGGACGCTCCCACGCTGAAGGAGGCCGGGCTCGACGTCGAGCTGGCCAACTGGCGCGGCTTCGTCGCCCCTGCCGGGCTCTCCGACGCCGACAAGAAGGCGCTGACCGACCTGGTCACCAAGATGCACGACGCGCAGCCGTGGAAGGACGCGGTGGCCAAGAACGGCTGGATCGACTCGTTCCAGACGGGACAGCAGTTCGCCGACTACCTGGCCGCCGAACAGAACAGGGTCAAGGCGATCATCGCCGAAATGGGGCTCGTCTCCTGATGGCCCGCTGGTGGCGGCCCGAGCTCGGGCTGGCGCTCGTCGTGCTGGTGCTGGGCGTGCTCGTCGTGGTCGGGACGCTCGACGTCTCCGCCGCGGCCTCCCAGCTCGGCCTCGGGCCGCGCTTCTTCCCCATGCTGGTGGGCGGCGCCATGGTGCTCATCGGCCTGTTCTACGTGGCCGACGTCGTACGCGGCGGGCGGGGCGACCCCGAGGAGAGCGAGGACGTCGACGTCGACGCGCCCGCCGACTGGCGCAGCGTCGGGCTGGTCAGCGGGATCTTCCTGGCGTTCAGCGCGCTGCTGAACGTGCTCGGCTGGATCATCGGGGCGAGCCTGCTCTTCTTCGGCCTCGCCGTGGCCCTCGGCGCCGAGCACAAGCTGCGCGCCGCCGTGATCGCGGTGGTCGTGGGAGTGGCCACGTACCTGCTGTTCGTCAAGGGGCTCGGCGTGTCACTGCCCGGCGGGCCGCTGACGGGGGTGATCTAGGTGGAGTCGCTGCAGCTCCTCCTCGACGGCTTCGCCGCCGCGCTCACCCCGGTCAACCTCATGTACGCGCTCATCGGCGTCACGCTCGGCACGCTCGTCGGCGTGCTGCCCGGCATCGGCCCCGCGATGACCGTGGCGCTGCTGCTGCCGATCACGTTCACGGTGCCGCCGGCCAGCGCGTTCATCATGTTCGCCGGCATCTACTACGGCGGCATGTACGGCGGCTCCACCACCTCCATCCTGCTCAACACGCCGGGCGAGTCCGCCTCCATGATCACGGCGCTGGAGGGCAACAAGATGGCCAGGCGGGGCCGGGCCGCCCAGGCGCTGGCCACGGCGGCCATCGGCTCGTTCGTGGCCGGGACGATCGCGACCGCGCTGCTGGTCGTGGCGGCGCCCGCCGTGGTGAGCTTCGCGATCTCGTTCGGCCCCGAGGACTACTTCGCTCTGGCTGTCCTCGCGTTCACCGCCGTGTCGTCCGTGCTCTCCCGTTCCGTCGTACGCGGCCTGGCCTCCCTGGGGCTCGGCCTGGTGATCGGGCTGATCGGCATCGACCAGCAGACCGGCCAGGCACGGCTCACGCTGGGCATCCCGCAGCTGCTCGACGGCATCGACGTGGTGATCGTGGCGGTCGGGCTCTTCGCGCTCGGCGAGTCGCTCTACGTCGCCTCGCGGCTGCGCCACGCCACGCCGGAGGTCGTACCCGTGGGCCGGGCGTGGATGGGCCGCTCCGACTGGGGACGCTCGTGGCTGCCCTGGCTGCGCGGCACCGCGCTGGGCTTCCCGTTCGGCGCGCTGCCCGGCGGCGGCGCGGAGATCCCCACCTTCCTGTCGTACGCGGCCGAGAAGCGCCTGGCGCGCGGCGTGGCCCGCGAGGAGTACGGCAAGGGCGCGATCGAGGGCGTCGCCGGCCCCGAGGCGGCCAACAACGCCTCCGCCGCCGGCACCCTGGTCCCGCTGCTCACGCTGGGCCTGCCCACGTCGGCCACGGCCGCGATCCTGCTGGCCGCCTTCCAGCAGTACGGGCTGCAGCCCGGGCCGCAACTGTTCGACCACAATCCCGCGCTGGTGTGGGGCATGATCGCCTCGCTGTTCATCGGCAACGCGATGCTGCTGGTGCTCAACCTGCCCATGGCGCCGTTGTGGGCGCGCGTGCTGCGGATCCCCCGCCCGTACCTGTACGCCGGGATCATCCTCTTCGCCGCGCTCGGGGTCTACGCCGTGAACGGCACCGTGGTGGACCTGTTCGTGCTCTATGTGCTCGGCCTGCTCGGCTACGCCATGCGGCGCTTCGGCCTGCCGGTCGCCCCCGCGGTGATCGGCATGATCCTGGGCCCGATGGCGGAGATCCAGCTCCGCAGGGCACTGGCCATCGGGGCGGGGGACGCGAGCGTGCTGGTGGGCAGCCCGATCGCGGTCGTGCTGCTGGTGCTGGCGCTGCTCGCCCTGCTCACGCCGCTGCTGAGGAAGGCGCTGGCCCGGCGTGACGTCGAGCCGACCCGGCCGTCCGGCAACGAGTGAGCGTATGCCACCCGCCGGGCACCGGCGACAGAGCCCTCCGCACACCGCGCGCACTGGGCGGTCACCGGTCACACGCCGGGGCCCCGCCGTTGGAGCGGCGGGGCCCCGGTGACCGTGAGACGCCGGTTACCCGGAGACGCCGAGCTTCTCCAGGATCAGCTGCCGGGCGCGGGCCGCGTCGGCCTTGCCCTTGCTGGCCCGCATGACGCCGCCCACCAGCGCACCGGCTGCGGCGATCTTGCCGGAGCGCACCTTGTCGGCCGCGTCGGCGTTGTCGGCCAGCACCTGGTCGATGATCGCGGACAGCTCGCCCTCGTCGTTGACGATCTGCAGCCCGCGCTTCTCGACCACCTCGTCGGGCGTGCCCTCGCCGGCCAGCACGCCTTCGAGCACCTCGCGCGCCAGCTTGTCGTTGAGCGCGCCCGAGGCGACCAGCTCGGTCACGCGGGCGATGTCGGCCGGGGTGATGGGCAGGTCGGCCAGCGGCGTGCCGGTCTCGTTGGCACGCCGCGCCAGCTCGCCCATCCACCACTTGCGCGCGTCGGCGGGCGGGGCCCCCGCCGCGACCGTGGCCTCGACCAGGTCGAACGCGTCGGCATTGTGCATGGCCTGCATGTCGAGGTCGGACAGCCCCCACTCGGCCTGCAGCCGCTTGCGCCTGACCGACGGCAGCTCGGGCAGCGCCGCCTTCAGCTCGGCCACCCAGGCCGGGTCGGGCGCGATCGGCACCAGGTCGGGCTCGGGGAAGTAGCGGTAGTCCTGCGCCTCCTCCTTGGACCTGCCGGACGTGGTGGTGCCGGTGTCCTCGTGGAAGTGGCGGGTCTCCTGGACGATCTTCCCGCCGTCGGCGAGCACGCCCGCCTGCCGCTCGATCTCGCTGCGGACGGCCCGTTCGACGCTGCGCAGCGAGTTGACGTTCTTCGTCTCGGTGCGGGTGCCCCACTCGGACGCGCCACGCGGCATGAGCGAGACGTTGACGTCGCAGCGCAGCGAGCCCTCCTCCATGCGCACGTCGGAGACGCCCAGCGAGCGCATGATCTCGCGCAGCTCGGTGACGTAGGCCCTGGCCACCTCCGGCGCGAGCCGGTCGGTGCCCGGGATGGGCTTGGTCACGATCTCGACGAGCGGGATGCCGGCCCGGTTGTAGTCGACGATCGAGTAGTCGGCCCCGTGGATGCGGCCCGTGGCGCCGCCCACGTGGGTGGACTTGCCGGTGTCCTCCTCCAGGTGCACCCGCTCGATCTCGATCCGCACGGTCCTGCCGTCGACCTCGACGTCGACGTAGCCGTCGAAGCAGAGCGGCTCGTCGTACTGCGAGATCTGGTAGTTCTTCGGCATGTCCGGATAAAAGTAGTTTTTCCGGGCGAAGCGGCACCACTCGGCGATCGAGCAGTTCAGCGCCAGGCCGATGCGGATCGTCGACTCGATGGCCATGGTGTTGGCCGTCGGCAGCGCGCCCGGCAGCGCCAGGCAGGTCGGGCAGACCTGCGTGTTGGGCGGGGCGCCGAACGTCGTCTTGCAGCCGCAGAACATCTTCGACCTGGTGCCCAGCTCGACGTGCGTCTCCAGGCCGAGCACCGGCTCGAACGCGTCGAGTGCTTCGTCATAGACCATGGTCATAGCGACGGGGCCTCCTTCAGCAACGGGCCGCCCCAGCGGCTCTCCAGGGCCTGCTCCACGGCGGCGCCGACGCGGTAGCAGCGGTCGTCGGCCAGCACGGGCGCCATGATCTGCAGGCCGACCGGCAGACCGTCTTCCTCGGCCAGCCCGCACGGCACCGAGATGGCCGCGTTGCCGGCCAGGTTGGACGGGATGGTGCACAGGTCGGCGAGGTACATCGCCATCGGGTCGTCGACGCGCTCGCCGATCGCGAACGCCGTGGTCGGCGTGGTCGGCGACACCAGCACGTCGACCTGCTGGTAGGCGGCCTCGAACTCGCGGGAGATGACCGTGCGCACCTTCTGTGCCTGGCCGTAGTAGGCGTCGTAGTAGCCGCTCGACAGCGCGTACGTGCCGAGCATGATGCGCCGCTTGACCTCGGGACCGAACCCGGCGGCCCTGGTCAGCGCCATGACCTCCTCGGCGCTGCGGGTGCCGTCGTCGCCGACGCGCAGGCCGTAGCGCATCGCGTCGAAGCGCGCCAGGTTGGACGAGCACTCCGACGGCGCGATCAGGTAGTAGGCGTAGAGGGCGGTGGTGAACGACGGGCAGGAGACCTCGACGACCTTGGCCCCGAGCGACTCGAGGAGCTGCACGGCCTCGTTGTAGCGGGCCAGCACGCCCGGCTGGTAGCCGTCGCCGCCCAGCTCCTTGACCACGCCGATCCGCATGCCGGCGACGTCGGCGTGCCTGGCCGCCTCGACCACCGAAGGCACGGGGGCGTCGATGGAGGTCGAGTCCATCGCGTCGTGGCCGGAGAACGCCTCCTGCAGCAGCGCCGCGTCGAGCACGGTGCGGGCGAACGGCCCCGGCGTGTCGAGCGAGCTCGCGAACGCGATCAGCCCGTAACGGGACGAGCCACCATAGGTCGGCTTCATCCCCACGATGCCGGTCACCGAGGCCGGCTGCCGGATCGAGCCGCCCGTGTCGGTGCCCGTGGACAGCGGCGCCTCGTAGGCCGCCACGGCCGCGCTCGACCCACCGGAGGAACCGCCCGGCACCTTCGTCAGGTCCCACGGGTTGCACGTCGTGTGGAAGGCGGAGTTTTCCGTCGAGGAGCCCATGGCGAACTCGTCGAGGTTGGTCTTGCCGAGAATCACCAGCCCCGCCTCGCGCAGCCGCTTGGTGACGGTCGCGTCGTAGGGCGGACGCCAGCCTTCGAGGATCATGGACGCGGCCGTCGTCGGCATGTCGCGGGTGGTGAAGATGTCTTTGTGCGCGATCGGCACCCCGGCCAGCGGCCCGAGCCTCTCACCGGCCCTGAGCCTGGTGTCGACGGCCCGCGCCTGCGCGATCGTCGTCTCGCGATCGACGTGGAGGAACGCCTTGACCTTGGGCTCCACCTCGGTCATGCGGTCGAGATGCGCCTCGGCCACCTCGACCGACGACACCTCACCCGCGGCGATCATCGAGCCCAGCTCGGCGGCGGTCTTGCGGATCAGACTCATGCGCCCTCCTTCGTCGGGCAGATGAGCCTGACAGAGCCGTGTTCGGTCATTCGCTCGCTCATGCCTCCTCCCCGAGGATGCGCGGCACCCGGAATCGGTCGTCCTCGACGGCGGGAGCACCGGCCAGCGCCAGCTCGGGCGTCAGGGACTGTCGCACCTCGTCGGCACGGAAGACATTGGTCAGCGGAAGCGCGTGCGACGATGGCGGCACATCTTCGGCGGCGACCTCGGCCACCTTCGCGACCGCCTCGATGATGGCATCGAGTTGGGTGGCGTAGTGGTCGAGCTCGTCACCGGTGAGCGCCAGCCTGGACAACCGGGCCAGGTGTGCGACCTCGTCGCGGGTTATGGCGGACATGAGTCGTTGAACCCGTTTCGTGGATGGAGTCTTCGGACACTGCCATCCTAGAGGGCTTGACGAAGCACGCCCGAACGGTTAACTCCCTGGCAACACCGCTCCCGGGTGCGAGAGCGCGGCCTCACCCGTACGTCTCCTCCAACCCGCCCCTGCGCACGTCGCTCTCCCCTGCCACAGCCGCGTCGAACCCGACGCCGCCGCAGCACGTCAAGGCGTCCCAGACGTCATGACCCTTCGCGTCGAACCGGACCACGCGCCCGGGGCCCATCCTCCTGCCCCGCTTCACCCCGCCCAGCCGGAGCACGCGCTTGCGCTCACCAGGCATGGCGGGCGCGAAAACCACGACGTCGACCTCGATGTGGTCGTGCCGAACCGGGTCCGTGACGGTCCTCACCGGTCAGGTTCCGGAGAAGTCGATCCCGAGCATCACGAACCGGCGGCGCATCCGCACGGTCACGCGGTCCGGGTCACCTCGGGCGCGTAGCCGAAACCGACTTTCGGCACCGCCTCCACGTGATCACGCAGCCAAGCGGCGGCGTCGGCGGCCGGCATGGGCTCGCAGAAGAGCCATCCCTGCCCCACGTCGCAGCCCATGTCCGCCAGGCGGATGGCCACCTCGTCGGACTCGACCCCCTCGGCCACCGAACGCAGGCCGAGCGAGCGCACCAGGTCGACGATCGAGCGCACGATCCTTTCGTCGTCCTCCGACTCGGCGATCCTGCGCACGAACGACGCGTCGATCTTGACCTCCGACACCGCCAGGCGCTGGAGCCTGATCAGCGAGGAGTAGCCGGTGCCGAAGTCGTCGATGGCCAGCGGGACGCCGAGTGTGGCCAGCGCCTTGATGGTCTCCTGGGTGTAGGCCTGGTCGCCGGTCAGGATGCGCTCGGTGACCTCCAGCTGGATGGCCGCGGGCGGCAGGCCGTACTTCGCCAGCCCCACCTCCAACCGCTCGGGCAGCGCGGAGTCGAGCAGGTCACGGGCGGAGATGTTGACCGAGATCTGCACCCGCAGACCCGTGTGCCACCAGCGGGCGGCCTGCTCCAGCGCCTCGTCGATGACGTACGCGGTCAGCTGGCGCATCAGGTAGGACTGCTCCGCCAGCGGGACGAAATCGGACGGCGGGATCGGCCCGTGCGCCGGATGGCGCCAGCGCAGCAGCGCCTCGACGCCCTGGACCGCGCCGGTGCCGAGACTGACCTTGGGCTGGTAGTGCAGGCGCAGCTCGCGGTTGTCGATGGCGCGGCGCAGGTCGCCGAGCAGGCTCAGGCGCTCCGGCGAGTTCCTGTCCTTGTCGGGCTGGTAGAGCTCCACTCCCGTACGGCCCTCCTTGGCGAGGTACATCGCCACGTCGGCGCGCTGGAGCAGCAGCTCGAAGTCGGGGGCGTGATCCGGGTAGAGCGCGATGCCGACGGAGCCGTCCACGTCGAAGGTCATGCCCTCCAGACGCACCGGCTCGGTCAGCGCCGCGCGCAGCCGGGCCGCGACCTCCCTGGCCGCGTGCGTGTCCCTGATCGAGGGCAGCAGCACGGCGAACTCGTCGCCGCCCAGCCGAGCCACGACGTCTCCCGGGCGTACGGAGTGGGTGAGGCGGTGCGCGACCATCTGCAGCAGGCGGTCGCCCACCGGGTGGCCCATCGTGTCGTTGACCTCCTTGAACCGGTCGAGGTCCAGCAGGAACAGGCCGACCCGCTCGTCCTGCCTGGCCTCGGCGAGCGCCTCCTCGGTGCTGACGATGAGCAGCTTGCGGTTGGGCAGGCCGGTCAGCTCGTCGTGCATGGCCTGGTGGTCGCGGCGCATGGAGAGCGTGGCGGTGAAGTAGACGGCAGCCAGGGGTGCGACGAAGAGCGGCACCAGCCCCGGCGAATGGTTCATGACGACGACGACCAGCGGCGCCAGGCCGAGCAGGCCGGCGTAGACGAGACTCTGCGGGCCGACGGTGGCCTTCAGCACGCGGGTGAGCGAACGCCGCTCGTGCAGCGCGACCGCGCTGCACACGAGGGTCGCCCTGGTCGCGAAGTATGCAATCCCCGCCAGGCCGATCGCCAGCAGGTTACCGCCGCCCGGCACCCATGGCACGGCCGGGCTCGGCACGATGCCGAACGTCCCCAGCACCACACCCGCAGCGGTGAGCGCGAGGGTCGACTGCGCGATGTTGAACATGACCCGATGCCACGACTTGCGCGTCACCACGCCGTTCATGGCCACCGCGACCCCCTGCATCAGCACCGCGACGGGCAGCCCGAAGTGCAGGAGCACGGCGAAAGTGAACATGGTGGAGGGGTAGGTGCCGCCCACGGCCGCCGCCGAGGACACCATGACGGGCCTGAGCTCGCCCAGGACCACCAGCACGGCCAGCACCCAGAACAGCGGCGTGCGGGCGACCTCCACCAGCTCGGACGTGTCGAGCCTGAGCATGGCCACCACGAGTGCGGTGAACCCGATCACGGTGATGCCCGCGAGGAACGCCCACAGCGGCGTGCCGGCGCGTGGGCCGGTATCGCGGGTGTCGGTTGGGTCAGTCATCGGTAACAGAACCCCCATTAGGTCACTATGGGAGGGTACGACCTTCACCCCACTTCGCGAAACCAAGCGCGTACGTTCCGTCACTTCTCCTTTCCGACATATACCCAGAAAACACCCTGGGTAGCGCACCATGCACGCTGCGGACTCCCCATGCCGCCCAACACGGCACAACGCCCAGCCACGGAACGCGCCCCAGCACGCGGCCAGAGCCGGTCAGGCCACACGCCCTGCCACCCGTCTTGGTGGATCCGGGCACGGACCGCACGAGACGTTGCCTCTCCGAACACGGTCATCGATCAGGACGCGGTCACCCGTACAGCAGCCGGCCACACTCATGCCGAAACCGCGGTCACCACCCGCGCACGAGCCCTCGCCAACCGACCGCACCCATACGAGCAACCGCTCCCAGCACCGGCCCGCTCATGCGGACCGTCCGGGCCCGCACGAACCTCTCGCCCCCACGAACGACCGGGCCCGCAAGAACAACACCAACCACACACGAGCCGACCGGGCCTGCACGAACCAACCAACCCCCACACGAGCCGACCGGGCCCGCACGAACCAACCAACCCCCACACGAGCCGACCGGGCCCGCACGAACCAACCAACCCCACACGAGCCGACCGGGCCCGCACGAACCAACCAACCCCACACGAGCCGACCGGGCCCGTACGAACCGACCGAGCCCGTGCGAGCTCTTGGACCTGCATCATCGGCCGGAAAGGTCAGGACTCGGGTGGGGTCACGGCCTCCGTGGCCGCTTCCGGGCCTTCGTTCAGGAGGATCTCGAAGCCCGCACCGTCGAGGACCGGCACGCCAAGGTCGACCGCCTTGTCATATTTCGACCCAGCGTTGTCGCCCGCGATCAGGAACGACGTCTTCTTCGACACCGACGACGCGACCTTCCCGCCCCTGCTGGTCAGCTCGGCGGCGGCCGAGTCGCGGGTATAGCCCTCCAGCGTGCCCGTGACCACGAACGTCATCCCCTGCAGGGTCTGCGGGCCTTTCTCGGGGGCGGGCTCGTCCTCCATGCGGACCCCGGCCGCGCGCCACCGGTCGATGATCGCGCGGTGCCAGTCGACCGCGAACCATTCCCGAATCGTGGCCGCCACCCGGGGCCCGATGCCCTCGACCGCGGCCAGCTCTTCCTCCGAGGCGTTCATGATCGCGTCGATCGACCTCATGGCGTCGGCCAGGGCACGCGCCGTGGGCGGGCCGATGTGCCTGATCGACAGGGCGACCAGCACCTGCGCGAGCGGCACCTGCTTGGCCCGCTCGAGCTCCTCGATGAGCTGCAGCGCGTTCTGGCTGGGCTCGCCGTTGATGTTGGAGAAGAAGGAGACGACCTTCTGCTCCCCCGTCTTCGGGTCGATCTTGGGGAGGCCGGTGTCGGGATCGCGGACCACCGACTTGATCGGGATCAGCTGGTCGAGCGTCAGGTCGAACAGGTCGGCCTCGGTGCGCACCACCGGCTGCTGCGGCGGCAGCGGCTGGGTGAGCGCCGTGGCCGCGACGTAGCCGAGGCCGTCGATGTCGAGCGCGCGCCGCCCGGCCGCGAAATAGATGCGCTCGCGCATCTGGGCGGGGCAACCGCGCGCGTTGGGGCAGCGCAGGTCGGCGTCGCCCTCCTTCTCGTAAGCCAGCGCGGTGCCGCACTCGGGGCAGTGCGTCGGCATGACGAACTCCCGCTCGGACCCGTCGCGCAGCGCCGCCACCGGCCCGACGATCTCGGGGATGACGTCGCCCGCCTTGCGCAGCACCACGGTGTCGCCGATGAGCACGCCCTTCTTGGCCACGATGGCGGCGTTGTGGAGGGTGGCCCGCTCGACGGTCGAGCCCGACACCACGACCGGCTCCATCACGCCATAGGGGGTGACGCGCCCGGTGCGCCCGACGCCCACCTGGATGTCGAGGAGCTTGGTGTTGACCTCTTCCGGCGGATATTTGAAGGCGATCGCCCAGCGGGGAGCACGCGAGGTGGAGCCCAGCTCACGCTGCGTGCGGAAGTCGTCGACCTTGACGACCACCCCGTCGATCTCGTAGGGCGGATCGTGGCGGTGCGCGCGGTAGTGCTCGATGAACTCGTTGATCTCGGTGAGGCCCGGCAGCACCTGGTAGAGGTCGCTGACCGGCAGCCCGAACTCGCGCAGCCGGTCGTAGACCTCCGACTGCGCCCGCGGCTCCGTCGCGCCCTCCCAGACGCCGATGCCGTGCACCAGCATGCGCAGCGGTCGCTGCGCCGTGATGCGCGGGTCTTTCTGCCGCAGCGTGCCCGCCGCGGAGTTGCGCGGGTTGGCGAACGGCGGCTTGCCCTGCTCGACGAGCTGCTCGTTGAGCTTTTTGAAGTCTTCGACCGGGATGTAGACCTCGCCGCGCACCTCGACCAGGCTCGGCACGTCGTCGCCCTTGAGCCGGTGGGGCACGCCCTTGATGGTGCGCACGTTGGCCGTCACGTCGTCACCCGTGCGCCCGTCGCCCCTGGTGGCGGCGCGCTCCAGCTTGCCGTCGCGATAGACCAGGGCGATCGCGAGCCCGTCGATCTTCAGCTCGCACAGGTAGGGACCGGGGTCTCCCTCGGCCAGCCGCTCGGCGCGCACCTGCCAGGCCGCCATGTCGGCGTCGTTGAAGGCGTTGTCGAGGCTCTCCATCCTGGCCAGATGGCGGACCTTGGCGAAGTCGCCGCTGACCGGCGCGCCCACCTGCTGGGTCGGCGAGCCGGGCGTCTGGAGCGACGGATGCGCCTCCTCCAGCGCCAGCAGCTCTCTGAACCACTCGTCGAACTGGGCGTCGCTGACGGTGGGCTGGTCGAGCACGTAGTAGCGCCAGCGAGCCTCCTCGACCAGCTCGCTCAGCTCGGCATGCCGCTTGAGCGCGGGCACCGGCACCCCGGCGACCTCAGTGGATGGCTCGCCCACGGCCTCTCCTTCCGTCCAGCATTCTGAGCAAACGCTACCGCTCAGCACCGACAGAACACGCCGCCGGCGTACGGACTCCCATCCGTCACGAGACCGGACGCTCTCGCAGGTGGAGCAGCTTCCCGCGGCCTTCACGCAAGTGCCGCGGCAAGCCTCGCCATCCGTCCAGGAACGGCACCGCGAGCGGCTCGCCACTCGAACCCTTTGCACCTCTTTGACCGTTTCCCGTGGGCCACCGGAACGTCAGCCGCGAGCACCCCGGTGAGTCACCCGGTTCGCCGGCGCCAGGTCTTCGGGCGGGCGGAGGCCATGGCGGGGGCGGCGATCGAGGTGGGCGCGATGACGAGAGTGGCCCGCGGCCGACGCGCGGAGCATCCCGAGCGGCCGGCCGGTCAGCCGGCTTGCAGCCCGTCGGCGGGATCGTCCCTGAGCACTTGGGCGGCCTTGGCGCAGGCGGCCAGCGCCGCCCTGGCGTACCTCGGCGTCGCCCCGGCCAGCCCGCACGCCGGCGTCAGCACCATCTGCGCCGCCAGCCCGTCAGGCGCGAACCCCAGCCGCCGCCACAACTCCACCGCGGGTTTGGCGACCACCCCCGGGTCGGGCAGCCGGGCATCCCTGCCCGGCACCACGCCCATGAACAACACCGTCCCGGCCTCGAAGAGCTCGCCCAGGGCGTCGTCGTCCCTGCGCCGCAGCAGGGCGGCGTCGACGGAGACCCCCCGCACCCCCGCCGAGCGCAACAGGCCGAAGGGCACCGCGGGTGCGCAGCAGTGCACCACGGGGGCGTCGAAGAGCCGCAGCGACTCCTCCACCCGCCATCCCTCCACCGCGGCCAGCCGCCCGAACCCCGAGGCGGTCGGCACCGTGCCCGCCAGCACCCGCGGCAGCCCCGGCTCGTCGAGCTGCAGCACGATCTCCGTCACCCCGGGCAACCGCCGCCGCACCTCCGCGCAGTGGTCGGCGACGCCCTGCGCCAGCGACGCCGTCAGATCGCGTACGGCCCCCGCGTCGGAGAGCATCTTGTCGCCGTGCTTCAGCTCGATCGCGCCGGCCAGCGTCCAGGGCCCGCACACCTGCAGTTTGAGCGGCCCCGAGTAGTCGTGCGCGATCTCCTCCAGCCCGTCGATGTCGCGGCGCATATGGTCGAGGGACCGTTGGTGGTCGCGCCCCGGCCGGTCGCTCAGCCGCCAGCCGGACGGCTGCACCTCGACCGGCAGGTCGACGAGCAGCCCCGCCGTGCGCCCGACCATGTCGGCGCCGACGCCTCGGGCGGGCAACTCGGGCAGGTAAGGCAGCTCGGGCACCTCGCCGAACACGACTCTGATCGCCTCGAGGTGGTCCTCGCCGGGATGCGAGCCGATCCCGGTGGCTTGCCCCATGGGCACACTAGACATGGGCACAAGCGTAGGCTCTGCCGCTAGGCGTCCTCCCTCTCGTCAACGCGAGGGATTCTCACGGTCGCCCGTGAGGGTTCCTCTCCACTGCGTCAGAGCGGCCGACGACTCCACGCAGGAGACGCGACGCCCCCGCTGGGCGAAGGCGCGAGTGCGCCCTTCCAGGGCTTTGTTGTAGACAAGGCGGACACAGCCGAACGTCCGGGCAAGCTCGTCCGCTTGACCGGGGGTCGGGTAGGAGCGGTACTTGTAGCCCGCTTCACGATTCCTCCTCCGCCTGAAGGCGGAGGTTACTCGGAGGTAACTGATGGAGCTCAGGAAGTACGAGCACGCGTGCGTCCGCGTGGAGAAGAACGGCAAGGTCCTGGTCATCGACCCGGGCACGTTCAGCGAGGGCCCCGTTCTGGAGGGCGCGGACGCCGTCCTCATCACCCATGAGCACTTCGACCACGTCGACGTCGGCAAGCTGAAGGCGGTCTCGCCCGACCTGGAGATCTGGACGTGCGAGGCCGTCGCCGCCGAGCTGGCGGAGGTGCCGGCCAAGGTGCGGGTCGTACGCCATGGCGACGACTTCGAGACGGCCGGTTTCGGGGTGAAGGTGTTCGGCGAGTGGCACGCGAAGAACCACCCTGACGTGCCCATCGTGCAGAACGTCGGCTTCATGCTCGACGACGAACTGTTCTATCCCGGCGACGCCCTGACCGTGCCCGGGGTGGACGTGCCGACGCTGCTGGTGCCGACCAACGCGCCCTGGTTGAAGCTCATGGAGATGGTCGGCTATCTCCGCGAGGTGCGCCCCGGACGGGCGTTCTCCACCCATGACGGCCTGCTCAACGACATCGGCCTCACCCTGGTGGACAACTGGCTGAAGCTGGAATCGGACAAACAAGGCGCCGAAATGCGCCGCTTGAAGGTCGGCGAGTCGGTCACCGTCAGCTAGCAGAGAGGATCGTCGCCGAGCCGATCACGGTGGCGCCGGAATAGAGGACGGCGGCCTGCCCGGCCGCCACCCCCGTGGCCGGGCGGTCGAGGTCGACGCGGAGCCCGCCGCCGGTCTCCTCGAACCGGCAGCCGTAGACCTCTCCGTGGGCGCGCAACTGCACGGTCAGGTCGTCGAAGCGGGAAGGGCCGTTCCAGACCGGGGCGCCGCAGGTGATCGAGGTGACCTCGAGCGCCGCGCGCGGCCCCACCGTGACGGTGTTGGAGACCGGCTCGATCGACAGGACATAGCGTGGCCTGCCGTCGGCGGCAGGACGGTCGATATGCAGGCCCTTGCGCTGGCCGATCGTGAACCCGTGGGCGCCCTGGTGGCTGCCGACGACGGCGCCGCTCTGGTCGACGATGGGCCCCTCCGCCGCGCCGAGCCGCTTGGACAGGAAGCCGCGGGTGTCTCCGTCGGCGATGAAGCAGATGTCGTGGCTGTCGGGCTTGTCGGCGACCGTCAGCCCGCGCCGCGCCGCCTCCGCGCGCACCTCGGCCTTGGTCGAGTCGCCCAGGGGGAAGATGGCGTGGCCGAGCTGCTCGCGGGTGAGCACCCCGAGCACGTAGGACTGGTCCTTGCCCTGGTCGGCGCTCCTGGACAGGACCCCGTCGACCAGCCTGGCGTGGTGGCCGGTGGCGACCGCGTCGAAGCCCAGGGCCAGCGCCCGGTCGAGCACCGCAGCGAACTTGATCTTCTCGTTGCAGCGCAGGCACGGGTTGGGCGTGCGGCCCGCGGCGTATTCGGACACGAAGTCCTCGATCACGTCGCGTTGGAACCGCTCGGCCATGTCCCAGATGTAGAAGGGGATGCCGATCACGTCGGCGGCACGCCGCGCGTCGCGAGAGTCCTCGATCGTGCAGCAGCCCCGGGCACCCGTGCGGTGGGATTGGGGGTTGGCGGAAAGAGCGAGATGCACACCAGTGACGTCGTGACCGGCCTCGGCGATCCGAGCGGCGGCCACGGCGGAGTCGACGCCGCCCGACATGGCGGCAAGCACACGCAGTCCCATGACCTTCTCAGCGTACTGTCCGTACGGGAGTGCGCGGCCATGTGCACGATCGGAGCCAGGGTCTGCGAGGATTCAGCGCATGCGACTGTTCGGGCGCAAGGACGAAGAGGAAGAGGCCGGCGGGCACGACGAGGCCATCGCCGGGTTCTGGACGTGGTGGCAGGAGACCAGGCCGCGGCTCGACTCGCTGGTGGCCGAGGGCGAGGCCGGGGGGCTGGAGGAGTGGCTGGCCCCGGCGGTCGCCGCCATCCATCCCGAGCTGGTCTGGGAGGTGGCGCCCGGCAGGGAGGCGGCGCACGCCCTCGTGGTGACCGCGGCGGGCGACGCCGAGCTGCGCCCGCTCGCCCACCGCTGGGCCAGGGCCGCGCCCGACGCTGACCTGCTGTGGGAGTTCCATCCGTCGCGGCAGGCCAATCCGCAGGCGGCGGAGCTCACCATCGAGGTGGGCGGTTACGCGTTCGCGCTCGACAAGCTGATGCTCGGGCTCCGGGTGCCGCGCAACCAGCCCAGGGTCGACGTGGCCGCCTACCACCCGATCTTCGCCGAGCTCGACGAGGAGACCAGGATGGAGGCCACGCTGTTGGCCCTCGACTGGCTGCTCGGCGAGGACGACGTCGCCAGGTGGGTGGGCGAGATCACGCCGGCCACGTTCCAGCCGATCGACGCCGTGGCCGCCATGCACCTGCCGGCCGTGGTCGCCGACGTGGCCTCCGGCTACGCGGAGGAGGAGTGGGTGCTGCTCCAGGGCCAGACCGCGACCGGCGCCCCGCTCGTCGCCACGGTCCGCCACCCGCTGCGCCCCGTCGACCATCCGCTCTGCGACCAGCACATCGCGATCACGCTGCCCTACGCGCATCGCGACGAGAACGGCCTGCCGGTCGACGGCTCGCTGGAGGCGCTGCGCGACTTCGAGGAGCGCCTGGTGGCCCGCCTGCTCAAGCTGGGTGACGACGCGGTGCTGGCCGCCCACCTGAGCACGGAGGGGCACCGGATCATCCACGTCTACGCCGACCCGACCGGCGACGCCGCGATCCACGCCAAGGAGCTGATCGTGGGCTGGGAGGAGGGCGAGCCCCGCGTCGACGTGGCCGCCGACCCCGGCTGGACCGCCGCGGCGCCGTTCCTGACCTGACGCCGGGCGGGATGGCCGCCGTGTCGCCCATCCTGACCTGACGCCCACCAGGGTTGACCCGCCGTGGCGGCCTTCCAGGACGTCCGGGCGGCCGGTCAGCTGAGGCCGGCGCGGCGGGCGCGTTCGACCGCGGCGGGCAGCACCTCGATCAGGCGGTCGACGTCGTCGCGGGTCGAGGTGTGCCCCAGGGTGAATCTGAGCGAGCCGCGCGCCGCCGCCGCGTCGGCCCCCATCGCGAGCAGCACGTGCGACGGCTGGGCGACGCCGGCCGAGCAGGCCGAGCCGGTCGAGCACTCGACGCCCTTGGCGTCGAGCAGCATGAGCAGCGCGTCGCCCTCGCAGCCGGGGAAGGAGAAATGGGCGTTGCCCGGCAGCCGCCCCGCCGAAGCCGTGGGGGTCACTCGCCGTTCGTCGTGGGGGGACGGGGTCACTCGCAGCTCGTCGTGGGGGGTTTGCGCGGGGGGCGTCTCGCGCAGGTCGGGATCGCCGTTGAGCACGACGTCGGGGACGGCCGCGCGTACGCGCTCGATCAGCTCGTCGCGCAGCGACGCCAGGCGGCGCCCCAGGGCCTCCTGCTCCTTCACGGCGGTGCCGACGGCGGCGGCGAGCCCCGCGATGGCGGGGGCGTCGAGCGTGCCGGAGCGCACGTCGCGCTCCTGCCCCCCGCCGTGCTGCACGGAGACCGGCGTCAACCCTCTGGCCAGCAACAGCGCGCCGACGCCCATCGGGCCGCCGATCTTGTGGCCGGTCAGCGTGAGCGCGTCGACGCCCGACTCGGCGAACGACACGGGCAGCTGCCCCACCGCCTGGACGGCGTCGGTGTGGAACGGGATGCCGTGCTCGCGGGCGACGGCGGCCAGCGCGTGCACCGGCTGGACGGTGCCGACCTCGTTGTTGGCCCACATGACGCTGACCATGGCCACGCCGTCGGGGTCGCGTTCGATGGCGGCGCGCAGGGTCTCGGGATGGACGCGGCCGTATGCGTCGGCCTCCAGCAGCTCGATCTCCGCGCCCTGGCTGTCGGCCAGCCACTGGGCGGGGTCGAGCGCGGCGTGGTGCTCCACGGAGCTGATCAGCACGCGCCTCCGGGGGCGGCGCGCCCAGTAGAGGCCCTTGATGGCGAGGTTGTCGGCCTCGGTGCCGCCCGAGGTGAACACGACCTCGCTGGGCCGCGACCCCAGCGCGTCGGCGATCGTCTCGCGTGACTCCTCGACCACCCTGCGCATCCGGCGCCCGGCGCCGTGCAGCGAGGAAGCGTTTCCGACCTGTTGAAGTTGAACCGTCATGGCCTCGATCGCTTCGGGCAGCATCGGGGTGGTCGCTGCATGATCAAGATAGGCCGACGGTCTGGTCACAGGTTCAGGGTATCTCGTTTGCGACTGTACCGTCCGGACGGTACAGTTGGGAGCATGCGAAAGGACGAGCTTTTGGACGCGGCGGAGGAGCTCCTCTGCGACCAGGGTTCGACCGCGCTCACCCTGGCCGCGGTGGCGGACCGGGCGGGCGTCAGCAAAGGTGGCCTGCTCTATCACTACGCCTCCAAAGAAGCCCTGATCAAGGGCATGGTGGAGCGCCTGATCGACGACTTCGACGAGCTCATGGCCGCCCAGCCCGACAGGACCTACACCGGGCGCTATCTGGGCGCGACCCTGGCCGCCGTACGGTCGGGCAGGTTGCGACGATGGGCGGTCGTCACGGGAGCGTCAGGCAACCTTTTCCTGCTCGCGCCGCTGCGTGAGGCGATGACCCGATGGCATCGCGAGGAGCTGGGCGAGGAGCCCGACCCGCTGGCGGCCCAGATCGTGCGACTGGCGTGTGAGGGGCTCTGGGACGTGGCGAGCCACGATCCGGAGCTCAACACGGAAGACGATCTCCAGGCTCTGGAGGGCCGCCTCCGGGCGCTGCTCAAACCTCCCGCCTGAGCCGCCCCTCGGCCCGCCCGGCTCCCGGGCGGCCGGCCCCCGCGCGGATCCCCAGAGCCGGCTCCTGAGCCGGCTCCTGAGCCGACCTCCCGAGCCGGTCCTCCGTGGGAGATCCCGCGCCGTCCCGATCACCACCCCTGCTCACGGGCCCTTCACGGTCCGATCGAGCCGGGGCCTTTCCCCTGCGGTGAGCGAGCTCGCTCACCCTCCCCTGCCTGGACGCCCGCGCGTCCGGACCGCTGAAGACAACGATTTTGTGAGAGGTGTGGCCATATGACCCGCGAGCTGAGGGGTGCCCGTTACGGGGCGGTCCTCACCTTTGTCCTTGCCGGCCTGATGGTGGGCACGATGACCGTGCGCATCCCCGCCCTGACCGACAAGCTGGCCCTGTCCGAGGCCATGGTCGGGACGATCCTGCTGGTGTGGGGCCTGGGCGCTCTGGTGACCATGCAGTCCATGCGGCGCGTCATGGCGCGCGCGGGCAGCAGGGCGGTTCTGCGGATCGGCGGCCCGCTGACGGCACTCAGCCTGGTGGCCGTGGCCCTCGCCCCCGACCTGCCGCTGCTGCTGGTGGCCGTGGCGCTCTTCGGCATGGCCTTCGGCGTCATGGACGTCGCCATGAACGCCCAGGGCTCCACCGTCGAACGGGCCTACGGCCGGCCCCTGATGAACGGCATGCACGCCGGCTGGTGCGTCGGCGCCATCTCCGCCGGCGCCCTGGGCAGCCTGGCCATCGCCGCCGGCCTGCCGTTCACCGCCAACGTGGCGCTCGTCGGCCTGGCCGCGCTGCCCGTCGCCGTGCTGGTCGGCCGTACGCACCTGCCCGAGCCCCCGTCCACCGGCACCGAGCAGGCGGGCCGGCGCCGCATGCCGCCGGTCGTCTACCTGCTCGGCGCGATCATGTTCTTCGCGTTCATGGTCGAGGGCACGGTCGCCGACTGGAACGGCCTCTACATGCGTGACGAGCTCGGCGCCCCCGAAGCCCTGGCGGCGCTCGGCTACCCCGTCTTCGAGACCGGCATGCTGGCCGCCCGGCTGACCGGCGACCGGCTGCGGGCCAGGTTCGGGGTACGCGGCATGCTGACCGTCTCCGGGGTGGCCACGGCGGGCTTCTTCGCGGTCGTGCTGGTCGCGCCCGCGGCGCTGGTGGCGGTGGCGGCGATGTTCTTCGTCGGGCTCGGCGTGGCGACGATCTCGCCGCTGACGCTGTCGCTGGCCGGCACCGCGACCGGCACGCCGGGGCCGGCGATCGCCCAGGCGGGGGCCATGGGGTACGCGGGCCTGCTGCTCGGGCCGGTGGTGATCGGCTTCCTGTCGGACTCCACCTCCCTGCGTACGGCACTCGGCGTCGCGGTCGTCCTGGGCGTGCTGATCGCGCTGGCCTCCCGCCTGCTCCCGCGCGAGGAGCCCGCCCCGGTCACCCCGCTGCCCGTCAGGGAACCCGCCGAAGCCGCCGCCTGAGTGGCAGGCTCGTACGGTGCGGCCCGCTACCCCACCATGCCCGGCTACCTGCTGGTGAGCCCCAAGCGGCACATCGAGCACGTCGTGCGCGACCTCGGCGCGGACGCCTACCTCGAGCTCATGCGGGTGGGCAGGAAGGTGGCGCTGGCCGTGGAGCCGGTGGTGCCGTCGGAGCGGACGTCCGGGGAGCCGGCGGCCCGCCTCAGGCGGGCGCCGGCGTGACGGGGAGTTCTCTGTGGATCCCGGCGGGAGCGCCGCACACCCGCACGTGGCGGCGCTGCCGCTCACAGAGAACTCACAGATTCGCTCAGAACGCCTTCAACCAGGCACCGCAGGCTGGGTCGCACGATTCAGCTCGACGCACTGACCAAACGTTACGGTGACGTGGTCGCCGTGGAGGATCTCACCTTCACCGTACGGCCCGGCCTCGTCACCGGCTTCCTGGGCCCGAACGGCGCGGGCAAGACCACGACGCTGCGCATGATCCTCGGTCTCGACCTGCCCACGTCGGGCTCCGCCACGATCGACGGCCGTCCGCACCACGAGCTGCCGAGCCCGCTGCGCGTGATCGGGTCGATGCTGGAGGCGCAGGCCGTGCATCCGCAGCGCACCACCTACAAACACCTGCTCTACCTGGCGCAGAGCAACTCCATCCCGGCCGGCCGGGTCGCCGAGGTGCTCGACCTGGTCGGGCTCGCCGACGTGGCGGGCCGGAAGGCGGGCTGCTCGCCGGGCTCGACGAGGCCGACGGCCCCGCGCTCGACCTCACCCCGATGGACCTGCGTACCCTCGCCGCCGACGCCCGGCACGACTTCGCCGCGCTCGACCCGTCCAGGCCCATCGCCTTCACCGGCCCGGACGGAGGGGCGGCGGCGAGCGCTCCCGTGATCCCCACGCTTGCCACTGGAAAGGGGCGGCCCGCATCGTGCGGCACCGCCCCTTTTCGCCTGGGCCCTCGGGCCTACTTGCGCTTGGTGACCTCTTCGGTGAGCTGCGGGACGACCTGGTGCAGGTCGCCGACGACGCCGTAGTCGGCCAGCTCGAAGATCGGCGCCTCAGGGTCCTTGTTGATCGCGACGATGGTCTTCGCGGTCTGCATGCCCGCCCGGTGCTGGATCGCGCCCGAGATGCCGGCCGCGATGTAGAGCTGCGGCGACACCGTCTTGCCCGTCTGCCCCACCTGGAACTGGTGCGGGTACCAGCCGGCGTCGGTGGCGGCGCGGGAGGCGCCGACGGCGGCGCCGAGCGCGTCGGCCAGGCCCTCGATGACCGAGAAGTTCTCGGCCGAGCCCACGCCGCGCCCGCCGGAGACCACGATCGCGGCCTCCGTCAGCTCGGGCCTGGCGCCCTTCTCCTGCTTGACCCGCTCGACGACGCGGGCCGACCTCCCGGCGTCGCTCAGCGCGACCGTCACCTCCTCCTCGGCTCCGGCGCCCGGGGCGGCCTCCGGAGCGGTGGAGTTGGGGCGTACGGCGACGATGGGCGTGCCCCTGCGCACCCGGGAGTGCACGTTGACGCCGCCGCCGAAGATGGACTGGTCGGCCACGAAGCCCTCACCCAGGCCCACGGCGTCGGTGATGACGCCGGAGTCGGTCTTGACGGCCAGCCGGCCGGCGACCTCCTTGCCTTCGGCCGTGGCGGCCACGAGCACGGCGGCGGGTGACTTGGCGGCCACGAGCTGGGCCAGCAGCTCGGCCTTGGGCGCCACCACATGGTCGACGATGTCGCTCGAACTTGCGACGTAGATCGTCTCCGAGCCGTATTCGGCGAGCCTGGCCTTGGCCTCGGGCGTGAGGCCCGGGCCCGCCCAGACGGCGGCGGGCGTGCCCAGCGAGCGGGCCAGGGTCAGCAGCTCCAGCGTGACCTTCTTGACCTCGCCTTCGACCTGCTCGACGAGAACGAGAATTTCCGACATATCAGGTGTTCTCTCCCGTGCTCAGATGAACTTCTTGGAGGCCAGGAACTCGGCGGCCTTCGCGCCGCCGTCGCCCTCGTCCTTGACGATCGTGCCGGCGGCGCGCGGCGGCGCGGCGGCGAAGTCGACGACCTCGGACCAGGCGGCGGCCAGGCCGACCTGGGAGGGGTCGATGGAGGCGTCGCCGATGGCCAGCGTCTCGACCGGCTTCTTCTTGGCCGCCATGATGCCCTTGAACGACGGGTAGCGCGGCTCGTTGATCTTCTCGACCACGGACACGACGGCCGGCAGCGTGGCCTCGACCCGGTCGTAGCCGTAGTCGGTGATGCGCTGGATCGTGATCGACGTGCCGTCGACGTCGACCTTGTTGGCCAGCGTCAGCTGCGCCACGCCGAGGCGCTCCGCCAGCATGGCGGCGAGCACGCCGGTGCGCGCATCGGTGGACTCGGAGCCCAGGACGACCAGGTCGAAACCGACCTTGTTGAGCGCCTGCGCCATCGCGTACGAGGTGGACAGCGCGTCGGAGCCGTGCAGCGCATCGTCGCTGAGGTGGACGGCCTTGTCGGCTCCCATGGCCAGCGCCTTGCGGATGGTCTCGGTGGCCTTGCCGGGGCCCATGGTGAGGACGGTGACCTCGCCACCGTGGGCTTCCTTGAGCTTCAGTGCCTCCTCGACCGCGTATTCGTCGAGCTCGTTGACCACGCCGTCGGCGGCGTCGCGGTCGAGCGTGTTGTCATCGGACCGCAGCTTGCGCTCGGTCGCCGTGTCGGGGACCTGCTTCACGCAGACGACGATGTTCATGGCCGGTGGCCGACCTCCCGTGTTCGCGTGCGCCACCGCCTCGCTGCGGTGGGCGCCGAATGCAATGCTGTCCAGACTGCCAGGTGCCCGCCGGGCCCCCGACAGAGGGTGTGCCATGGTCTGGCGTTATGTTACCCATGAGTAGTCGGTGTGCAACCGCCGGGTGGGGGCGGCCGGCGGGAGGGTCCCGCCGGCTCCACCATACCGAACTTCATTCTGTTGCTGCCTCCCACCCCTGCGCGCGGCGGGGATCAGGCCGACAGCAGGAACACGATCCCCACCACCAGGGCCGTGCCCGCGAACAAGGCCAGGGTGAACGTGCTGAACACCGCCGCCAGCCCGAAACAGAGCCCGACCGTCCCCGCCACACTGACCATATCCGTGACGACGCGGCGCCGCCGGTAGAGGGCGCGCGAGAAGAGCGCCACCCCCGCGTCGGACACCACACCCAGCGCGTACGCGGCCAGCAGGAAGAGCGCCACCTCGGGCAGCGTCTCCTGGGCGGCGGCGGCCAGCAGCGCCACGAACAGCCCGGAGCCGATCATCCACCGCCTGCGCACCTTCTCCCTGTGCCGCGCCCTCGACTCCTCCGCCGACCGCTGATGGCGCTCCTTGCCCGGCCGCCACTCCCTCGTGCTCGTGTCATCGGCGTCCGAGCGCGTACGTGCCGGACGGCCGGGGAGGCGGGGCACATGGGAGACGGGCGCCACATCGAGCCTGGCACAGATCTGCGCGGCCGTCGGCCGCGCAGCGGGATCGGTGGACAGGCACTCGATCAACAGCGGCTCCAGCCAGCCGGGCACGCCCTTCAGGTCGGGCGCGTGGTGCACGACCCGGTAGGCGACCGCCGACGCGGGACCCTGCCCGTACGGCTGCCGCCCGGTCGCCGCGTAGGCCAGCGTGGCGCCGAAGGAGAACACGTCGGTCTCAGAACCCGCGTTCTTGCCCTCCAGCACCTCGGGGGCGAGATAGCCGGGCGTGCCCACCACGGCGCCCGAGGCCGTGACGGACAGCGAGTCGAGGGCGCTGGCGATGCCGAAGTCGATGACGACCGGCTCGCCCTCGGTCATCATCACGTTGGCCGGTTTGAGATCGCGGTGCACCACGCCCGACTCGTGCATGGCGAGCAGCGCGTCGGCCAGCCCGCCGGCCAGCCGGCGAAGGTCGGCGACGGGCACGGGCACCGAGCTGAGCGGCCGGCCCTGGACGTAACGGGTCACCAGGTAGGGGCGGGCTCCCTCGAGCGAGGCGTCAAGCACCTCGGCCACGTGCGGCCCGCCGACCCTGCGCATGGTCTCGACCTCGCGCGCCAGCCTGGCCAGCGCGCCGCCGTCGGCCGCGACATGCGGATGCAGCACCTTGACGGCGACCGTGCGGCCCTCGGCGTCGAGCGCCAGGTGCACCTCGCCGAACCCACCGGCCCCGAGCCGGGAGAGGAGCTCATACGGACCGAGCCTGTCGCCCATACTTCTTCTCTCCCCTTGAGAGCCCGCGGGGACACTCAGTTCCAGGGAGTCAGGAACCCCAGCCCGAGCCCGTCGAGCAAGCTGTCGATCAACCCGGTGATCAGGCCGACCGTGGTCTGCCTGGCGTCGCTCGCCAGGTCCTCGATCACGGTCTCCGGCGCCCGCCACGGTGTCCACACCGCGTCCTGGCCCAGCGCGAACATCACCGCGAACAACGCCGCCGTGCCCATCAGCACGACCGCGACCAGCGCGGCTCCCGGGCTGCGCAGCACGCCGGTGAGCGTGCGGGTGACGGCCTTGCGCGGCGCGGCGCCGCCGGGCAGCACGAACAGGCCCGCCGCGAACGCGCCCGCGGCGTAGGACGCCGCCACGTTGACGCTCATCTGGCCGACCCAGTGGAGCAGGCCCCAGACGCACACGCCGAACAGCAGCGCCAGCGGCACGTGCACCGCCGACACGAGCGCGGACTTGACCAGCGCCCACGGCGTGCCCACCACCACGAGCCACGGGTCGGCCGCGCTGCTCCCCCGCACCTGGCGCCGCTTGACCAGGTCGCCGAAGAGGTATTCGCCGATGCGCAGCACCAGCACGATCACGACGGCGATCGCACCCACCATGACCGGCATCATCACGGTCAGCGCGACCAGGGTGACGAGCATGAGCAGCCCCACGAACTGGCTGCCGAAGAGATATCTCTTCCGCTCGGACGGCGGCGTGTACTTCCGCGGCTCGGGCGGCGGCGTGTAGGGCCTGACCTGCGCCGGAGAGGTGGGCCGCGGCGCGGCGTAGCCCGCCACGTGCTGGTCGGCACGCTGCGCGGGCGGCCTGGCGGAAATCGGCGCGGGCACGTAGGGCGGCGGCCGCTCGTCACGTCGCGGCGGCGCCTCCGCACGCCGCGGGGACGGCTCCGCGCGCCGCTGGGGCGCCGGCGGCGCGCCGTAGTCGACCGGCGGCAGCAGATCGGAGAACGTGTCCATGGTCCGTGTGCGGTCGCCCATGCGCTTGGTGCCCGTGGGGCCGTCGAACGAGGCCTCGTTGAACGCGGTCACCGACGGGTCGAGCGCCTTGGCCGTCCGCAGCAGCTCGCGCGCGTCGGGCCGGGCCGACGGGTCGACCTGCAGCGCGCGGGTGAGCCAGCCGCGCAACCACGCGGGCGCCTTGTCGATCTGCGCCCGCCCTTCCATGATGTTGAAGCAGACCGCCTCGAACGTGCCCGTGCCGAACGGCGGCGCCCCCGTCGCGGCGAAGAACACCGTCGAGGCCATCGCGTGCACGTCGGCCGCCTGGGTGATCTCGGAGTCGCGGATGATCTCGGGCGCGAGATAGCCTGGCGTGCCGACGAACATGCCGGTCTGGGTGAGCCTGGTGGCGTTCACCAGGTGGGCGATGCCGAAGTCGATGACCAGCGGCTCACCGTCGACGAGCATCACGTTGGACGGCTTGAAGTCGCGGTGGATCACGTCGGCCGCGTGGATGGCCACCAGCGCCCTGCAGAGCCCCTGGGCCAGCCTGATGAGGTCGCGCGCCTCCAGGGGCCCCTCGGCCAGGACGGTGTCCTCCAGCGTGCGGCCGGGCGCGAAGCGGGTGACGACATAGGGCTGGCCGCCGACGAGCTCGGCGTCGATCACCTCGGCCACGTGCGGGCTGCGCACCCGGCGCATGGTCTCGACCTCGCGGGTCAGCCGGTCGCGTGCCTTGAGGTCGGCGGCCACGTGCGGATGGAGCACCTTGATCGCGACCTCGCGGCCGTCACCGTCGAGACCGAGGTGGACGACCCCCATGCCGCCTTCGCCGATCTTCCTGACCAGCCGGTAAGGGCCGAGGCGCTCTGGTGCCTGGGTGTTCATCGCCACCTTCCCCGCGTCATCCTCCGGAATTCCCCCTCAGACTTTCGAGCTGCTCCACCACTGGATCGACGTTCAGCGGAGTCCATACGGCCCCCCTTGGCTTGTCCCCGAACGTGCCGTAAGCGAGGATCAGCGAGAGCGCGGCACCCGCCGCGAGAACTCCAGCCATCACCATCGCCGCTGTTCTCGAGGGTACGAGCGATGAGAGCGTTCTGCGCATCTGCTTGCCCGGGCCCTCCACCCCTGGACCCGCGCAGACGGTCCACAGGGCGATCGCGGCGCCCCACGCCAGGGCGTAGGACGGGTCCATCCGGGCGACCACGGTGAGCAGCAGCGTCACCGGCAATCCCAGGATGACGGCGTAGAGCAGCAGGGCGAGCGTGATGCCCGCCGATTTGGCGAGTTCTTTGGGGTAGGAGAGCACCCTGACCACGTCGAGCGCCGCCGCGCCCGCGGCACGGCGCGCCATCAGCGCGGGCTGCGCCAGGTCGGCCGCCCGCAGCACCACCGCGACCGGGATCGCCAGGACCGCCACCAGCACGGGCGCGAGCACGGCCGCCACGATCATGAGAACGAGCAGCATGGCGCTCGCCACGCCGTAGGCCCTGGAACGCTGCAGCACGTTGCCAGGAGACACGGCCGGAATGAAGGGCTCACGCTTCGTGGGGCCGGGCTGGTAGTGCTGCTGCGCCGGGATGTAGGGAGGCGGCTGCGCCGGCGTGGGCGGCTGCCTGGCGTAGTCGTGGCCGGGCCCGGACCGGCCAGGACCCGCCCCTCCGCCGGGACCCGTGCCGGGCCTGGCGTCGGCGGGCGGGCCGGCGGTGAGCCCGCGGAACTCGGGTGAGTCGGGCCGCACCCGCCTCGTGGGCACGTCGGCCTCGCCCGGCGGCACGTTGTGGGCGCCCGGCTGCGCCTGCCAGGGCTGCGAAACCCCGCTCTCACGCTGGATCCTGCGCAGCTCCTCCGGCGACACCCTGCGGGTCGGCCAGGGGTCGGGCTGGTTGGGCAGCAGCGAGACGTACTGCTGATCTTGCGGTGGCGGGTTGGGGTGGTCCTGGCTCTCCAGCAGCCGCCGTGGCGTCACCGGTGGCGTGGACACGTCGTGGGGCGGCTTGTCGGCCGCGGGCGGCGGCACCGGAAGGCTGGCCGGGGACGTGCCGGGCCGCGGCACGGTGGAGAGCTCGTCGGGCTCGCCGCCCCGCGGCGGCTGGGGCAACATCCTGGCGGTCTGCTCGGCCAGGTCGGCCGCCTTGGGGCGCTTGGCCGGATTGCGCTGGAAGGCCGACTTGAGCAGCGGCTGCAACGTCGCCGGGGCGGCGCTGATGTCGGCCTTGCCCGCCGTGATGTTGTAGAAGACCATCTCCAGCGTGCCCTTGCCGAAGGGCGGCTGGCCGGTCGCGGCGAACAGCAGCGTGCCCGCCCACGCGTGGACGTCGACCTCGGGGCCGGCCTCCTGACCCTCGATGATCTCGGGCGCGAGATAGCCGGGCGTGCCGATGAACATGCCGGTCTGCGTCAGCCGCGTCGCGTCGACCGCCTGCGCGATGCCGAAGTCGATCAGCACGGGCTCGCCGTCGAGGATCAGCACGTTGCCCGGCTTGAGGTCGCGGTGGATCACGCCCACCGAGTGCACGACGGCCAGCGCCGACGCCACCCCGTGCGCGACCTTGACCAGCGCGGGCAGGTCGAGCGGGCCGTCGTCCTTGACGATCTCGTCGAGGGGACGGCCGGGCACGTAGCGGGTGACGATGTAGGGGCGATGGCCGGTCACGTCGGCGTCGAGCACCTCGGCGATGTATCTGCTCCGCACCCTGCGCATGGTCTCGACCTCGCGCGAAAGCCGCCGCCTGGCGACCTCGTCGCCGGCGACCTCTCCGCGCAGGACCTTGACCGCCACCTGGCGCCCCTGCGGGTCGGCAGCGAGGTGGACAACGCCCATCCCGCCTTCACCGAGCCGCCTGAGCAACCGGTAAGGGCCGAGTCGGTCATCGTTCATGGCATGAAGCACCATATCGGCTTAGTCCCCGCCCACGAGATGAACCATGAGGCCACATTCCCACTCGTACAACGTCCGGAAAGGGCTCATCGGTTTCCCATCCAACGGTCTCGAATCGGCTTCAGTTTGTGTCAGCCGGCCAGCGGGAGAACCTCGGCCCCCTTCAGCCCGGCCAGCTGGGCCCCGGAGACGGCCAGCTTCGACCTGCGCACACCGCTTCCGATCACCACCCTCGGGTGCTCCGCGACGTGCGTGTCCACCAGGATCGGCCAGTCCTCCGGCAGCCCCAGCGGCGTGATGCCGCCGTATTCCATACCGGTCAGCTCGACCGCGTCGGCCATCGGCGCGAAACTCGCCTTCCTGGCGTCGAGATGCCTGCGCACGACGCCGTTCACGTCCGCCCGCATCGTCGCGAGCACCATGCAGGCGGCGTAGCGGATCTCGCCGCCTCGTTTCGCCGCCACGACCACGCAGTTGGCCGACTCGTCGAGCCGCACGGAGTAGCGCTCGCAGAACGCCGCCGTGTCGGCCAGATCGGGGTCGATCCCGGCCACTTCGACGCCCTCCACGTGCGGAACGGCCCGCGCCACCGGATCAGCGAGAAGCTCGATCCGTTCGGTCGCGGGCACCCAGTGCAAACTCATCCCATCTCCTCGATCGCTTCCCCTTGGACCCTAACCCGGGCGTCGGAGCAGCGTGCGACGTCACGGGGACTGCAGCACCCGCTGGTGCAGCAGCGTGACGGCGACGCGGGCGGACTCCATGGCCCCCGCCTGCCAGGCGATCAGATGGGTGAGCCAGTCGCCCGCGAAGTAAACCCTTCCGGCGGGGCGTTGCAGAAAAGTGAAGGACGAATCAAAGGACGGCCAGCGCACCCAGCCGCCCTGGATGTGCTCCTGGCGATCCCACGCGATGGAGACGCTGGACAGGAGGTTCTGGCGGTACTTCTCGCCGTGGATCTTCTTGCCCTGGGTGAGCGCCCTGCGCCTGCGGTCGTCGGGGGTGAGTGCCGCGTACAGCTCGGCGTCGCGCTCGGTGTTGTAGTAGCCGACCAGGAGGCCGCGTTCGGCGTGGTAGTCGTGAGACGGGTACCAGATGTGGGTGATGTCGAGGTCCGTCTCCGTCACGCCGCCGTAGATGTGGTCCTCCAGCTCCCACCAGCGCCTGCCGTACTCCAGGCCGATCTTTCCCGCGGCGACCGGGACCGGCGTCTTGAGCGCCGTGGTGACCTGGGCTCCGAGATTGTGCGGGATCTTGGCGAGGATGTGCGGCGGGAGGGCGGCGACGCAGTAGTCGGCCTTGACGCTGCCGCCGGTCCAGACGACCTCGACGCCGTCGTCCAGAGTGGTGATCTTGGTGACCTTGGCGCCCGTCGTGATGTTGTCCTCGCCCACCGCCTCCACCAGCCTGGTGACGATCGCGTCCATGCCGCCGACGGGCTGGAACATGGGGGTGGCCTGGTCGAAGCCGAAGTTGTTGGTGATGGCGCGGCCGGTGCCCGCGGCGAGGATCTGGTGGAGGGAGCCGGGGGCATCGAGGAGGACACCACCGTCTATTGCCGGGAATTTCGTGAAACCGCGGCGCGACGATCCTTCGTATTCCAGCCTGGGGCCCAGGTCACCGAACCTTCTGAGGAAATCGAGCAGGCGTTCCTGGTCGTCCTTGGTGATGGCCTTGTCCAGCGCACCGACATTTGTGGCCTTCGCCAACATTTCCGCGACATATCCATACATGTCGGCTCGGGCGGTCCGCGCCCGCATCGTCCGGCCGCTGGTGTGCACATACGCGGCGGCGTTGTCGTTGATGAAGGTCTCGATCGGGATGCCCAGCTCGCGGCAGTAGTCGAGGGTCACCATCCACGGGGCGATCCTGGCGGGGCCCGCGTTGAAGTAGACGCCCTCGCCGAGCGTCACCTCCTGCGCCGGGCCGTTCAGCTCGCCGAGGCGGTCGCCACCGCGCAGCGTGAGGTTCCGCCCGCCGGCCTTCTCCCTGGCCTCCAGCAGCGTGCACTCATAACCGGCCTTGCCCAGCTCGTACGCCGCCGTCAGCCCCGCCACCCCCGCGCCGATGATCACGACCTTGGCCGTGCCCTTGCCGCGCAGGGTGAAGTCGCCCGGCCTGGGCGCCACGTAATCCTTGGACTGCTCCGAGGGCGCCAGCCCTAACGCGCCCATGGCCGCGTACATGGCGCCGGCGCCGCCCACCGCGCCGATCCCGACGAGCAGCCCGCGCCGGGTCAGCGCCGCGCCTTCCACGTCACCCGCCCCCTACACCCGTTCCCGGGCTCTCACCGTCATCCCCACGCCCTGTCACCCGTCATCTCAGCCGTACGGACCGCTGCCGCAGGCGACCTGGCCGCCGATGGTGGCGAAGATCCCGAACAGCGCCATGATCTGGGTGAAGTCGTCGGTGGTGAACTCCGTGTGACGCGACCCCGCCGACTTCACGCCGGGGATGAGCGCCACAGCGGCGGCGATGGCGGTGGAGTTCCACTCCACGCCGAGCGTGTACGGCGCCGCCACCTCATACGGCGTGAAGTCGCTCAACCTGCCGAGCGCCCGCGCCGTGGCCTCACGGATCCTTGCCTGGGCGACGCTCGGCGGCAACAGCTCGGCCGAGAACTTGTCGATCCCCTTCTTCACCGCGACCGTCTCGACGTCGCCGAGCAGCTCGCGCGCCTCCTCGCCGACGGCCTCGTCCCCCGTCACCACCGCGACCGGCACCCCGTGGAACCCGGCGCACGCGGCGACGAGCCGGGTCTCCCCGCACAGCTCGCCGTTGAGGTGGACGTTCTGGATCTCCTTGCCCATCCAGGTGTGGTTCAGCACGCCGTCCTGCACGCCGGCGCGGGCGTGATAGCCCACGAAGCAGGCGGCCTGGAACGACCCGTCGAGCCCCTGCGCCATCCGCTGGGCCTTGCCCGGCCCCCGGATGAGGCTGGCCCGGGGATCGAGCAGGTCGATCCGGAGGTTCTTGGTGGACCCGTGGGCGTCGTTGACCAGCACGCTGACCGCCCCCGCGTCGAACGCGCCCTCGACGGCGGCGTTGGCGTCGGCGGTCATCAGCTCGCAGCCGCGCTCGTAGCCGCGCTTGCCCGCGTGCATCTCCTCGGGGTCCGTCAACCCTGTGACGCCCTCCATGTCCACCGACAGATAGACCTTCACGTGCCTTGCTCCTTCATCGCTTCCACGCCTGCCCGGCCACCCGCCGTAACGCTGTGACGGTGTCGTCAGGAACCCCAGGTCTCCACCCGCCGCACCTCATCCTCCGTCATGAGCCCGACGTTCTCCTCGATGTACGAGGCCGCCTCGGCACGCCACGGGGCCGGGATCTCGTCGAGGGCCGGCGGGTAGCAGTGGTCCAGCCAGCTCGTGGACTCCTCCGTGGCGTCGAAGTAGTCGAGCACCCCGGCGAAGAGGGTGTGCTCGATCCCGGGGACGCGCGCCAGCCCGTACTCGACCATCTCCTGGCCGCCGTAGGGCGGCTTCTTGAGCCACGACTGCGCGGCGCGGTGCCTGGCGGTCATGGGGGTGTCGAGCGGGCGGCGCTCGACGGCGGCCTGGATGAGCTCCTTGTAGAGGCACTTGCCGCAGACGCGGCACGGCCCGTCGGTGCCGCGCAGGCACCAGCGCACGTACTTCTTCAGATCGGAGCCGAGGGCCAGGCGCATGGTGACCGCCTCGCTCACGCCGCCCACGGGCAGCACGATGTGCACGCCCGCCGCCGCGAATAACCTGCCCCATCTGCCGTTCGGTGCCCACATGGGGTTGTCAGGCGTGTAGCGCAACACGTAGCGATCCCCGCCGAGCCAGCGTGAACCGAGTTCATAGCCGAAGGCCAGCCCGCCGAGGTTCAGCTGGTCGGCCAGGAGCAGCGCCCCCACCGCCACCGCGTGGTGCTCCGGATAGCCGGGACGCGGCTCGGCGAGGGTGTACTCCAGGTCGGAGGTGACCGTGGACAGCTCGCGGCCCGTCCGCTCGGCGAGCCTGGCCAGCACGTCGGACCGGTAGTGGGGCCAGCGGTTGGGGACCCGCGGGTGCGGCACACGCCGGAAGTGAACGAACGGCGCCTCCGGGTACATGGCGGCCGCCGCGACGGAGTCCGCGCCGCCGCTGTACGAGATCGCGAGCCTAGCCCCTGGCCGGCGCGGCTCCGCCCCCACGGGGCCCGCCTCGATCCCCCAGCCGGCGTGCAGGGCCTCGGCCAGCTCCGCCGATACGGCCCGGTCGAAGGAGACGCGGCGGCGGGTCCACGGCGCCACGACCGTCCAGGCGGCGAGGGCGAAGAGGTCGGGGTGGGCGTCCTCAGGGACGCCGCCGACGGAGCAGGAGTTGATGGCGAGCTTGATGGGATGCTCGTCGGAGGCCTTGCCGGTGATCTCGTCGTCCGGGTCGAGGCGGAACGTCAGATCCGCGCCAATCCAGGTCACGCGCACGGCTGCTCCTCGGAACGCCCCCGTGCCCGCTCGTCCGCCGGCCGGCCGGTCGCCTGGTCTCCCACGGGGGCCTCTCCCCCGGACAGGCGGGTGCGCAGGTCGTCGATGGCCTGCCAGACGAGCACCTCGTTCTGCAGCACGCCGTCCAGCGCCTTGGCCGTCTCCTGGGCGAGCCGGTGGGCGTCGCCGGCCTTGTCGCCGGCCTTGTCGCCGGCCGCGGGCGGGCGTGCGTTCCGCAGCCGCTCCACCTCGCCCTGGAGGGTCGCCATCTCCCGCCGCAGGGTCTGGACCTCCCAGAGCGCGTCCCTGATGTCCTGGCGATGATCGGCGATGGAGATGTAACGGGAGTCGAACCACGTACGCACGGCCTTGCGCAGCCGGACAGGGACGGGAACGCGCATCATGAAACGCCACCATAGTGGCAAACCACTGCTGGGACGGACGAAGCTACCGATGGGTTATCAGCCGCCTCGGCAGCCGCGCCCAGTTTGCGGTGACATGTCCGGAAGGGCGCTACCGCCCGGTGAATTTGGGCTTGGACTTCTCGGCGAACGCGCGCATGCCGATCTTGGCGTCGTCGGTGGCGAAGAGGCCGGAGAACTGCAGCCGCTCGATCTCGAGGCCGGTGTCGAGGTCGACCTCCAGCCCCTGGTCAACGGCCTGCTTGGCGGCGCGGAGCGCGATCGTGGGGCCGCCGACGAAGGTGGCGGCCCATTCGAGGGCGGCGGTGTAGACCTGCTCGTCGGGCACCACCCGGTCGACCAGGCCCATCGCGAGGGCCTCGGAGGCGGGCACGTGGCGGCCCGTGAAGATCAGATCTTTCGCCCGGGCCGGGCCGATCAGGCGGGGCAGGCGCTGGGTGCCGCCCGCGCCGGGGATGATGCCGAGCAGGATCTCGGGCTGCCCCAGCTTGGCCGACTCTCCGGCGACCCGGAAGTCGGCGCAGAGGGCGAGCTCGCAGCCGCCGCCCAGGGCGTAGCCGGTGATGGCGGCGATGACCGGCTTGCCGATGCGGGTGACCGCGGTGAAGCAGGCCTGAAGCATACGGGAATGAGTGGACATGTCGGCATAGGACATGTCGGCCATCTCCTTGATGTCGGCGCCCGCCGCGAAGACCTTCTCGCCTCCGTAGATGATCACCGCCTGCACCTGCGGGTCGGCGTCGACGAGGCCGGCGGCCTCGCCGATCTCCTGCTGGACCTGGCCGTTGAGGGCGTTCATCTTCGGACGGTCAAGACGGATCGTGGCGATCTGGTCGGCCACCTCGACGCTCACAAACTCACCCATACGTCGAACCTAACAGAGCGGATCCCCCGCTCCCCGCCGCCTTCCCGCACGATCCGCACCCCGTCCTCCCGACGGCCGGCTCCGACGCGCGCCACCTTCGACGCGGCCAGGCTTCCGCACGCCCTTCCGCAGGCCCTTCCGCCACCGCCGGGCCGCCGCCGGGCCGCCACCGGGCCGCCACCGGGCCGCCACCGGGCCGCCACCGTCAGCGGGCCGCCGCCGCGGACTTCACCTCCTCGGCGGTCCTCTTGCTGCGGGACACCCGTACGAGGGCGGCGGACAGGCGGGCCAGCTCGTCGCCGGAGCGGGCCAGCCGGGCCAGCGAGCGCTCCTGGCGCGGCAGCCCGACGTTGGCCGCGCCGTCCAGCACCTTCTTGTCCAGGTGCGGCGCGACCTGGGGCCAGACCGCCTGGGCCTCGCGCAGGAAGATGTCCGCGCCGGTCGGCCCGATGCCGGGGAGCTCCATCAGCATGCCGGCGACTTCGCGCGGATCGCCGCCCGCCTCGTCGCGCAGGCGGCGCAGGTCGCCCTTCCACCGGTCGAGGAGCAGTTCGGCCCCCTGGCCCAGCATGGTGGCGGTGCGCTCGTCGTAGCGGCGGTAGTGGCCGCGGCCCAGCGCGTCCACCCGGTCCTGCCAGGTCGCCTCCCGCATGGCCTTCGGCGTGGAGTACCCGGCCGCGAACAGCTCCCGGGTGGCCGCCACCGCCACGTCCGCCGAGATCCGCGCGCTGAGCAGGGTGGCCAGGACGAGCAGTTGGTAGAGCGGTTTCGGCTGGTCGGCCAGCTTGATTCCGGCCTCGTTCGCGAACGTGCGGCCGTAGCGGTCGAGCAGCACGTCCATGACGGCTTTGTCGGTCTTGGTCATGAGCGTCCCGCTACCCGCGACCCCTGCGGGCATGCCGGGCCGCCGGGCTCGCGGCGGAGGCCGGCCCGGGTTTGGGGCGGAGGGCGGAGGGGAGGCGAAGGTTCCGCGAGCGAAAGGAGTCTGTTGTGCTGACACTGACAGACAATGCCGTTGAGGCGATCCGCGACCTCATGGTCGGGGAGGACGTGCCCGCCGACGCCGGCCTGCGCATCGCCCCGAAGACCGACGAGGCGGGAACGCTCGAAGTCACCCTGGTGAGCACGCCGTACGCGGGCGACCAGGTCGTGGAGAAGGGAGACGTACGCGTCTTCGTGTCGGAGGACGCGGCGCCGATCCTGGACGACAAGGCGCTGGACGCCCAGCAGAGCGTTCCAGGACAGCCGACGTTCAGCCTGGGCCGGCGCGCCTGACCGTACGTACATCGCGGGGGACGTAGCGGTCGATTCATGTCACGATGACGACGCGTCCGATTCAGGGAGTGTCCGATGAGTGACGATCCGCTGTTCCCCGAACCGGTGGCTCGCGCACTGGCCGACTACCGTGCGCTGCGTGACGCGCACGGTGTCTGCTGGGGCGAGCCGCCCCTCACGTACGTCGTCCAGGCCTGGACCACCGTCTTCCTCTACACCCGGTACGACTTCTGGGGTGCCGGACTGCGCCAGCTCGCCGAGCGCCATCCCGAGCTCCCCCAGGACGGGCTCGAAGACCTCCTCGGCGGGGTCGACGCCGACCGGGTGGTGCGTGACGCGCTCGGCGGCGACGTCGTGGACAATCTCGCCGCGCTGCGGCTCACCCCCGACGGGGTCACGCTCGAAGCGATCACGCAGGTCGTGCTGGACGACCGGCCGTTCCGCACGTCGCTGCTCCTCGACTCCAGCAGGGACGAGCCCGTCACGGTCGTGGTGGACGGCACCGCGTACGAAGTGCCGCCACGCGGCGCCAAGGTGGTCGGGACCGGCGGGTCCGTCACCGCCGACGGCCGGCCGGTGGACCTGACCCTGCTGTGCCGCAGGGCGGCGCCGGCCGCGGTCAGGGTGCGGGCGGGGTTTCCGTGCCGGTGGAGCGTGACGGGCGCGAACGGCCAGGGCTGGTATCCCGAGGGCGCTCCCCACAAGGTCGACGCCCTGCGCAGACCGTACTTTCATGGCGACGATCTCGTGGTCGCGGTGCCCGCCGAGCCGCTCACGGTGACGGTGGCCAGGGGGATGGAGTACGCGTCGGCCGAGATCGTGATCACGCCGGAGGCGGGCGCGGAGGCGCTGGTCGAGCTGGCTCCCGAGCGGCTCTACGACGCCGCCGCCCGCGGCTGGTACGGCGGCGACCTGCACGTGCACCTCAACTGGATGGGCGAGGAGCCCGCCGCGCCCGAGCTGGCCGCGGCCGCGCAGCACGGCGAGGACCTGCACGTGCTCAATCTCGTGGCGGGCAACGTGGCGAGCGAGCGGGTCTACGACCTGGAGGCGCTGGCGCACTGGGCGGGCCAGGACCTGCCGTGGTCGGACGCCAGGCATCTGGCCAGGATCGGCGTCGAATACCGGAACGACCTGGTCGGGCACCTCACCGCGTTCGGGCTCCAGGAGCCGCCACAGCGCTGCCACACGGGCTTCCAGGGCACGGCCGACTGGCCGCCCAACGCCGTGGCGTGCGAGGAGCTGCGGGCGCTCGGCGGGGTGATCGGGTACGGGCATCCGTTCCACACGGCGTTCGGCGAGGGCGATCCGCCCGACGTGGTGCTCGGCCGCAGGCGCAACTGCTCGGCCAGGGAGATCGTCGCGGACGCGGCGCTGGGCCTGATCGACGCCCTGGATGTGCTCAACCACTCCTCCGTCGCCGGCACCGCGGCCGTCTACCGGCGGCTCGTCGGCGCGGGCAACAGGCTCGCGGTCACGGCCGGCACGGACGCGGTGTTGTCGTTCTGCCGCCGCGGGACCGCGTCGAGCCCGCCCGGATGGGAGCGGGTGTACGCCAACGTGGCCGGCCCGCTGACCGCCGAGTCGTACGCCGAGGCGATCCTGCTCGGCCGCACGTTCGCCACGACCGGGCCGTGGCTGGAGCTCGCCGTCAACGGGCATGGCCCGGGCGACACGCTGGACCTGGCGCCCGGGCAGCGGGCGGAGATCGTGGTCACCTCGATCGGTCCCGAGGTCGAGCGGCTGGAGATCCGCACCGCCGAGGGCGTGCTGGCGCAGGGGCCGCCGGGGCGGTTGGCCGCGACGCTGGTGGCGGACGAGCCGACGTACGTGGTCGCCGTCGCCACCGGCCCGCCGCATCCGCGCACCCTGCACCGGCGCGGCGTCCACGCGCACACCAGCCCGGTGTACGTGGACGTCGCCGGCTCACACGTGGCCAGGGAGGCGGACGTCCGGTGGTGCCTGGCGTGGCTGGACCGGCTGGAGGCGCTGCTGCGCGAGTTCGGCAGGTTCGATACGGGGGACCAGCTCGACGACCACCTGGAGGTGTACGAGCGGGCCAGGGAGGTCTACCGCGGGCGGCTGGCCTGAGCGTCCGGCATCCTGACGACGTATTTGCCGCGGGTGTGCCGGGCGGCGGCGAGGTCCTGCATTGCCCGCCCGGCCTCGGCGAACGCGTAACGGCGGCTGATCATGTCGCCGAGGGTACCGTCGAGCGCGCGGGCGGCGAGCGCGGTGAAGGTGCCGGGGCGCAGGCTGGGGGGGCCGTTGACGACCCGTACGGTGATGTCGTCCCTGCCCAGGGAGCCGTGGCCGAGCGAGCCGAGCGTCGTGGTGATCAGGCGGCCGCCGGGCCGGAGCGCCCTGACCGCCTCGGTGAGCCGCTCGCCGTCGAGCACCAGGTTGACGATGGCGTCGACGCCGCCGGGGTGCAGGCGCAGGGTCTCCTCGACGACGTCGTATGCCAGGTAGTCGATCGTGGCGGACGCGCCGAGCCCGCGCGCGTAGCCGGCGTGCCCGGGGATCGCGGTGGCGATGACCTCGGCCTGCTTCTCCTTGGCCAGCAGGGGCACGGCGACGCTCCCGATGCCGCCTGTCGCGCCGATGACCAGCACCCGCTCGCCCGGCAGGAACGCGCCGTCCTCCAGGGCCGCCGCCGCGCTCATGCCGGTGCTCGCCAGCGCCGCGGCGGTCTCGGGCGCGAGCCCTTCCGGCCTCGTGGCCACGTAGGGACCCTCGGCCTGGAAAGTCGCGTATTCGGCGAGCGCGCCCGAGGTGACCGCGGCCAGTCCGAAGCGCTCGGCGTACGAGGGCGGGGCGCCGAAGCCGAACACCTCGTCGCCTGTCGCGAAGGAGGTCACGCCGGGGCCGAGCCCGGTGACCGTGCCCGCGAAGTCGGTGCCGGGGACGCAGGGGAAGCGGAGCTCGAAGCTGTCCCTGATGGCCCCGCTCGTGAGCATCAGGTCGGCGGCGTTGAGCGAGGCCGCCGCGACCTTCACCAGAATCTGGCCAGGGCCCGGCTCGGGAATCGGCAGATCCTCGATCTGGAGCAATTCGGGCGGGCCGTAGTCCCGGGCGACCAGTGCTTTCATCATGGGCACAACCCCCCACAGCGCTATATGTGGAGAAATTTTCTCCGCTTTCCAGACGTTATGCTGCTTTGGAGAGCCACGTCAAGCGATCTCCAGCACACTCCAGCACACGAGAGGCGGCCAGCCGATATGCGCGCGCCGGGCCAACTGAGAGCGGACGCACAACGCAACCGGGAGCTGATCATCGACACCGCCAGGGAGGTGTTCGCCGAGCAGGGCCCCGGCGCCGCGATGGACGAGGTCGCACGGCTCGCCGGTGTGGGGGCGGGCACGCTCTACCGGCACTTCCCCGACCGCGACAGCCTCATCCACGCCGTGCTGGCCGACGCCCTCGAACGCATGATCGCGCTCGCGCAGAAGGCACGCGAGGAGGAGACCTGGGCGTGGGACGCGCTCAGCCGGTTCGTGCGCGGCTGCGCCGACCTACGGCTCGACCTGCTCATCTCGGTCGCGGGGGCGCAGGTGCACCGCGTGGCCGGCACGCCCGAGATCAACGAGGCCCGCGTCCGCCTGCTGGAGGTCCTCGACCAGATCGTGAGCGCCGCCCACGACGAGGGGGCGCTGCGCACCGACGTCGGCACGGGCGACGTCATGGGGGTCGTCGGCCTGCTCGTCCGCGGGCTGCCCACCCTGCCCGCCGCCCTGGGTGACGAGCTGCGGGAGCGGGCGGTGCGCCTGGTGCTCGCC
>NZ_SMKO01000259.1 GCF_004348685.1 Nonomuraea deserti | reverse complement strand
GTCAGGGCGGGCGGGGTGGTCCCGAGGACGCGGTGCTGCGGCTGCTGCGGGCCGCCTGCCTGGCGCGCGCCGGCCACGACCCGGGGCCCGCCGTACGGGACGGCACCGGCGTGGACGCGCTCACCGATCCGATCACGATGACCCTGGCAGGGGCGATCGCCCGGGGGCTCGGCGACCGGGAGCTGAGCAGGCGCCTGTACCAGAACGCCGGGCGGCTGGCCCGCGCCGGCGGCTCGCTGGGCGCGCTCGCGTGGAACCTCGAATACCAGGCGGCCGACGAGCTCGCCCGCGGCAGGCTCGGGCTGGCGGAGGCCCACGCCGAGGAGGGCTGCGCGTTCGCCGCCGAGGTCGGCCAGCCGAACACGGCCTGCCGCAACCGGGGGCTGCTGGCCTTGTGCGCCGCGATCCGTGGCCGTCCCGAGGCCGGGGAGCTGGCCGCGGAGGTGCTGGCCGAGGCTGGCGAGCGCAGGCTGGCGGATGCGACGGCGTACGCCAGGCGGGCGCTCGGGCTGGTGGAGCTGGTCGCGGGCAGGCACGGCGAGGCCGCGCGGCATTTCGAGGCGGTCGGCGGGTGGGATGCCGACCAGCCTTCCGACCTGGCGATGGGCCTGGTGCCCGATCTCGTCGAGGCCCTGGTCAGGGCCGGCGAGCACGACCGGGCCGCCGTGGCCGCCGCCCGCTACGCGCGGTGGACGGAGCACACCGCGTCGCCGGAGCTGGGCGCGCTCACCGCGCGTTGCCGGGCGCTGGTCTGCGAGGACGGCACGGCCCATTACGCGGAGAGCCTGCGCCTGCACGCGCTGGCCGACGCCCCGCTTGAGCAGGCCCGTACCGAGTTGCTGCTGGGCGAGCAGTTGCGGCGCGACCGGCGGCGATCCCAGGCGCAGCAGCACCTGCGCGGTGCGGCGGAGACCTTCCGCCGCATCGGCGCGGTCGCCTGGGCCGATCGCGCGCTGGGCGAGCTGCGCGCCACCGGCGAGTCGGCGCGCACCCCCGAGGCGGGAGCGCTGACCACGCTCACCCCGCAGGAGCTGCGCATCGCGCTGGCCGTCGGCGAGGGGCTGACCAACCGGGAGATCGCCGCGCAGCTGTTCCTCAGCCCGCGCACCGTGGACTACCACCTGCGCAAGGTCTTCCATAAGGCCGGCCTCACCTCGCGGGCCGAGCTCATGCGCATGGTGCTCGCCGAACGCCCAGCGTAGGCCGGGGCCAGGTAGGACGGGCGTGACGACCGGCTGGAGGACCGCCGTGAGGACCGGCGGGAGGACCGGCGGGAGGACCGGCGGGAGGACCGGCGGGAGGACCGGCGGGAGGACCGGCGACTTCACTGATTCGGCGGCGCGCCGGCCTTCCTAGCGTGAGGGACCTCAACGTCCTTCACGTCAGGAGTTCGGCATGACGAACCATGAACGTCGTCCCGGCGGGGCGCGCACCGCCGCCCGCCTCGTCTGGCACTACCTCGAACTGGTCATCGCGGCGGCCCTGGGGATGATGCTGCTCGACCCCCTGTGGGTCTCGGTGCTGAAGGTCGGCCGGTTCGACGTCTACATCCTGCTCATGGCGGCCGCCATGGCCGCCGGTGTGGTGCTCTGGATGCTGGTGCGGCGGCACGCCCGGCCGCGGATGGCCGAGATGGGGGCGGCGGTGTTCCTGCCGTTCCCCGTGCTGCTCGTCCCTTACTGGCTCGGCGTGTTACCGGCCGCTCTGGTGTCGCTCGTCGGGCATGTGATCCCGCTCGTGCTCATGGCGGCGGCCATGGTGTGGCGGCGCGCGGAGTACGCGGATCCCCGGCACCGGTTCAGGTTCCGGGCCCGGTGGTTCCGCGGGACGGCCATCGTCCTGGCGGCGCTGCTGCTTCCCGGTGCGGTCTCCGCGGTGAACACCGTCGGCAAGTTCGGCGACCTGTACACCGCCCGCGCGGACGCGGTGACCGTCCGGCCGGCGCCGAAGGCGCACGACCCGGCCAAGCCGACGGTGGCCCTGCTGACCGGCAGCGGCGGTACGAACGTGGCGGACCTGCTCGGGCCGTACGAGGTGCTGGCGGGCACCGGCCGGGTCAACACGTACGTCGTCTCTCCCGGCTCCCGGCTGGTGCCCCTGACCGGCGGCCTGGATTTGGTGCCCGACCTGACGTTCGGCGAGCTCGCACGGTTGCTGAGTGACCGGAACGACAAGCTCGACGCCGTGGTGATCCCCGCCCTGCACGACCTTGGCGCGGCCGAGCTCGGCTCGATCTCCCGCTGGTTGCGGGAGCAGTCGGCCGTCGGCGCGGTGCCGATGAGCGTCTGCAACGGGGCGCGCACTTTCGCGGCGAGCGGGCTGCTGGACGGCAGGTCCGCGACCTCCCACTGGTTGCGGATGGCCGGGCTGCGCGACGACTTCCCCGACGTCGGATGGGTGACCGGCGTGCGCTACGTCGACGATGGGGACATCATCACCACGGCCGGCGTGCTGTCCGGCATCGACGGCGCCCTGCGCCTGCTCGAACGGCTGGTCGACCCAGGCGCCGCGCGGGAGGCGGCGCGCAGGGTGCACTGGCGCCACTACTCCCCCGGCGCTTCCTCGCGGATCCCCGAGTCCGAGCTCCAGCCGCCTGACGTGGTGGTCGGACTCAACTCCTCCTACCAGCCGGGACCTTCGTCCATCGGCATCCGGGTCGCCGAGGGCATCGGGGAGCTGGAGCTGGCCTCCGCGTTCATCTCGTACACCGAGCACGCCATGGTGGGGCGCACCGTCGCGCTGGGCGACGGGCCGTTCCGCTCCAGGCACGGCCTGACCTTCGTGCCGCGCTCGACGGTCGCGGCCGCCGCGGATGGGCTCGACCGCCTGCTCGTACCGGGCCTGGACGCCGCCCGCGGGCAGGTGATGGGCGCCGTGGCAGGTCTGCGGCCGGTGTACCTGCACGCCGAGGAGGAGTTCGCGTTCGATCCGGTGCTGCGCGACATCGCCCGCACCTACGACGTGCAGACGGCCCGGTGGACGGCGAAAACGCTGGAGTATCCGGTGAGCGACGTCGAGCTGAGCGGCAGCGCCTGGCCGTGGCCGGCGACGATCGTGCCGCTGGTGCTGGCGCTGCTGGGGGCCGCCGCGGCCGTCGCCGCGGGGCTGGTGTTCCGCCGGATCCGTACGCGCCACTAATGGGCATTACGTCCCGTTAGCATGCCAGCTTTAACGGGACTATAGACCCATTAATGAAACTGACGGACTCATGGAACATCGGCGACTGGGCGCCTCCGGCCTCAAGGTCCCCGCGCTGAGCTTCGGCGCCGGCACCTTCAGCGGCAAGCGCGAGCTGTTCGGCGCGTGGGGCGACACCGGAGTGGCGCAGGCCAGGCGGCTCGTGGACATCGCCCTCGACGCGGGCGTCACCATGTTCGACACCGCCGACGTCTACTCCGACGGCGCCTCGGAAGAGGTGCTCGGCCAGGCGCTGAAAGGACGCCGCGACCGGGCGCTCATCTCGACCACCAGGGCGTCGGCGCCCTGGTGTGGAGCCCGCTCGGCTGGGGTCGCCTCACCGGCAGAATCCGGCGCGGCGCCCCGCTCCCCCAGGTCAGCAGGCTGCACAGGACGGCCGCCTACGGCCCGCCGGTGGACGACGAGCGCCTCTACGCGGTGGTCGACGTCATCGACGAGCTCGCCGGCGAGACCGGCAGAAGCGTCCCGCAGATCGCCCTCAACTGGCTGCTCCAGCGGCCGAGCGTGGCCTCGGTCACCGTCGGCGCCCGCAACGAGGAACAACTGCGGGAGAACCTGGGCGCCACCGGCTGGCGCCTCACGGGCGACCAGGTGGCCAGGTTCGACGCGGCGAGCACCGTCACGGCCGCCTACCCCTACTACCCGTACCGCAGCCAGGAGGGCTTCGCCCGCGTCAACCCGCCGATCGAGTCACTCCTGCGCGCGGGCTGACTCCGTACCCGGAACTCGGGCCCGTGGGCGCGTGCCGCGGCCGTGACAGGGCATGTGCCGACCTTGGGGGTTGAGGCCGGTGGAAGCCGGCCCGACAGAAAGGAGACGGGGGATGGACCGCGAGAAGGTCAACGAGTTCCTGGGCCGGGTCGTGGCCGACATGGCGGCCACCGAGGCCGCCGGCTCGGTCGTGGTCGGCCAGCGACTGGGCCTCTACCGCGCGCTCGCGCAAGGCCCGGCGACACCCGAGGAGTTCGCCGAGCGCACCGGGTGCCACCCGCGCTACCTGACCGAGTGGCTGCGGGGCCAGGCCGCCGGCGGGTACGTCGGCTACGAGCCGGAGACCGGCCGGTTCTCGCTGAGCGAGGAGCAGGCGTTCTGCCTGGCCGACCCGGACGGCCCGAACGTGCCGGCGGCGTTCCTCATCGCCCTGGGGATGCTGCGCTCGGAGCCGCGCATCACGGAGGCGTTCCGCACGGGCGCCGGCGTCGGCTGGCACGAGCACGCCGAGGACGTATTCGTCGGGTGCGACGCGTTCTTCCGCGCGGGATACGCGGCGGAGCTGATCCCGCACTGGATCCCGGCGCTGGAGGGGGTCGACGCGAAGCTCGCCGCCGGGGCCAGGGTCGCCGACGTCGGCTGCGGCCTCGGCTCGTCGTCGCTGCTGCTCGCCGAGGCGTACCCGCGCACCACGGTCCTCGGCTCGGACTACCACACCGAGTCGATCGCGCTGGCGCGCAAGCGGGCCGCGGAGGCCGGGCTGGCCGACCGGGTCGGCTTCGAGGTCGCCGGCGCGCAGGACTTCAGCGGCACGGACTTCGACCTGGTGGCGATGTTCGACTGCCTGCACGACATGGGCGACCCGCTCGGCGCGGCCCGGCGGGTGCGCGGGGCGCTGGCTCCTGACGGTACGTGGCTCCTGGTGGAGCCGCTGGCCTCGGACCGGGTCGAGGAGAACCTGCACCCGCTGGGGCGGCTGTACTACAGCGCGTCCACGTTCCTCTGCGTGCCCAGCGCCCTGTCCCAGCCGGGCGGGTACGCGCTGGGCGCGCAGGCCGGGAGCGCCGCGATCCGCGACGTCGTCACGGAGGCCGGCTTCACCCGGTTCCGTGAGGCGGCGCGGACGCCGTTCAACATGGTCTACGAGGTGCGCCCGTAGCAGGGGCATCGGAGGGCCAGCGGAGGGCACGGCGGACGCGGGCGGCACGCGACCGCCGCGCCGCCGGGCGGCGCGCGGGTGCCCATGGCGATCGTCCCTGCCTCAGCGGACCTTGTGGCCCTATGATCGAGGTCAGCCTCAGCCCGCCCCGCCCAGGAGACTCGTGCCGGACGTCCAGCCCCTCAGGCCCGGAGATCCCAGGTCCGTGGACCACTATCGGATCACGGGCCGTATCGGCGAGGGCGGTCAGGGCACGGTCTATCTCGGAGTCGGCGACGACGAGCGGCTCGTGGCGATCAAGACGATGAACTCCGTCGACGCGTCCGACGTCGAGTCCAGATTACGGTTCCAGCGGGAGATCGAGGTGGCGTCCAAGGTCGCCTCGTTCTGCACGGTGCGCGTGCTGGGTCACGGCATCAGCGACGGCCGCCTATACATGGTCAGCGAATACATCGCCGGAGAGTCGCTGCAGCAGCACGTCCTGGCCAGAGGGCCGCTGGACGCCTCCGCGCTCATGCGGCTGGCCGTCAACACCTCCACGGCGCTGGTCTCCATCCACAACGCCGGCATCGTCCACCGCGACTTCAAGCCCAGCAACGTCCTGCTCGGCCCGGACGGCCCCTACGTGATCGACTTCGGCGTGGCCCGCGCGTTCGGCGACAAGACGGTCACCGTCACGGGGGTCCTGGGCACCCCCGCCTACATGTCCCCCGAGCAGCTGGCGGGCGAGCGGGTCACCCCGGCCTCCGACCTGTTCAGCTGGGGCCTGACGATGGCCTTCGCGGCGCTCGGCCGGCCGCTCTTCAGCGGCAGCACGATCGCGGCCATGGCCATCACGCTGCGCCAGAAGGAGATCGACCTCAGCGGGATCGCCGAGCCGCTGCGCTCGGTCATCACCTCCTGCCTGATACGCCCGCCCGAAGCGCGGCCGACCGCCCGCCAGGTGCTCAACGCCCTCATCGTGCCCTCGGCGGGGCCCGGGCAGGGCGGGCCGCCGTGGCCGGCCCTGCCCACGACAGGGCCCACGACGGGGCCCACGACCGGGCCCACGACGGGGCCCACGACCGGGCCCACGACGGGGCCCACGACCGGGCCGACGACGGGGCCTGCGACAGGTACGACGGCGCCGGCCCCGTGGGCGGGGCCGGTCACGCCGTTCGCGCCGCCCACCCCGGTGCCCGCCACCGCCCGGCCGGTCCAGGCGCAGCACCCCGGCCCGGTCTCGCAGCCGACCGGCGCCGCGCCGCCGACCCTGGCCCGCCGGGGCGTGGGGCGGCTCGCCGTGGCGGGGACGGTGCTGGTGGCGCTGATCGGGGCTGGCGCGGTGCTGGTGCCCCGGCTGATCGAGGGCCCTGGGACTCCCCCCGGCTTCTCGTCGGCCGCGGCCGGCTTCGGCAGCCCGGTCGGCTGGCGGCCCACCGGCCACTTCGCGGCCGTGACAGCCGTCGGCACGGCCGAGGCCGGCGGCCGCCCGGTCACGGTGACGGCCAGTGAGGACGGCACCCTGCGGCGGTGGGACGGGCGCACGGCGCGGCCGATCGGCGCGCCCATGCCCGGTCACGGCGACTGGGTGCGCGCGGTGGCGACGGCCACGGTCGGCGGCGAACCCGTCGCGGTCAGCGGCAGCGACGACAGGACCGTACGCATCTGGGACCTCACCACCGGCCGCCCCAAGGGCAGCCCCATGACCGGCCACACCGGCGCGGTGCTCGCCGTCGCCACCACCACGGTCGACGGCAAACCCGTCGCGGTCACCGGCGGCGACGACGAGACCGTACGCATCTGGGACCTCACCACCGGCCGCCCCATCGGCAGCCCTCTCACCGGCCACACCGGCGCCGTGCTCGCCGTCGCCGCCACCACCATGGGCGGCGAGCCGGTCGCGGTGAGCGCCGGCAAGGACCGCGTGCTGCGGTTCTGGAACCTGCGCACCGGCGAACCCGCGGGCCCGGCCCGCCCCGGCCACACCGACTGGGTGCGGGCGCTGGCCGCCACCCCGGAGGCGGTCGTCTCCGCCTCCGACGACAAGACGGTCAGGGTGTGGGACCTCGGCTCCGGCTCGGTCCGCACGATCGGCGACCTGCCCGAGGTGGTGATCTCGCTCGCGGCGGTCCGGTCGGGCACCGCCTGGACGCTGCTGGGCGCCGGCCGCGACGGAGTGATCCGCGGCTGGGACATCGCGGGCGAGCCGGTGGGCACCCCGCTCACCGGGCATACGGGGTTCGTCACCGCGGTGACGGCGGCCGTGGTCGACGGGGCCCCGCGCGCCTTCTCCGGCGGCGCCGACAAGTCCATGCGGACGTGGGACCTGACCACGTGGACCGCCTCGGCCGTGGCCGCGGGCAACCCCGGGCATTCCGACGAGGTCAGGGCGGCCGCGCTGGCCACCGTGGGCGGCCGGCCGGTGGCGGTCTCCGGCGGGTCCGACAAGACCGTCAGGATGTCCGACCCCGCGACGGGCGCGCCCGTCGGCACCCCGCTGCTCGGCCACACCGAAGAGATCAAGGCGCTGGCCACGGGCACGCTCGACGGCAAGCCGGTGGCCGTCAGCGGCGACGCGGGCGGGTCGCTGCGCAGGTGGCGGCTGGACACCGGGGCGGCGCTCGGCAAGCCGCTCACCGGCCACCGGGGCAGCGTCAACGCCGTCACGTTCGCCGGCGACCTGATCGTCTCCGGGGGCGCCGACGGGCGCCTGCACCGGTGGAACGCCGCCACGGGCGCGCCCGCGGGACCGCCGCTGCCCGGGCACGGCAAGCCGATCAGGGCGCTGGCGTCCGCCGCCGTCGACGGCAGGACCGTGGTGATCTCCGCGAGCGAGGACCAAGAACTGCGGCTGTGGGACCTCACCGCGGGCGAGCAGATCGGCGACCCGCTGACCGGCCACGACGGCGCCGTCCTCGCGGTGGCCGCCACCGTGGTCGGCGGCCGGCCCGTCGCGGTGTCGGCGGGCGAGGACCGTACGCTGCGCCGCTGGGACCTGATCACGGGCACCGCCGTCGGCGGGCCGCTCACCGGGCACACCGACTGGGTGCGGGCGCTGGCCGCCGACGGCGAGCGGGTGGTCTCGGCGGGCGACGACCGGTCGCTGCGCGTGTGGGACCTGCGCACCGGCGAGCCGGCGGGCAAGGTGGTCCGCGGGCACGCCGGCCCGGTGTACGCGCTGGCCACCGGGAGAGTCGGCGGCACGGATGACGGCGGGGACGGCGGCTTCCCCGTCGCGGTCTCGGCGAGCTCGGACTGGACCGTGCGCGTCTGGAACATCCGCGACGAGTGACCGCCTGCTAGCGGACCTGCTTCACCTGGTTGCCCTGGCCGTTGCGCTTGACGTAGTCGCGGGCCCGGTCGGCCTTGATCGCCTCGCTCAGCGCGCGGCTCTTGCGATCGTCCAGGTAGACGACGCTCTGCCCGGCCTCCGTGCCGGTGCCGCGGGTGGGCATGGTGAAGAAGGCGGAGTCCTCCAGCCCTGCCAGGTCGCCGAGCCGGCTCCTGAGCATCGACGCCGTCACGCCCCCGTCCACGGTGATCGACCGGGTGATCGCGCGCAGGAAGCCGTCGACCTTCAGCGGGTTGGCCAGGGTGCCGGCGCTCAGCACCCGGTCCGCCAGGGCGTTCAGCACCGCCTGCTGGCGTTTGATCCGGTCGAAGTCGCCGCCGGGCAGGTTGTGGCGCTGCCGGACGAACGCGAGGGCCTGCTCGCCGTCGAGGTGGTGGCGGCCGGCCGTCCAGGTGACGCCGCTGTGTGCGTCGCGCACGGTCCTGGCCACCTCGACGTCGACCCCCTCGACCGCGTCGATGACCTCGGGGAACCCCTTGAAGTCGATCGCGGCGTAGTGGTCGACCCTGATGCCGGTGAGCTTCTCGATGGTCTTGATCAGCAGGGCGGGCCCGCCCCAGGAGAACGCCGCGTTGATCTTCGCTCTGCCGTGGCCGGGGATGCTCACCCAGGAGTCGCGCGGGATCGACACGACGGCGGCGTGTTCGCCGTCGTCGGACAGGTGGGCCAGCATGATCGTGTCGGTGCGCTGCGAGCCGATCCGCCGGTTTCCCGTCCCGGCGGCGTCTCCCGTGCTGGGCTCGCCCGACCTGAGGTCGGTGCCCACGAGGAGCCACGTCTCGCCGTGACCGGGCTTCGGCTGCGGGCGCTGCCTCTCCTCCTCCTTCGAGGTCGGCAGGGCCGCGGGCTGGCGGGTGATGCCGCTGTCGAGGCTGGCCGTGTAGACGAACAACCCGCCGGCGCCGAGCCCTCCCAGCACCACCAGCGCGCCCAGGGATGTCCCCAGCACGAGAAGCAAGCGGCGCATGCCTCGAAACCTCCTGAGATCGGTCAGTGGAATGTACAGCTAGTTGCCGGGAAGGGCCTTGCCGTGGAGGTAGCCGAGCCAGCGCTCCTCGATCGCGCTGTAGCGCCCTCCGGTGATCGCGTCCAGCGCCGACAGCTGGGTGACGTGCAGCGCGTGGTAGCTCCACCGGGCGGGGTTGGGCGCCGTCGCCGGGGTCCGCGTGTAGTGGAGGAGGTCGTAGCTGGTCCTGGACGACAGGTCGTAGAGCGGCAGGACCCTGTCGAGGGTCTCGAGGCCCTCCTTGAACATCTCCCGCGCCGCCGCATGATCCATGAGCTCGCCGACGTCGTACACGCCGAGCAGGGCGAACAGGTAGCCGTTGAGCACGTGCGTGGGGGTGGGAGTCGGGTATTCCTCGAACCAGTCGTGCCCCTCGAAGCTGCGCAGCACGCCGCCCTTCTCCACCGTGGTCGTCAGGGGGCCGAGCGCCCGCAGCGCGGCGTCGCCGTAGCGGGACTCGTCGGTCTTGTCGTACATCTTGGCCAGGAAGGCGGCCCCGATGCCCTGAGCCATCCCCGAGTACCAGCCGGCCCGTAACTCGCCCGCCAGCCCGTCACGGTAGGAGTAGGCGAAGGGCACCGGCCACCCGCCCTTGTCGTCCTGATGCTCCAGCAGCCAGCGGGCCACGGTCTCGGCCTTCGGCCGGTACTTCTCGTCGCCGGTGGCGACCCATTTGCTGTAGTTCTCCATGCCGTACTGGACGACCTCGACCGGATACTGGAAGGTGCCGAAGTCGTACGTGCTGACCGGGATGCCGTCCGGCCCGACGGAGATGCGCCGCCAGGTGGTGACGTCCACGTCGGCGAAGTGCAGCCAGGGGCCGCGCGGATCGTGCTTCCTGACCAGCGGGGTCTCGTCCTCGACGTACTCGGCCCTGACGACTCCGTCGGCGCCGGTGGAGACGGCCAGCTCGAGCCGCTTGGCCAGCGCGTCGAGCGGCACGTAAAGCTTGTCGTTCACGCGCAGGCCGGACACGGTCTCCCGCAGGAGGCTGACCGGTGCCTGCGTCGCCGCGACCGAGGACGGCTCGCGCGCCGCCGGGGGCTCCGAGGTGGTGCACCCACTCAGACAGCCCAGGCCGATCACCGCGACGATGAGCTTACGCACCACAGGCACCATGCATACCGCCCTTAACGGCTATTTCGTGAAAATGGTAATGTCGGGCCCTCACTGATCATCCTTCAGGGGTCCCAGCCCACATGAACCACGATCGCGTCCATTTTGCCTATAACGGGATAGATGTCGACCCCGAGACGCAGGAGCTGACCAGGAGCCGGCTGCACTGGCTGCTCGATCGCCTTCCCTCGGGACGCATCCTCGACCTGGGCTGCTCCCAGGGCACCCTGTCCGTCCTCGCCGCCCGCCGCGGCGACCGCGTGATCGGCGTCGACGTCGAGGAGGAGGCCGTCGCCTTCGCCGCCGGGCTGGCCGCCGAGCTGCCCGCCGACACGGTCGGCGACAGCGACGGCGACACGGGCGGCGACACCGACGGCGACACGGGCGGCGACACGGCTGGCGACACGGGCGGCCGGCTCGCCTTCGTGCGCGGCGACGGCGAGCGCCTCTGCTTCCCCGACGGCTGCTTCGACGCGGCCGTCGCCGGGGAGTTGCTGGAGCACGTGGCGGACCCCCGGGCGGTGCTGACCGAGCTGCACCGGGTGCTCGCGCCCGGCGGGACGCTGCTGGTGTCCGTACCTCATGGGCTGATGCCGCACCACGACCACCGCCGCACCTTCTACCGCGCCGGATTGCGCCGCCTGATCAACCCCCTGTTCAAGGTCGGCGAGCTGACCGTGCTGCCGCGGCACATCGCCGTGGTGGCCGTACGGCGGGAGGCGCCCCGCCCCGTCCCCGCCTACCGGCTCAGCCAGGAGGAATCCGACTTCCTCCAGCGCGAGGAGCGGCTGGAGGAGCAGGCCCGCGGCCTGCGCGACAAGCTCGCGCGGGCCAACCGCCTCTACCGCGACGTCACCGCGGCCAACGCCGAGCTGAAGGAGCGGCTCGGCGCGAGCGGGGCGGGGCAGCAGGTCCTCGACCAGCTGTCGGCGCTCCAGGACACCGTCACCCGGCTCTCCACCGAGCTCGCCGGCAGCGCGGCCGCGGAGCGGAACGAGCTGCAGGAGCGGCTCGACGCGCTGGCGGACGACCGCGACCGCCTCCGCGCCGGCCTGCGGGCGGCGGAGACCGAGCTCGGCCTGCTGCGCGAGGCGGCCGGGGCCACGGAGGAGGAACGCGACCGGCTGCTGGAGTCGATCCACGGGCTGACCGCGGGCATGGAGTCGCTCCGCGAGACGGCCGACGCCGTCGCCGCCCAGCGCGACGAGCTGCGCGCTCTCGTCCGCGCCCAGGCCGAGGACCTGCAGGCGGCGGAGGCGGCCCACGGTGAGGCCACGCGGACCGCCGAGGACGCGCACGCGCGGGCGCTGCGCAGCCTGCACGCGCGCGTCGCCGAGCTCGACGAGGAGCACCGGACGCAGCGCGCGGAGCTGTCCAGGCTCCGCACGGTCTACAACGGCGAGCGGCACCGCCACTCCCTCACCCAGCACCGCCTGGACAAGCTCGTCACGGCCGAGTCGAAGCTGCGCCAGGAGAACGCCCGATTACGCGACAAGCTGGAGGCCGTGACCGGCCGGCTGGCGGACTACCGCGACCAGGTCAGCAGGATCCGTTCTTCGCGAGCCTGGCGCGTGCTCTCCGTCTACCGGCAGCTGCGCCGCCCGGGGCGGCCCGATCCGGGACAGCCGGGCGGGAAGGCGGCGGCCTCGGCCGTCGCCGCCACGCCGACCCGCAGAATCGTCACGCTCCCGCCGAATCGTGACCTGGCCTC
>NZ_SMKO01000258.1 GCF_004348685.1 Nonomuraea deserti | reverse complement strand
GATCTCCGGCAGGCCACCGCTGGCCGTGGCGTGGGTGTTGGTGACCAGGCAGCCCCAGCGGGCGTGCTCGCCCGAACACCGAGCCGCCACCAGCCGTTCGAAGAACGCGGCGATGGCCGGTAGGCCGGCGTGATCCCGTGCTGAGCGCAGCCCCGGCGCAGCGCCTCGCTGCGGAACTCGGTGGCGTTGTCCACGTATATCTCGTGCGGTTTGCCGCTCATCGGCCAGGCCACCGCCTGCAGGCCGAGCCGCTCCAGCCACGGCCGCTTGTCGCACACCGTGTGCGCTAGGCACGGCCCGGCCGACAGCGCGGAGGGAGCCTCCAGCGTCACCACCAGGCCGACCACGCACCGGCTGGCCACGTCGATCGCCGCGGTGACGTACGGGCGGCCCATCGGCAGCCGATGCCGCTCATCGACCACTTCCAGGTCGACGGGGGTGTGGTCGATCTGCACCTGCTGCAGCAGGCCCTCGATGCTCGGCGGATCGCCGCCCGCCGACCGCAGGCGGCGCGCCCCGTCGGCGCCCTTTCGTGCCGTGGCGGCCGCCGCCGGATCCAGCGCCTCGATCCGCCGCTCCAGCGTTTTGCGTGCCGGCACCGGCAGCCCGCCGCCCCGGCACCGGCGTACGACCTCCCGGTAGACCGACGCCACCGAGCGGCGCTGCCGGTTCAGATACCGCGCGTCGATGACCTCCCGCAGGATCGCCTCGACCGCCGCCGGCAACCGGCCTTGCCCCCGCCCGCCGCTGGAGCGCCCGGGCAGCAGGTCCGACACGACGCCCTCACCCGCGCGCCACCGGCCCAGCAGCACGTACACCTGACGCTGCGAGATCCCCAGCTCGGAGGCAGCCGCGTCCGCGGCCGCCAATCCCACCCGCGGTTCGGCGGCCAACCGGCCGATCACCTCCGCCTGGCGTACCGCCACGTCCCACTCCTCATCCGGGGCGGTCAGCACGCCCTGTTCGATGATCTGCGCCTGGCCGCCGTCCATGCCGGGACCTCACCGTCGCGCACGCGAGTAGGGGAACATCTGCACCGTAGCGCAGAGAACTAGGGACAGGCCGGTGCTTCAAAGTCCTCTGCACAGACGCCCGAAAGCCCAGGACAGCCGTGCAGACGACTTGGGAAAGTGACAGCGGGGGAGTCCGGCCGCCGGCGACGACCGGCCCGCCGCGGCGCGGGCCGGTGGGCGGGGTCATCGTGCGGCCGGAGCCGGGGTGGTCAGGCGAGGAAGGTGATCTTGCCCTTGCCGTGGACGGTGCTGAGTCCCTTGGTGGCGCAGAGGCTGACGTTGGAGGTCGGGGTGGCGGTGCCGACCACCTTGCTTCCCGCCAGCGCTCCTTTGCTGACCCGTCCGCTGAGGAGCATGTCGCCGGGGTTGTGGCCGGCCACCTTCTCCATCGACGGCCGCAGGGTGGAGACGCCGGCTCGGCGGCCGTCGGCGCCGTACCAGGTGATGGTGCCCTTGCCTCGTATGTCCTGCGCACCGGCACAGGAGGCGCGGCCGGTGCTGCGCACGGTCATGAGGCCGGAGCGCATGCCGGCGGCCGAGGGCGATGAGGAGGTGCAGCCGGTCAGCGCGAGCCTGGCCTGGGCGGTGACGGTGTTCGGCAGGAATCTGACCGGCGGGTCGAACGTGATGGGGCGTTCGGCGGTGGTGGAGACCTGGCAGGTGAGCAGGGTCTGCCGGGCGGTCGCCGCGGCGGGGGCGGTGGTCGTCATCGCCACCGCCGCCGCTGTGGCCGCGCCTGCGCGCATGAGCGGGTGAACGGGCATGTCGTCTCCTTGTGCTGGTGGTGGCCGGTGTGTGGTGCTCGGTGATCTTCCCGAGGTGGGGCCCACGATAGGAGCGCGCGTGCTGCGGGGCGGCGAGCGCAGCACCTGACCGGAAAACTTGATCGACTTCTTAACGGCGCACGCCGCGCCACAAGTGATCAGTTGTCGCGGTATGGGCGACGCTGGGTGGCACGGGCGCCGGCTGCGCCCTGGGGGAGGGAGTTCGCCATGAGTGAGGACGACATCGCGACCGTGGTGCGCGAGCACTGCGTGAGGATCCTGAAGGTCGACCCGGGCCGGGTGACCGGGGACGCGCTGCTGCGTGAAGATCTGGAGGCCGACAGCCTGGACCTGGCCGAGCTGCACGTCGCCTTGGAGGACAGGTGGGGGCCGCTGCCCCGGGAAACCCTCGCGGACGTACGGACCGTGGGCGATGTGATCGCCAAGGCCCGGCTGCTGCTGAGCGGGTCGGTGTGAGGGTGCCCGGGGTTCGTGTCGCGGTGACCGGCCTGGGGGTGCGCACTCCGGCCGGCGCCCACCCCAAGGAGGTGTGGAACGCGCTGCTGGCCGGCCGGTCCACCGCCCGCCCGATCACCTCGTTCGACACCGAGGGGCTGGGCGTCGGCTTCGCCTGCCAGATCGCCGGCCTGGACATGGAAGCGTACCTGCCTCCCAAGCAGGCGTCGCGGCTCGACCGGATGGCTCAGCTGGCTGTGTGCGCCGCCACCGACGCTCTGGCCGACGCGGGCGCTCTGCGAGCGGCGCCGCAGCGGCAGGCGGTGGTGACCGGCACGTGCTTCGGCGGCAGGATGACGGACGAGCTTGTCATGCTCGGAGGGCGGCATCCTGAACGCGGCGATCCGGGTCCGCTGAGCGTGCCGATGGCCATGCACAATTCGGCGGCCGCCGCGATCAGCATGCACCACCGCATCCAGGGTCCCAGCCTGTCCGTGGAGACGGCCTGCGCCTCGGGCTCCCACGCGATCGGCGAGGCGGGCCGCCTGGTGCGCGACGGGTATGCCGATGTGGCGATCGCCGGCGGAGCCGAGGCCTGTATCACTCCGACGGTGCTGCTGGGCTTCCGGCGTTGCCAGGTCCTGTCGCAGCGCGACGACGCGCCCGAGCGTGCCAGCCGGCCCTTCGACCGCGATCGGGACGGCTTCGTCCTGGCCGAAGGCGCCGCGTTCGTCGTCCTGGAGAACCTCGAACACGCCATGCGCCGCGACGCCCACGTCTACGCCGAACTCACCGGCTACGCCTCCACCTCCGACGCTCACCATCTCACCGCGCCGTCGCCGCAGGGCGAGGGGGCCGCCCGCTGCATGCGAGCCGCGCTCGCCGACGCGGGCCTGGCCCCGGAGGAGATCTCGCACGTCAACGCGCACGGCACAGGTACGCCGCTCAACGACGTGGCCGAGGCCCAGGCGATCAACGAGGTGTTCGGCCCGGCGAGGGTTCCGGTCACCTCGGTCAAGGGGGTCACCGGGCACGCCATCGCGGCGGCGGGCGCCATCGAGGCCGTGGCGGCCGTGCTGGCGCTGCAGGAGCAGGCCATCCCGCCCACGGCCAACCTCGAACACGTGGACCCGCGGTGCGAGGTCGATGTCGTCGGCCGGGTGCGGCCCATGCCGCCGAGGCCGGTCATGTCGAACTCGTTCGGTTTCGGCGGCCACAACGCCACCCTGATCTTCTCACCGTGCTGACCCGAGGACCTATCGTGCGTATCTCGCTTCTCACCGGCGTTCCCGCCGCTGTCCCGCTCGCTGTCCTGCTCGCCGGCGGGCCGGCCGGTCCGGTGGCCGCCGGCGTTTCCAGCACCGCGCCCCCGTCGGCCGGTCCGGTCGCCACCGGCGTTCCCGGCGCCGGGCCCCCGCCGGTCGATGCCCCGGTCGATGCCCCGGTGGATGGCCCGCTCGATGGCCAGGGGGAGGTGCCGGGGGAGGTGCAGGGCAAGATCTGCATCAACGTTCCCGTCGACACCGTCGCCCAAGCCCTGGCCAGGCTCGTCGCGGCGAGTCTCGTCGCCAGTCCCGCCGGCGCGGCGCCGGGCGTCGCGGCGTCGGCGCCGCCCCAGACGCCGCCCCAGGCAGCGGCGGCGCCTGCCCTCCGGTTCCTCGGCGGCGGGCTGCCCAAGCACATGCCCCTCCTGGAAGCCGTGCCCTGCTGAGCCCGCCTGTCAGGCGATCCCGCTCACGGGCGAGCCATGGAAGGTGCCGCCGTAGCAGGCCATGCGGGTCGTGCTGGTCGGGCTCGGCAGGACGACGCCGGTGCCGAGCACGCAGTCCATGATCGAGACGCTGAGGGCCGGCCCCGCCATGACGACCATGAGGGCCGTTCCTGCGGCTGTGGAGGCGAGGACGGTGATGAGTCGGCGCATGGCAAGTCCAATCACTGTAAGTAGCATTCTGTTACGGATAGCTACCATACGGTGAGTGATCCAAAACGAGCTGTGAGAGGTGAGGTGTGAGCACCCCGCTCTTCGACGTCGTGGCGATGACCGAACACTGGATGCGCGCCCGGCCCGGCACGGTCGCCTGCCGCGTCGATCGGCGCCGCGGCGCCGAGACGCTGACCTACGGGCGGCTCGACGAGCTCATCACCCAGGCCGCGGCCAGGCTGGCCCGCGCCGGGGTGACGGCCGGGACTCGGGCCGCGGTGATGATCCCGCCCGGCCGGGATCTGGTCGCGGTGGTGCTGGCCCTGCTGCGGCTGCGGGCCGTGCCCGTCCTGATCGACCCGGGGCTCGGGGCGCGCGCCATCGGAGCCTGCCTCGAGGAGGCCGCCGTCCAGGCGTTCATCGCGGTTCCGCGCGCCCATCTGGCGCGGGTCGTGCTGGGCTGGGCACGCGACAGCGTGACCACCACCGTCACGTTCGCCACGTACGCCCTGTGGTTGGCCCGCCTCCGCCGCCTCCGCGCCGGCGCGCCGCCGGTCGCCGCGGCGCGCCCACGGGCGCCGTACGCCGACGACCTGGCGTTGATCGCCTTCACCTCCGGCTCCACCGGCGTGCCGAAAGGAGTGCCCTTCCGTCACCGGCACCTGGCCGGGCAGACCGAGTTGCTGGCGCACCTGGGCGCGCTCGAGCCTGGCGCCACGGTGTACTCGACCTTCCTGCCGTTCGCGGTGGCGGCGCCGGCGATGGGGTGCGCCTCGGTCATCCCGCGGCTCGACCTGCGCCACCCCGGACGCACCGACCCGGCCGCCATGGCCGCCTCCATCGCCGCCCACGGCGTGCGAGGCCTGTTCGCCGCGCCCGCGCTGCTGGACCGGCTCACCCGCCACTGCGCGCGCCGCGGGCAGGTCCTGGACAGCCTCCAGATCGTGCTCACCGCCGGCGCGCCCCTGCCCTTCCCGGTGCTGCGGCGCGCCGAGCGGTGCCTGCCCGCGCACGCCGACGTTCGCTCGGTGTACGGCGCGACCGAATGCCTGCTGGTCGCCATGGCGGACGCGGCCGAACTCGCCGGAACGGCGGCGGACACCGCGCGCGGCGCCGGCACCTGCCTGGGCGCCGCGCTGCCGGGCAACCGGGTCCGCGTCATCGGCATCACCGACGAGGCGATCCCGCGCTGGTCGGACGATCTGACGGTGCCGGCCGGCACGGTGGGGGAGATCACCGTGGCCGGCCCCGCGGTCAGCGACCCGTACGTGGGGCGCCCGCGCGAGACCGCGCTGGCCCGCATCGACGACGACGGCGAGCCGGTGCACCGCATGGGCGACCTCGGCTGGCAGGACGAGCAGGGGCGTCTGTGGTTCGCGGGACGCAAGAGCGAACGCGTGCGCACCGCCGACGGCGAGATGTACACCGACCAGGTCGAGCCGATCGTCAACGCGCTGCCGGGCGTGCACCGCAGCGCGCTGGTGGGGGTGGGACCCCCGGGCGGCCAGCGCCCGGTGCTGTGCGTGGAATGCGAGCCGGGCACCCCCAGGCGCGAGCGCCGCGAGATCGTCGAACGGGTACGGGCCGCCGCGATCGGCGGCATCGGGCACGTGCTGGCCCACCCGGGCTTCCCCATGGACGTCCGGCACGCCAGCAAGATCCGCCGCCCGCTGCTGGCCCGCTGGGCCGCGCGGCGGCTGGACGGTGATGAGCGGTGAAGGTGCTGGTGACCGGCGGCGGCGGATTCCTCGGCCAGGCCGTGTGCCGGCTGCTGGCCGCGCGAGGCGAGCACGTCTCGTCGCTGAGCCGCCGCAGCCACCCGGCGCTGGACGCGCTCGGCGTCGTCCAGCACGCCGCCGACATCCGTGACCCGGACGGCGTACGGGCCGCCGTGGCCGGCTGCGAGGCCGTCGTGCACTGCGCCGCCCTGGCCGGGATGTGGGGACCGGCCCACGCCTACCGGTCGATCAACGTGGCGGGCACGGCGAACCTGATCGAGGCCTGCCTGAGGGCCGGCGTCACCCGGCTGGTGCACACCTCCTCACCCAGCGTCGTGCACGACGGAGGCGACCTGGAGGGCGTGGACGAGTCGGCCCCCTACGCCCGCCGCTTCCTGGCCCACTACCCGGCGAGCAAGGCGATCGCCGAACGGATCGTGCTGGCCGCCGACGGCGACCGGCTGGCCACCGTCGCGCTGCGCCCGCACCTCATCTGGGGGCCTGGGGATCCGCATTTCCTGCCCAGGCTCGTCGCGCAGGCCCGCCGCGGCCGGCTCGTCCTGCCGCGCGCCCCCGGCAAACGCATCGACACGGTCTACGTCGGGAACGCGGCCGAAGCCCACCTGCTGGCCCTGGACGCGCTCGCCCCGGGATCGCCGGCCGCCGGCCGCGCCTACTTCATCACCCAGGACGAGCCCATCACGGTCGCCGCCTGGGTCAACGGATTGCTGGGCGCGGCCGGCCTGCCGCCGGTGACCCGGCACGTCCCGGCCGGCGTGGCCCGGATGGGGGCAGCGGTCGTCGAATACGGCTACCGGTTCGCCCGCCCGCGCTCGCAGCCCCCGGTCACGCGGATCGCCGCCGTCCAGGCCACGACCTCCCACTGGTTCGACATCTCCGCCGCCCGCCGCGATCTCGGCTACGTGCCGCGCATCAGCACGGCCGACGGCCTGGCCAGGCTCGCCGCCCACCTGTCCGCCCACGCCGCGGGCCCGGACGCCGACCGCGCCGGCCGCCCGCCCGTACCGCCGATCCAGCCCTGAGGTCCCGATGCCCCGCCACATCCCGCGCCTGCCCGGCTACCCCTTCGCCTCCCGCTGGTTCGCCCGTGACGGGCTGCGCCAGCACTACCTGGACGAGGGCGACGGGGCGCCCGTGCTCATGCTGCACGGCAACCCTTCGTGGAGCTACCAGTGGCGGCGGCTGATCGGGGCGCTGCGCGGCGAGCACCGCTGCATCGCGCCCGACCACATCGGCATGGGCCTGTCGGACAAGCCCGGCCGGGACCGCTACCCCCACACTCTGGCCTCCCGCGTGGACGACCTCGACGCGCTCACCGCCCACCTCGTCGCCGAACGGGCCGCCCCGGACCGTGGCTGGACGCTCGTGGTGCACGACTGGGGCGGCCCCATCGGCATGGCCTGGGCCGGCCGCCACCCCGGCCGGGTGGCCCGGCTGGTTGTGCTCAACAGCGCGGCCTTCCCCAACCCGCACGGCCCGCAGGTACGGCCGGCGCTGCGGCTGCCGCTGTGGCTGCTGCGTGAGACCCGGCTGGGCGAGCGGCTGTTCCTGCGCCACCACGCCTTCGCCCGCCTGGCCACGCTGCCGCCGTTCGGGGTCCGCAACCGGCTGCCCTCCGACGTGCGGTCCGCCTTCCTGGCCCCCGACGACCGCGGGGGGCACCGGGTGGCCGTCCAGCGGTTCGTACACGACATCCCGCTGGGGCCCGGCGACCGATCCTGGCCGCTGCTGCTGCGGGCGGGCGAGAGCCTGGCCGCCTTCGCCGACCGGCCCGTACTGATCGGCTGGGGGCTGCGCGACCCGGTGTTCGACCCGCTGATGTTGCACGAGTGGCGTCGGCGCCTGCCCCGCGCCCAGATCCACGCCTTCCGCGATGCCGGGCACTACGTGCTCGAAGACGCCCATGACCGGCTCGTCCCGGCCATCCGCGCCTTCCTGCGTCACTGACGTCCCGGCCGGACGCCTTTCACCGGGCGCTGCCCCGCTTTCCCGGCAGCCACCAGTTGCGCTGCCCCAGCAACCGCATCAGGGACGGGACCAGCACCATCCGGATGATCGTCGCGTCGATGACGATCGCCGCCGCCACCGCGAAGCCGCCCTGCTGGAAGTCCAGCCGCCGCGTGAACATCAGGCCGCCGAACGTGACGGCCATGATGGCGGCGGCCAGCGTGATGGGACGCGCCGTATGCCGCAGCCCGTGCAGGACGGCGGCGGTGTTGTCGCCGTCGCGACGGTAGTGCTCGGCGATGCGGTGCACGAGGAAGACCTCGTAGTCCAGGGACAGGCCGAAGACGATGGTGAAGACGACCAGCGGCAGCAGCACGTTGATGTCGGCGCCCTGCCCGCCCAGGTCCTGGAAGACGACGGTGAGCAGCCCGAAGGTGGCACAGACGCACAGCAGGTTCATGGCGAGCGCCTTCACCGGGATCAGCAGGCTGCGGAAGACGATCAGCAGCAGCGCGGACGACGCCAGCAGCACGACCGCCAGCACCCGCCACAATCCGCCCAGCGCGCCGTCCGCCAGGTCGGTGAGCCGTGCCGTCGGCCCCGTGGCCAGCACCTGCTGACCGGCGGGCAGCAGGCGCCCGGCGAGGGAGTGCACGTCCCGCTGCAGGGCGGCGCCGGCGTCGCTGTCCGGGGCGGGCCTGCCGGCGACCAGCATCACCGTCAGATCCCTGCCGTTGTCCAGCACGGTGGCCACCGACACCCGCGGGTCGGCCCGCAGAGCCTGGCCGAACGCGAAGGTGTCCACCGGGGCGGCGCCGTCCGGGTGCGGCAGCGCCAGAGCGGTCAGCCCGGCCACCCCGTCCCGCTCCAGCTCGGCCAGGCCCGCGCCGACGTCGGTGCCGGCCAGCGCGCCCCGGTCATAGTGCAGCCCGAGCCGCAGATGCAGCACCGGCGCGGCGGCCAGCAGCAGCACGGTGACGGCCGCCACCGCGTACCGGCCTGGCCGCCTCATCAGATGCTCGGCGCCGCGCAGCCACGCGGGCCGCCCCGTGCCGCGCCCGGCCCGCCACCTCGGCACCCTGCCCCACTCCAGCCGGCGATCCACCAGGGCCAGCAGCGCGGGCCCCAGCGTCAGCGCGGCCGCCAGGGTGACGAGCGCGGCCAGCGTCCCCGCCAGCGCCAGGGAACGCGCCCACGGCACGCCGACGACCAGCAGCGCGCAGGAGGTGACGACGACGACGGCCCCGCACCAGGCCACCGTGCTGCCCGCGGTGGCGGCGGCGCGTCCTGCCGCCGCCACGGGCGCCAGGCCCGCGCGGCGGGCCTGGCGGTAACGCAGCAGGATCAGCAGCGTGTAGTCCAGCCCCAGCCCCAGCGACATGGTGACCGTATAGGTCAGCATGGTCGAATCGACGGGCACGAGCGTGCCCGCCACCGCGAGCGCGCCCGCGCCGGTCATGATCGCCGAGCCGCCCACCACCAGGGGCACCACCGCGGCGCCCACCGTCCCCAGCCCGAACACCAGCAACAGCGCCGCCACCGGGATGGTCACGGCCTCCATCGACCGCAGGTCGGCCATGTCGGTGTGCGCCATCTGCGCGAAGGCGCGGCTGACGCCGAGGATCGTCACGCTGACCGCGCCCGCCGACGCGTCGCCGGCGGCCTGCCGCGCGCTCGCGAGCTGGGCGGGCAGATTCCGCTGACGGGTGAGTTCGTCCCCGTGCACGCCGGCCAGCACGTACGCGTGGCCGGGATGCCCGCCGTCGATCTCCGGGAGCGGAAGCAGCGCGCCGATGTCCTGGCGGGCGGCCAGCGCGTCCACCGTGGCGGCCATCGCCTGCTGGAAGCGCGGCTCGCCCGCGTCCAGGCTCGCCGAGGCGAAGGCCAGCAGCATCTGCTCCTCGCCCAGCTCCGGGAGCCCGCGTGCGATCATGGCCGCGGCCGCCGCGGACCGGGAACCCGGCACTTCCAGCGAGGGCGGAGCCAGCCGCTGCATGAGGCCGGGCAGCAGCATCACCGAACCGCCGGCCAGGAGCAGCCACACCGCGAGGACGAGCCGTCCGCGGCGGGCCGCCGCCCGGCCCAGCCGGCCGAGCGCGGCCGAGCCGGCGCCGGGATCCTCCAGCTGAGGGCCGGGAGCGGCGGGGGAGACGGCGGCGGCCGCGCCGCCGTGGCGGGAACGGCGGCGACGGACACCGACCGGCATGAGCGCTCCTCTTCCTCTCCCGCCGCCCGGAGTCCTCCGGGCGGCGGTCCTTCTCCCGCGCCCCCATGGGGCCTCGCCGGGCTTCTACCGGCCGGGCGCCGTGTCCCGGGCCGCCTGCGGCCGCAGCCGGTCCAGGACGAGACCGGCGAGGTCGGCGACCGTGCCGCCGCTGCGCAGGATCTCCATCGGCGGGATGTCGATGCCGTACCGGTGGCGAAGCGAGGCCAGCACCTGCGCGCCCATCAAGGAGTCCATCCCGTAGTCCTCCAGCTTGCGGTCGTGGGCGATCTGCTCGGCCGGCATCTGCAGGATCGACGCCAGGAGCCGCGGGATGTGCTCGGTGAGGTACGCCAGCACCTCGCCGGCGTCCATCGCCTCAAGTTCCCTGGCGATCTGCTCGGGGCTGACGTCCTCCTGCCGCGTCGACGCCGGCATGACCGGCGACATCCGCGGCCGGTCCAGGGCGGGCAGGACCTGGCGCAGCCGGCTCCAGTCGCAGCGGCCCACCCCGGCCACGTCCGCTCCGCCGGCGAGCATGTCCTCGATCGCGGCGAACGCCTCCCGCGGGCTGATCGCCTCGACGCCGAACGCGGCCAGCCTGTCGCCCGCGCCGCGTGCCACGACGCCGGTCTGCGCCAGCGCGCCCAGGCAGACCGCCAGAGCGGGCAGGCCGCGGGCTCTCCTGCGGCGCGCCAGCGCCTCCAGGAACTGGTTGCCGGCCACGTACGACGTCTGTCCGACATGCCCGAGCGTGGTGGTGACCGAGGAGTACAGCAGGAACAGGTCCAGGTCCTCCTTCGCGGTCACGTCGTCCAGGACCAGCGCCCCGGCGATCTTGGGCCGGAGCACGGCCGCGATCCGGTCATCGGTGAGATCGCCGATCGGGGCGTCGTCGAGGTGCATGGCCGCATGGACGACGCCGCGCAGCGGCCGGCCCTCGGCCCGCGCCTCCTGGACGACGCGGCTCATCGCCGCCCGATCGCTCACATCGGCCGCGTACACGTGCGTGGCCGCCCCGAGTTCGCCCAGGTCGCGCAGGAGATCGGCCGCTTCGGGGCTGTCGACGCCGCGTCGGCCGACCAGGGCCAGGTGGCGGGCGCCTCGTGCGGCGAGCCAGCGGGCCGTCGCCGCGCCGAAGCCGCCCAGCCCGCCGCTGACCAGGTAGGTGCCGTGGGGGTCGAACCGGGGCGGGCGCGGCCCCGCCTCGACGAGCACGGACTCGTCACCGGCGCCGAACGAGACGACGATCTTGCCGATGTGCCGCGAGTGGCGCATCGCCGCGAAGGCGTCCGCGACACGGCCGGCCGGATAGACGGTGTGCGGCAGCGGCGTGACCCGCCCGGCGGTCACCTCGCCGGCCAGCTCGGACATCACGCGGGCGGACCGGTCCGGTTCCTGGGTGATGAGCGTGCCCACGTCCAGGCCGATGAAAGCGGTGTTGTTGCCGAAGGGACGCATCGGCAGCCGATGGTCGGCGAAGATGTCGCGCTTGCCGATCTCGATGAACCGCCCGCCGTGCGCGAGGATCTCCACGCTGCGGATCAGCGCCTCGCCGACCAGCGAGTTGAGCACCACGTCCACGCCGTGCCCGCCGGTCAGCTCCATGATCTGCTCGGCGAAGTCCAGGCTCCGGGAATCGTACACGTGCTCGACGCCGCGGGCGCGCAGGAAGTCCCGCCGCGCGCGGGTGCCGGCGGTGGCGATCACGCGGGCGCCCAGGCGGCGGCCGTACTGGATCGCCGCCAGCCCCACCCCGCCGGCGCCGCTGTGGACCAGCACCGTCTCACCGGCCCGCAGCCCGCCGACATGGCCCAGCGCGGCATGGGCGGTCAGGTGGGCCATGGGCATCGTGGCGGCCTCGGTGAAGCTCATGCGCTCCGGCACCGGCATGATCGCCCAGGCCGGGACGACGGCGTGGGTGCCCAGGCCCACGGCCTGCGCCGTCATCACGCGGTCACCGGGGCGCACGCCCGTCACGTCCGGGCCGACGGAGGCGACCACACCGGCGCCCTCCAGCCCCAGCGGGAAGCCGCCGTAGAAGCCCTCCAGCGCCTCGCCGGGCAGCAGGTTGACGGCGTGGACCAGGTCACGGAAGTTCAGGCCCGCGGCCCGCAGCTCGATCAGCACCTGGCCGGGACCGGGCGACGGCGACGACAGCGGCTGCCAGGCCAGACGGTACGCGGGCCCGGGATCGCGCACCGCCAGCCGGTGGCCACCGCCTCCAGCGGGCCGGGGCCTGTCTCTTATACA
>NZ_SMKO01000257.1 GCF_004348685.1 Nonomuraea deserti | reverse complement strand
GCAAGGGCGTCACCCCATTGACCTGACCACCCATCAGGACCACCCCGGCCATCAGTATGGATTTCTGATGGCCACCAGTTGAGAGAACCCAAGTCCACCTACCTGGGGATCTTCATGGCCGTTGACACCAGGCATGCGGAACACTCCTCCAGATGCTCGCGGACCTCTGCCATCCCTTCTTCGTCCAGCTCGTTGTCGAGAAAGAGGAAAAGGAGGTCGACGACATGACAATCCGCGACAGAGACGGCCGGTGATTCATGTGCTCCTGCCTCACGAAGCCGTGGCCCCAGCCCGTCGTTCTCATCCCGGGCAAGCGCCTTGAGCAGGCGTATCCAGAACTTGGTGGATCGCTCGTCAACGGGCTCCATCAAGCGGACCGGTGCGCCAGGTTCGTCGAACCGTGCGACGGCGGAGGCGATGCGCGAGCCGAGCCCGCTGTCAGGGAACATCGGCGCCCGCCTCGTCCACGACCTGGACCTTTCGGGCGGGCTTGCGGTCAGGTTCGGCTTGCTCCTGAGGCGTGGACGGCCCTGACTCGATCGCGACGACGAACAGCCGCGTCACCTTCTCGACGATCAAGGGCGCGGCGACTACAGGCCCAACGCTGCGAACGCGCCATCGATCTGCCCGCTCTGCGCGGCAGCCGCGGCAACGGCGGCCCCGATGCCGATCCGGATGATCACGGAGGTCACGTACGCCGATAGCCCTTGGGGAATCGGTCGGCGCCACGACCATGCCCGTACCCTCCGAATGCGGGCATGAAGCTCAAGACCTTCCACGCACAGCCCACCGACCATACCCCACAACGCAGCGGCTCATAGGGGGAACATGCCTCGACCGTAGACCAGACGAGGATGCGCGCACATGGCAGAAACTTCATAAGCGCACCACATTCCAGCGGCAAGCTCGCCGCCACAGTACGGCCGAGACGATCGCGACCGGCAGAGCTCCTCCACCGCCTCCTGCCACCCCGCCAGGGCTCTCCCACACGGGGCCCGAGGCGCAGAGGCACCAGCAGGAGCACCCGAACCAGCCGCTCGGGCGAGGAGGCAGGTCCACGGCCGGGCGGGATCGGAAACCGAACCGGACGGTTGAGGCGGGTCGCCGTCGGAGCCTCGGAGTGTCCCCCGGAGTCGTCAGGAGGTGCCTGCCGGATGCGGGTCACCGAGGTACGGGAACCGGTCCAGGGTGTCGGTGTGCGGCGTCAGCCCGGTGGGCGGCGCCTCGTTCTTGGTGAGGAACGCGACGCGGATGTCGATGACGTCTTCCGTGAATGTCCGGCCATTAGGGTACGCGGCCGGCTTGGACGGGTCGAAGTGCAGCACGTCCGGCAGGAGGCCATGCTGCTCGAGCGCGGTGATCGCCTCCTCACGCGTGTAGCCGCCGGTGTGGCCCAACAGGTGGACGAACTGGTCGGTCCACCTAACCCGGTCGTTGACCGGCTCGCTGGCGTTGTACTCCACCTTCGTGTCGTCGGTGTTGAAGAAGCTGCTCATCGAGGGGTGCCCGGCCCGGTCCGCGTGGACGAGTTCGCCGTCGCGCAGGACGCTGCACCGGCCCCAGATGTGCAGCTCGGGCTTGGGCGCCAGCTCCGCGGTCGGCAGTTCGACGGCCATGGAGAAGACGTTGGCCGTGCTGTTGGAGTCGACTCCCGTCCACGGGGACTTCCCGCCCAGATGCGGTGCGGTGAAGTTCCGGTTGCCGCTGGTGTCGAACAGATTCTTGATTCCGTCGAAGTCGAAGAAGAAGGCGTCACTGCGGCTACCGGCGGCTACCTTGTAGTCGCCGCTGCTGACCACGTTGGCCTGAGGGCCGAAGGACACGGCAGCGTCCGACACGATCTTGGTGCCGACCGCCTCAGGCCTGCGGGACTCCGCACCGGTTGCCATGAAGACGCTGTAGGTCTGGGAGCCATCGGATGCCGGCGGGCTGAAGACCCAGCTGAAGGCGACGTCGGTCAGGTAATCGCCGTCGTTGTCGATGTTCTGGCGGTATACGGCGTCGGGGTGCAGGGCATCCGCGTTGGGATTGGCGTTGAGGATGAGAACGGTTCTGCTCGGATCGCCGGGCGTCCCGAAGGCGTACAGGTCGCACAGGTCGAGGCGCTGGTCGCCGAGTGGTGGCCCAAGGCTGAGGCCGGTGAAGTGGTTGGACATGTCAGGGCCTTCCATGATCCGTTGCTGCGGGCTGAGCCCCTCCTGCCAAAGTAGACAGAGGAGTGCAAATAGGCACAAAACCCAATATCGAGGGCATGGAAGGAGGCATCCCTTCGTGGGAGCAAGCAAGCCGGATTCCCGGATTTATGACCCGTAGGTGGCTTTGCCATATGCCTGACCAGCGGAAACGTCCATCAGCATGCGCACGGTGAACACGACGCCGGAGGGGGTCGTGGGAGCCCTGCAGTTCGCCGGTGAGGAACTCCAGGCCGGTGCCGGCGGCGCGCAGTTGCTCGGCCAGGACGGCGAGATCGAGGCCGCGGCCGAGCCGTTCGCGCTCGTGCACCACGAGGGTGCCCGCGACGCCCGCCGAGCGGCCCCGCGCCGGACCACGCACCCAGTCGCGCCGCTCGAGGTCAGGGCTTGATGAGGACCTTGAGGCTCTTGCGGTCGGCCATGTCCTGATAGCCGGCCGGGACGCCGTCGAGGCCGGTCGTGGCGTCGAACACCTTGCCCGGTTCGATGGTGCCGTCCAGGATGTCGGGCATCAGTTCTTCGATGTAGGCCCGGACCGGCGCGGGTCCGCCGGTCAGGCGGATGTTGTGGCGGAAGAGGCTGCCGAAGCCGATCGGCGCGTCCTCGTACTGCGGGACGCCGACGCGGCTGATGACGCCGCCCGGGCGAACGACGCCCAGGGCCTGCTGGTAGGCGGGCATGGTGCCGACGGCCTCCAGGACCACGTGGGTGCCGTGCCCGCCGGTGAGTTCGCGTACCGCCTCGATGCCTTCCTCGCCGCGGGCGGAGACGACGTCGGTGGCGCCGAACTCGCGGCCGAGGTCGGTGCGGACCTGGTGGCGTCCCATCAGGATGGTCTGCTCGGCGCCCAGGCGCTTGGCCGCCAGGACCGCCAGCAGGCCGACGGCGCCGTCACCGATCACGGTGACGCGGGTGCGCGGGTTGACGCCGCCGGACACGGCCGCGTGGTAGCCGGTGCCGGACACGTCCGAGAGCGTCAGCAGGGACGGCATGAGGGCCGAGTCCGCTTCGACGGGCAGCTTGACCAAGGTGCCGTCGGCGAGCGGGACACGGACCGCTTCGGCCTGGCCGCCATCGTCCGGCCAGAAGCCGGCCTGCGGGTTGGTGCAGGAGGTGTGCAGGCCCTCGCGGCAGAACTGGCAGGTGTTGTCGGAGATGGCGAACGGCGCCACGACCAGGTCGCCCCGGTTGAGCGTGGTCACCTCCGGCCCGATGTCCTCAACGATGCCGATGAACTCGTGCCCCATCCGGGCGGGGCCGTCTTCCGGCTTCATCGAGCCGTAGGGCCACAGGTCGCTGCCGCAGATGCAGGACGCGGTGATGCGGACCAGCGCGTCGGTGGGCAACGTGATCACCGAGTCCGGCACGTGCTCGACGCGGACGTCGCCGGCACCGTACATCAGGGTTGCGCGCATCAGAAGTCCTCCCTTTTCGAATGGTTGTTTTCTCTCGGGCGGTGGCGACGCCCCGTACCGTGACCCGGGCCGGTCGGAGTGCCTCAGACTCCCGCCTCTCCCACGGCTGGCCTGGCCATACACCCCATGACGGCAGCTAGTACGCGGGTAGCGCAGAGCGGCGGCGCTCGAGGCCGCCCTGAACGTCGTCAAACTGCGTACGGAAATCCCGGCCGACGAACCGTCCCGCACTCGCTGACCTGGCTGGGGGGGAACGGCTCCACTACCTCGCCGCGAGCCGGGTGCCGCCCTTCGAGGACGAGCAGGTCCTCATCGACATCCTCACCAGAGCCTGGACCGCGATGCTGCACGGCCGGCCGGCTCCCCGGCGGTGAACGTCCAGGGCCGGAGCTTGTCGGGGTTGCGTACCGCCCAGATGCGCTTGATCCGGTCGCCCGCGATGTCGAAGGCGAACACCGTCGCGGTGACGCCGTCCTGCCGGGCCACCAGGCCGGGCTGGCCGTTGACCGTGTGCTCCGCCAGCGTCAGGCCGGGCGCCCCGCCGAGAATGCCGATCCAGGCGTGCGCGATCCGCTCGCTACCTTCGATGGGCTGAGGCAGCGCGCTGACCAGGCCGCCGCCGTCGGCGATCGACGTGGCGTGCGGGTCGAGCAGAGCGATGAGGGCGCCGATGTCCCTGGCCTCCCACGCCTGCTTGAACTCCCTGACGATGCCGGCCTTGCGGGCGTTCGGGGTCGCGGAGAGCTGGGCGGCGTGGACGCGGCGGCGGGCCGAGGAGGCCAGCTTGCGGCATGACTCCGGGGTACGCCCGACGATCTCGGCCACCTCGGCGAAGGGGTAGCGGAAGACGTCGTGCAGGATGAACGCGACGCGCTCGGCCGGCGTCATCGCTTCGAGCACGACCAGGAAGGCCATGCCGACCGACTCGTCCAGGGTGACCCGGTCGGCCGGGTCGGCCGGGTCGGCCGGCCGCGCGCTGTTCCACTCCGCGGGTTCGGGCAGCGGCTCGGGGATCCACTGGCCCGTATACCGTTCCCGCCGCGCCCGTGCGGAGCCGAGCAGGTCCAGGCAGATCCGGCCGGCGACCCTGGTCAGCCACGCGCTCGGGACCTCGATGTCCTCCCGCTGCCGCGGGGACAGGGCGTACCAGCGGGCGTAGGTCTCCTGCACGGCGTCCTCGGCGTCGGCCAGCGAGCCGAGGAGGCGGTAGGCGACGTTGATCAGCCGGCGCCGCTCCCCCGTGATCGCGCTCAGCCCGGGATCGAATGGGGTGGTCATGGTGTGAAGGACTCCCTTGGTCGCGTCTTCCTCACCGCTATGACGACGCAGCGCCCCCGAACGTGAAGTGGCACGTCACTTCACAATCCGCGGCACCGCGTCGTCATAGCGGCGAATCCGCCATCCAGAGGCGGAGAACCAGGAGGCAACGATGAACGACTTCCAGGCGGCCGCGGACCGCGTCGAGATCGAGGCGCTGCGCGGCGAGTTCACCGACGCGGCGATGATGGGCGACCACGACCGCCTCGCGTCCCTGTTCACCCACGACGCCGTGTACCGCATCCCCGACGCCGGCATCGAGCACGCAGGCCGGGAGGCGATCCGCGCCGGCACCGGGCAACTGTCGCAGGCGTGGGACTACTTCGTGCAGACCACGCACCCGGGTGCGATCCTGCTCGACGGCGACACCGCGTCCGGCCGCGCCTACGTCTGCGAACTCGGACGCCTGCGCGACGGCGGCTCGATGCTCAACTACGCCCTCTTCCACGACCGCTACCGGCGCACCCCCGAGGGCTGGAAGTTCACCGAACGTGTCTTCGAGGTCAGGTATTACGACACCACCCCGCTGCCGGGCTCGGCCCAGGTGACGGCGGCACAGTTCACAGAACCGGCGTCGGAAGAGCGCCTGGAGCGAGCGGCCGCCGCGCTGAGGGCGCACAATTTCGCCGTCGAGATCCTCGACGACGTCGCCGCCGCGCGCACCCACCTCAAAGCCCTGATCCCCGCGGGCGCCGGCGTGTTCACCGCGGCCAGCGAGACCCTGCGCCTGTCCGGCATCGACGACGACATCAACACCGGCGGACAGTACCAGGCCGTCAAGCCGCGGCTGCTGGCCATGGACCGCGCCACCGAGGCCGACGAGATACGGCGGCTGCAGGCCAGCCCCGACGTCGAGGTGGGCAGCGTCGCCGCTGTCACGGAAACCGGCTCCATCGTGATCGCCTCGGGCAGCGGCAGCCAGCTACCCGGGTACGCCGGCGGCGCCGGCCACGCCATCTGGATCGTCGGGGCGCAGAAGGTGGTCCCCGACCTGAGCACCGCGCTGCGCCGCGTGGAAGAGCACGCCTTCCCGCTGGAGAACGTCCGGAGCCAGGAGGTGTACGGGGTGCCCAGCGCCATCAACCGCCTTCTCATCCTCAACGCAGAACCCCGCCCCGGACGCGCCACCGTCCTGCTGCTCCGCGAAGCCATCGGTTTCTGAACCCACCCGGCCCGACGGTCGCCGGCGGGCCGGACGTCTTGCCGCTCCTGCGGAACTTCATCATCGCGCGCTGTCAGACCGCAACGCCCGCCAGGCCGGTCATCAAGTGATCAACGCCGGGCCGATCACCCACGCCCTCCATCCCGGCGCTCGATACCGGCGGGGCGTCGGCGATACTGTGGGCGTGGAGTACGTGTCCAGAGTGCCGCGACCGCCGCTGGACGGGCTGATCGACGACCTTTACTACCTGGAGGGTGCGCCGCCGTACGCCCGGCTGACGCTGCCGCCGATGCCGTCGGCGTTGCTCATCGTCAACCTCGGGGCACCGTTCCGCATCCGCGCCGGCACCGACATCGGGACGGCCGAGTACGCCGACGGCTGCCTGGTCACCACACCCACCCGCGCCTTCGAGTTCGGCTATCCGCCGGGGACCCGGTCAGTCGGCGTGCACTTCAAGCCGTGGGGGCCGGCGCCGTTCCTGCCGATGCCCGCGGCCGAGCTGTGCGACCGCCCGGTGACGGTGGAGCAGGTCTGGGGCCGGCCCGCCATCGCTGAGCTGCGGGACCGGCTGGCCGCGGCGGCCGGGCCGTACGAGATGCTGGCGCTGCTCGAGGAGGAGCTGATGCGACGGCTGTGCGAGACCGCCGGCCTCGGCCTGGTCCGCCACACGAGCAGCGCCATCGCGGCGACCAGCGGGGCGGTGGCGATCGGCGACCTGAGCGTGGCAGCCGGTGTCAGCAGCACCCATCTGGCACAGCGGTTCAAGGAGCTCATCGGCGTCACGCCGAAGCGGCTGGCCCGCACCTACCGCTTCGCCGCCACCGTGTTCGCGATCGACCCCGCCGGACCGGTCGACTGGGGCGACCTCGCCGGTCGCGCCGGCTACTTCGACCAGGCCCACTTCGGCCACGAGTTCCGGGCGTTCACCGGGCTCACGCCGACCCGGTACCTCGAAGTCCGGCGGCGGTTCCTGCGCGAACATCCCGGCCACGCGCTGGACGGCTGGCCGCTGCCGGCCGATTGATTTCTTACAAGAGCGACAGCTCACGACACGCTAACTTGGGGCACCCCAAAGCAGAGGAGAGTCCCGTGGGCAAGGTGGTCATGTACAGCTCGGTGTCGGTGGACGGCTTCGTCGCGGACGAGAATGACCAGCCCGGACCGCTGTTCGACTGGTTGTCCAGCGGTGACGTCCCGTTGGACGAGAGCGGCGAGCTGAAGGTGTCGCAGACGTCCTACGACTACACCCGGCCGTACTGGGACCAGATCGGAGTCACGGTCGTCGGCCGCCACGTCTTCGACCTGACGGACGGCTGGGACGGGAAGCCTCCGGGCGGCATCGACCACGTGGTCGTCGTGTCGCACCGGCCGATGCCCGAGGGCTGGGACCCCGAGGCACCGTTTCACTTCGTCGACGGCGTCGAGGCCGCCATGGCCAAGGCGCAGGAGCTTGCGGGTGACCGCATGGTCGAGGTCGCCGCCGGCGACGTCGGCGGCCAGGTGCTTGCCGCGGGCCTGATCGACGAGGTGCGCATGGACGTCGTACCCGTCGTGTTCGGGTCCGGCAAGCGCTACTTCGGGTCGGTCCACGCGCAGCACCTGTTGGAGGATCCTGACGTGATGATTCAGGGCAACCGGGTGCTTCACCTGCGCTATCGGGTGCGCCGTTGACCGATCTGAGCGGGTACGCGAAGAAGTCCACTGCGAACGGTGACACAAGATCGGGCCTCGGGCTGCGTCTGCGCATCGCTGTCCCTGGTCGGGCAGCCGACGCCGATCCGCCCCGGCACCTCACCTGCGGCAGGTTCAACGGTTGCCGGTTTCCGTCGTATCTTGGCCGACCCCCGAGCGGACTTGGCCTGAGCGTGGCCTCGGGACTTCGGGCCCGATCAACGCGCCGACGCCACCCTCCCCATCAGATTTGCGTTAGAGCGCGCTCGAAGTCCTAGCGTCACATCCATGACGACACAGACATGGATCATCACCGGCGCGTCCCGCGGCCTCGGGCACGCGCTGGCCGAGGCCGCCCTCGCGGCGGGCGACAACGTCGTGGCCGTGGTGCGCACCCCCGGCAGCGTCGCCGACCTGGCGGACGCGCACCCCGGCGCCTTCCTGGCCATCCCCTTCGACGCCCGCGACGTCGCCGCGGCGCCCGCCCTCGTGCAGGCCGCGATCAACCGGTTCGGCCAAGTCGACGTGCTGGTCAACAACGCAGGACGGGCCGTGGTCGGAGCGGTCGAAGAGATCGGCGACGAGCAGTTGCGCGAGCTGATGGACCTGCACCTGTTCGGCCCCGCCGCCCTCGTGCGGGCGGTGCTGCCCGGCATGCGCACCCGCGGCTCCGGCACCATCGTGCAGATGAGCAGCCAGGGCGGGCGCATGTCCTTCCCCGGCGTGTCGGCCTACTCGGCGTCGAAGTTCGCCCTGGAAGGCTGGTCGGAGGCGCTGGCCGGAGAGGTCGCACCGTTCGGCGTCCGCGTGATGATCGTCGAGCCGAGCCGGTTCCGCACCGGCTTCAACGGCGCCGACGTGCTGGAGTTCGCCGAACCGTCGGAGACCTACCGCCAGGTGCTGGCCGCCGTGCGCGCCGACATGGCCGGCACCGACGGCCGCCAGGAAGGCGACCCGGCGCGGGCGGCCGAGATCATCGTCCCGCTCGTGCACGGCGAGGAGGTGCCGCTGCGGCTGCCGCTCGGGCGCGAGGCGGTCGAGCGCGTCTCCGGCGTCTACCGGCGCGGCCTGGCCGAGACCGCCCGCTGGGCCGAGGTCGCCCGGGCCGCCGACTTCGCCGACGCGCCCGCCTCGGTCCGGCCCGTCTAGGCTGGCGGTCATGGCCACTGACGACCTGATGACCAAGGTCCTCGACGCGCTCGGCGACGCCCAGCCCACCGTGGAGGCGATCCACGACCTCACCGACCTGGCCGAGGTGCCCTCGTCGATGACGATCGCCGAGGTCGCCGACCGGCTCGCCCTCTCGGCGCACACGCTGCGCTACTACGAGCGGGCCGGGCTGGTCACCGTGGCCAGGGACAGCCAGGGTCACCGGGTCTACGACGCCGACGCGGTACGACGGCTGGTGTTCCTGACCCGGATGCGGCTGTCGGGGATGTCCATGCGCGAGCTGCAGCACTACATCGAGTTGGTCGACGCGGGCGAGCACACGGTGCCCGAGCGGATGGCCATGCTGGCCGAGCACCGCGACACGATCGTGCGGCGGCTGCGCGAGCTGACGTTGTCGCTGGCCGCCGTCGACTACAAGATCACCACGTACGGCGGGGCAACCGGCTCCGACGTCGAGCGCCGCCCTTCGCGCGACGCCGCTGCCTGACCCCCTGTCAAGGCCATGTCGGGCAATCGCCCGACGCGCACCCCGCCAGCCCTCCTCCCATACGCTCGCCACAGCTGATCGTCTCGCGGGAGCGGACCGGCGCCCAAGGGAACCGGCAAGGCCGTGATCGACTGGTGGGGTACGGTGCTGCTGACGGTGTGGATCACCGCGTTGGTGCTCACACCAGTTGGAGCGGCACCCAGTACGACCGGAGCTCGCCGCAGATTCTCAGCCTGGCAGCGCTGGCCCTGGTCGGCTTCGCCGCCTTCGTGATCGCCGATCTCGAACTAGCCCGACCCTTTTGCGATCGCTGAGGTCACCCGATGCGTCGATCGACGAGGATGCGGCGCGAGCGACGCCGGATCACGGTTCTGGGTCGGCTCATTCCGCTGGCGGGTGTTCGAGTTCGTGCCTGAGCAGGTCGGGGCCATCAGGTCAGCACCATCCGCGCGGTCGGCGTCCCGACGTAGCAGATCAGGTTCTTCACCGATCGCCCAGGCCATCTCATCGCTTCCCCTTTCACGAATGGTGCGATCGTCACACAGATACATTGCGTCCGTGGTGGCAACCCGAGCGGCGGCCAAGAACGCCGACAGAGCCAAGCGATCTTCTTCGGAGGACGTACGGGCGAAGCCCGTGCCTTATGGAATGTAAAAGGTTCTGTACACACCATGCGCCTTTACAAAGTAAGTCGACTTGGAGCGCAACAGCCACCGGGCTCAGACCGCGAGCGGGTCGCGCTCTTCCTGGGCGGTGGCCAGCACCGGATAGTCGGTGTATCCGAGCTCACCACCCCCGTACCAGTGCTCCGTGCGCACCGGGTTGAGCGGCGCGCCGCGACGGAACCGTTCGACCAGGTCGGGGTTGGCCAGGAACGCCCGGCCCAGCGAGATCAGGTCGGCGCCCGCCGCGAGCAGCCGCTCGCCCTCGCGCCGGCCGCCGTCGGCGGGGAACGGAGTCGGCCAGGGCAGCGCCGGATTGGCGATCAGCACGCTCGGCCAGTCACTGCGGATCCGGTGGAACAGGGGCTGGGTCGGGTCGGCGAACACGACGTGGAGGTAGGCCAGGTCCTTGTTCGCCAGCGCGCCGATGAGCGCGGGATAGACGTGCTCGATGTCGTGCTCGCGCATGGCGTTGGCCGTGACGCCGGGTGCGATGCGCAGGCCCACCCGCGCGGGACCGACCGCGTCGGCGACGGCCTCGACCACCTCGACCGCGAAGCGGATGCGGCCGGCCGCCGAGCCGCCGTAGGCGTCGGCGCGGTGGTTGGTGACCTCCGACAGGAACTGGTGGATGAGGTAGCCGTTGCCGCCGTGCACCTCCACCCCCTCGAACCCGGCGTCGATGGCACGCCGGGCGGCGGCGGCGAAGTCGGCCACGGTGGATCGGATCTCCGCGGCGGTCATCTCGCGGGGCACGACCCCCGGCCTGGACCCGCCAGGAGTGAAGATCGGCTCGGGGAACGCCACCGGCGACGGCGCGATCGGCGTCAGCCCGGTGGTGTCCGGGTGGCTGATCCGGCCGCCGTGCTGCAGTTGCAGGAACATCGTGCCGCCCGCGGCGCGCACCGCCCCGGTGACGTGCCGCCAGCCGGCCACGTGTGCGTCGTTGTAGATGGCGGGGATGTCGGGATAGGTCTGCCCGACCGCGTTCGGCGTGCTGGCCTCGGCGATGATCAGCCCGGCGGACGCGCGCTGGGCGTAGTACGTGGCCATGATCGGCTCAGGTACGCCGTCGGCCGACGCGCGGTTGCGCGTCAGTGGCGCCATCACCAGCCGGTTGGGCAGGTGCAGAGGGCCGAGCCTGGCGGGTTCGAACAGGCGGGAGGTCAACGCTGCGCTTGACATGGTCATCGTCCGATCTCTCAGGTTCTGTGGCAGTGACGACTGTGCTCCTGAGCGCTTCGGAATGCCTGACGGTCCGCTGATGGTGCGCCGCCCGGCCCTGTGTACGGTGACCACTGTGTGGTTCGGAGTGCTGGGTCCACTGATGGTGCGGGACGACGAGGGCCGGCCGGTCAAGGTCCCCGAAACCAAGGTCAGGGCGCTGCTCGCCGATCTGCTCGGGCACGAAGGGCGGCCGGTCGCCGCCGATCGGCTCATCGACGACCTGTGGGGGGTGGAGCCGCCGGGCAACCCCGCCAACGCCCTGCAGGCCAAGGTCTCCCAGCTGCGCCGGGCTGTCGGCCGCGACCGCGTGGCCTACCAGGCGCCCGGCTACCTGCTGCGCCTCGGCCCGGCCGACGAGGTGGACGCGGACAGGTTCCGGGCCCTGGCGGCCGGGGCCCGCTCCGCCGACCCGGCGACGCGGGCCGCGTTGTTCACCGAGGCGCTCGGACTGTGGCGCGGGCCGGCGTACGCCGATTTCGCCGACGAGGAGTTCGTCCGCGCGGCGGCGCACCGCCTGACCGAACAACGCCTCGCCATCGTGGAGGAGCACGCCGAGACCCGCCTGGCCGCGGGCGACCATCTCCTCCTCATCGGGGAGCTCGCCGGTCTGGTGGCCCGCCACCCGCTGCGCGAACGGCTGCGCGCCGTCCACCTTCGGGCCCTCTACCTGGCCGGTCGCCAGAGCGAGGCGCTGGCCTCGTACGAGGAACTGCGCCACCGGCTGGCGGACGAGTTCGGCGTCGACCCCAGCCCGGAGCTGGCCGCGCTCCACCAGGCGATCCTGCGCCAGGACGCGTCGCTCGGCCCGCCTCCCGGACTCCCGGCCATCCTGCGCCAGGACGCGCCGCCCGGCGTCCCCGATCGTCCCCGGGCGAATCTTCCCGCCCAGCTCACCGCCCTGGTCGGGCGCCGGCATGCCCTGGCAGAGGTCGACAGGCTCCTCGGTGGCGCCCGCCTTGTCACGCTGATCGGGCCGGGCGGGGTGGGCAAGACGC